>JAGXAJ010000129.1 GCA_018971625.1 Pseudomonadota bacterium
CAACCGTATCGAGCGCTTCTTCAACAAGCTCAAGCAGTTCAGGCGCGTCGCAACCCGATACGACAAACTCCTCGTCAACTTCATGGGCTTCGTCAAACTCGCTGCCATCGCAATATGGCTCAGATAGTTAAATCGTCACCACTACCTAGAGCCGGTTCGATCCAGTGCCGCAATGACGCCGCATTGGCGCAATCCGGTTCCAATTTCAGTCGCAAATTTGCCTGCCGAATCGATTCACTCTGCTCTCGCGAAGTAAGCGACTGGGGGCACGTTCGGCTATCTGGATTGGAGTATTAGTCATGCAAACAGACGTTCCGAAGCATCACAAGCGCCGGCGCAGCGAACCTTCACTTTGGGCTGACGAGCCGATCGAGGACGTTTTTGCGCTGCTTGAAAATGCCCTTCGCGAGAATCAGCCAGCGCGTCGTGGCAAAGAACGGCGCGACGAGCATCACAGCGAAATTTATTCGGAAGTTTATTCGCTGCGCGAGGAGAATGCCCGGCTTCGGCAGCTTCTGGCTCAGCTATCAGGGCCCATCCGCTAAAAAAGCCGGTTTTGCCCACCCGAAAGGGGGCGCCGGATGCCCTTGCGCCCCCTCGCGACAAATCTTGGACGAATCGCGCCCGCGAGAACGTGCGCGCATTCGCCGACGTAGCTGCGCATTACGTCATCGTCGCTACTCCGGCAAATTGTTTTGCCTGGCGACCCACGCCCGCACGTCGGCGAGCACTTCGGGCAGTACTGCCTTGACCTCCTGCACGGTCATGCCGGCCTTGATGCGCGGCTCGTACAGCAAATTGAGAATGTACTGATCGTAGACGTCGAAAAATCCCATCGACACCTCGTCATTGAACATGGTCCATGGCACCGAGCTGGTGTCGTTGATCGGTCCGAGGGACTGCAGCAGCTCTTCATAGGCGCAGTCGAGAAAGACGAAGTCGCCGCTGTCGACGGTGAGGATCACGTCGGAATGCTCGATTTCAAACTTTTCGTTCTTGCGGAATCCGGACAGGCATTGCGGATCGAGCGATGTACGAATCTCCTTGGCGCGTTCGCTGCCGTAGAATTTGGTGATGGTGCGCGACAGATCGCGGTCCCGCACCAGATTGACGACGACATTGGCCTCATCGCCGCTGGACGCCATCGCAATGTCGAGATGCTGAATGCGCTGGCCGATATCGGCGACAACCTTGGCGAGTTGCGCCTTGCGATCCGCACGATCGGCGCCGTCGGCGAACACCCGCACCGGAACGTCGTATTTCCGGATGCGGTCGACCCGGCCGGCCAGATGATATTCGGCGCCGAACGCGGTCTTCAGGAAGCCCTCGATGATCTCACTGTCGGTAAAGTTCTTCTTCTCGGCGCGCTGGCGCGATGCGATGGCGGGGATTTCACCGGCCGCTGCCGGAGCCTGAACCGCGCCTTCGAACGCCATGCCGGCCAGCCCGACCGCGAATGACCGGACCGCCAACGTTCGGACAGTCGATGTCGGGACCGTCAGTATCCGTAAGACACAAGAGGGCCAGCGAGTTAGGCTCATGGCGTCGACGCTGCCGTAATGGGCGAACCTCTGCAAGGCTCGATCGGGCAAACCGCTGCGCAAGTTTAATTGATGTCGCAGGCGCCGATGAACCCGGCGCTTCCGCGAAAACAAGCCTGCTAGTTTTTTACCACGACAGTAGCGCCGACCGAGACGCGATTATAGAGATCGGTGACGTCGTCATTGGTCATGCGGAAGCAACCGGACGACACCGCCTGGCCGATCGTTTCCGGCTCGTTCGAGCCGTGGATCCGGTACAGGGTCGAGCCCAGGTAGATCGCGCGAGCGCCGAGCGGATTGTCGATGCCGCCCGCCATGTGACGCGGCAGATCGGGACGCCGCGCCAGCATCTGCGACGGCGGAGTCCAGCTCGGCCATTCCTTCTTGGCGCTGATCCTGTGGACGCCGGCCCAACGAAAACCGTCGCGGCCGACGCCGATGCCATAGCGCAGCGCCTGGCCGTTGGGCAGCACGAGATACAGTCGCCGCTCGGCGGTGTTCACCACGATGGTGCCGGGAGGGTAATTGCTGTTGAAATACACCGTGGCGCGCGGAATCGGACCCGAGCCGCCGCCTCCGAAATAGGGACCGCTGCCCATGATCTCGCGTGTATCGAAACTCTCGGCCTGGGCATGGCCGGCAGCCAGCAGGGTGACGGCCGCGATCAGGAACGCAAAGGCGCGGGTCATAGCTTCCTCGTGCAAAATCCGGTTTGGACTTGAAACGAGCTATATTGCCGCGATTTCGCAAGCCAAGGCCATAGCGAAGGCCGCCTGGGGCGGCGATTTTCTGAATTTTGCGTTAAAGCACCTGCGATATCATTTTGGCGATGGCAGCAATGTGCCGTGGACCTTTGACGAACCCCGTCGGGAATGATTGATCTTCGGTGGCCTGAAAAGATGTCGCGAACGGGAGCGGAACGATGAACGGTGCGGAAAGTCTGGTGCGGACCTTGGTCGCGGGCGGCGTCGACGTCTGCTTTGCCAATCCAGGCACCTCGGAGATGCATTTCGTCGCCGCGCTGGATCGGGTGGAGGGTATGCGCTGCGTGCTCGGCCTGTTCGAGGGCGTGGTGACCGGTGCCGCGGACGGCTACTTCCGCATGAAAGGGACGCCTGCCTCGACGCTGCTGCATCTCGGGCCCGGCCTCGCCAATGGGCTTGCCAACCTGCACAATGCCAAGAAGGCACATTCCGGCATCGTCAACATCGTCGGCCAGCACGCCGTCTACCACATCGGCTACAATGCGCCGCTGACCTCCGACATCGAGGGCCTGGCGCGGCCGATGTCGGCCTGGGTACGCACCTCGCCGGACGCCAAATCGGTTGCCGCCGATGGCGCCGCAGCGATCGCCGCCGCCAAAAGTTCGCCGCCGCAGATTGCGACCCTGATCCTGCCCGCCGACACTGCCTGGAACGAGGCCGACGGCGTCGCGCAGGTGCCGGTCGATAGTCAGCGCGTCAGCTATTCGCCGGAGGCGGTCGAGGAGGCTGCCAAGGTGCTGCGCGGTGATCCCGCCCACACTTTGGTGCTGATGACCGGCAGTGCGTTGACCGCGCAGGCGCTGAAACTCGCCCAGCAGATCGCCGGCAAGACCGGCTGCAAGGTGATGGGCCAGACCTATCATCCGCGCATGGCGCGCGGGCAGGGCCGCTTCTCGATCGACCGCATTCCCTATGTGGTCGAGCAGGCGCTGCCGATCCTGAAGGACTTCAAGCATATCGTACTGGTCGAGGCCAATGATCCCGTGGCGTTCTTTGCCTATCCAGACAAGCCGAGCATGCTCAAGCCCAGGGGTTGCGAGGTTCACCGCATGACGTCGTGGGGCGAAAATTCCGTCGCGGCACTGGAGGCGCTAGCAGGCGCGCTCGGCGCCAAGCCGTCAGACGTCAAGCCGCAGATGCTGATGGAGCTTTCGAAGCCGACCGGTGCGCTGACCTATGCCTCGATTGCGCAGGCGATCGCGATGGCGATCCCGGAAAATGCCATCGTGGTCGATGAATCCATCACCACCGGCCGCGGGTTCTTTCCGCCGACGGCAGCCGCGGCACCTCACGACTGGCTGCAGAACATGGGCGGCTCGATCGGATTTTCGACGCCGATCTCGACGGGCGCTGCGGTCGCCTGTCCGGATCGCAAGGTAATCTGCATGGTCGGCGATGGCAGCGCGATGTACACGATCCAGTCGTTGTGGACGCAGGCGCGCGAGAGCCTCAATGTCGTCACCATCGTGTTCGCCAATCGGATCTACCAGATCCTGCGCGGCGAGTTCGATGGCGTCGGCGCCGGCGAACCCGGCGAGCGCGCGCTGGATATGCTGAAAATCGATCGTCCGACCATCGACTTCGTCTCGCTCGCCAAGGGCATGGGCGTGTCGGCGCGTTCGGTCGACAATGCCGACGATTTCGTCAAGGCGCTGGCCGAAGCGATTCCCGAAAAGGGGCCACGGCTGATCGAAGTCGTGATGGCATAACCCTTCATATGAAAGCATTCCGGTGGAGAAGGCATGCTGGCCGCGGTGCAGGCCGAACTGGACAAGGTGGTCCACACGCTTGGTGACTTCTACGCGCGCGAAACCCATCTGCTTGATCAGGATCTCGGCGAGCGCGCGCTGACGCACCGGCTGGCGGTGCATCTGGAAAGCCGGTTTCCCGGCTGGGACGTGGATTGCGACTACAACCGGCTCGGCGAGCGGCGGCTGCGGTTGCCGAAGGCATCGATCATCTCTACCGACGACGACAGTGGAAAATCGGTGTTTCCCGATATCATCGTGCATCGCCGTACCGTCCCGGAAAACCTGCTCGCCATCGAGTTGCGAAAGGCCACCAACCATCAGCCACCGGAACACGACCGGCACAAGCTGCGGGCGATGACCGATCCGCTTCTCTGGTACGCCTTTCGCGCCGGCGTGATGCTGACGCTGGCGAGGAAGAACGTCGCCGCCTCGGAAGTCTATGCCGGTGGCGTCGTCGACGCTCCGCTGTCCTCCTGGCTGTTCGGTCGCCTGGCGGAAGCAGGCCTATCGTAGCGTTTTCGAGCGAGATGGAGCCCGGTTCGCGTGAAGAAAACGCGTCAAAACAAGAATCTGGACCCCCGTTTCGATTCCGTCGGGGCGAAAAAGGCTCTGTAGCTGATTCTAAATCAATCATAACCGGGTTCCCGGCTGACGGCGATATTGTGGCGGATAATGGAACCCGCCTCCCGGCCGATCGTTATCCTGCAAAAGAATGCAGGAGGCGACGATGTCGGACCATTGGAGGGTTTCCCGCGACAGGTTTGAAGACATGCGCGGCAACGTCGACGGTCAGGCGGCCTATGCCGCCGGCTGGACTATCAGCGGCCTGGCCACGCTCGGCGCCATCGTCGCGGTCTGGATTTTCGCGATCTGAGGCGAGCGACGGGCGAGGGCTGCGTTGGACAGCGGCGACGTTTGCCGCATTTGCAAATGAATGCGCGCCCATGGCGGCTGGACTGACAATCGACTGATTTTCAAAAAGACCGATGGTGGGTGTACAAGGGGTCGAACCTTGGACTTCTTCTCCCGTGTGAACCGCAATCCATAGTCCCTAGCCAACCTGAGCCAGCCATAGTAAAAAGTGGATAAGGCTCTGCAGCGTAGGGCATTTCGCCATAGGCGGCTATAACAGGCCATAACTGACCAAACTACATTTTGTATACCCCCGCTGTGCCCCGCGCTATCTTCCCTTGGGGCACACAAATCGGGGAGGTTTGTGCCCCTCTGTTCTTCAGGCCGTGCTCCACGCTGGTCACTCGCGCTGGCACCGCTCGTGCTCGTTGTCATGAATGTTGTGTATGCCCTTTCGGCCTATCCATTGGGATCCTGTCGGATCGCGTTGACCGTAAGCTTCTAATCGTCATCGGGTTCGCCGTGCTTGTCGCGGCCGACATCATCCTCGCCGTCGGGCCTAATCTTCTGACCGTGATGATCGGTGCAGTGTGGGGACTTCACATGGGCATGACCCAAGGTCTACTTGCCGCGCTGTTGCCGACGACGCGCCTCCAACCTTGCGCGCTTCAGCTTTCGGCGTTTTCAACTGCGTGAGCGGGATAGTCCTCCTGCTTGCGAGCCTGACCGCCGGTGCGCTCTGGGAGGTTGCGCAATGAAACCACTGCGGGTCAATTTCAGTTTGCCAGAGCTTCAGGAGAAGCTCGATGCGCTTGCCGAGGGAGCGCTGCTTCAGATTTCAGCACGGGATTACAGGCGTCTGTTCGGGGTAAATGACGTCGCAGCCGACCG
>JAGXAJ010000007.1 GCA_018971625.1 Pseudomonadota bacterium
CAAGCCTCAAGCAGCTTCAGGAACACATCGATGCCTACGTCAACGCGTACAACGACAAAGCCGAGCCCTTCGTCTGGACCAAGAAAAAGGTCCGTCAACGCCGTTTCAAAGGCCGCCGTATCACTCAGCTCTGATTCCGGGTACTAGTTCCGTGTCAAACAGCTCGAATGAGCCCGCTGCCCGAAGCACTCCAAACGAAAGTGCCGAAGGTCCGGCACCTAGAGTAACTTGAAAAACGTGCGGAACACGCACTGATCACCGTCATCCTGAGCATGGCGACGCTGATCGTGTGTTTCGGCGTTCTATTGTTCCATTGAGGCCGCATCAGTCCGCTGCCTCGTCGTTGATGTCGCCATTGGCTGTTAGCGTACTTGGGGGACGGTGTCCTCTGCAGCGGGCATATTTGCCTCGACGGTAATGAGGCGTATTCGGTCTTCAATCCTAAGATCAAACTAGGAAATGGGCTGTCCAGTGTGAGGGGCATGGGACGATTAGGGCATAGGGACAGGATTGGAGCCACTGGAGCCGCGGAACTTTTTGGACTAACCTGAGTTAGGTTTGTCGGTCGCCAGCGGGGAAAGGGCCGATGCCGGACGACGTTGCAGAGTGGAACGACATCGCCTGGAAGGCGGAACGCACGACGAAGCGCAGCGCCTTGATGGCGGAATGGACCGCCAAATATATTGCCTCGAAGATCGAGCGGCTGCGGGCGGGACATGACCTCACGAAAGAGCAGCTTCAGAGGTCGTACCGGCAAATTGCTCTATCTAAGGAATTGCTCAGAAAACCTGTCCCAAAGGTGTGGCCCGGCGAGCCCCACCTCGTAGTGCCATACGCTTTCCGGCAGGTTCCCGATCGGCTACATTCCTCCATACGGCCGGAAAGTGAGAGGCATGACCTTCTCAAGAGGGCGCGGCCCGCTGCCGTTGTGGCCGACCAGTCGGCAGCCCCGACGTGAGGCTCTTGCGGAGATGAGAGGCTTGGGGCACTCCAATGAAGGAGTATCAGGTCTACTTCCTAAGCGAAGATAACCATATCAAGCGGCGGGAAGATATCGTTTGCGGAGACGATGAGAACGCAAAGAAGATTGCCAAGCGGATGGTGGATGGTCTCGCGATCGAACTTTGGCAGGCTACCCGCAAGCTCGCGCGGTTTGCTCCGGAGAAGTAAGGCGGCAGAGAGCTGCATTGAAAAAGCCAAAACCAAAGACTTGGAATGAAGCCGAGCAAAGGGATCTGATGCGGATGCATCTTAAAGGGCCGGTGCAGCGGAGATATCGCTTCGGCTGGAAAGACACACAGGCTCGGTTAGGCGCATGGCGCGCAAGCTTGGTGTTTTGCTCAAGAAGTAAGCGGTGGCCGCGATCAAGATTTGATCAGGATCGAGAAAAGCCACTTCCGCTTCTTCTTTCAATGCGGACGTCGTCCACATGAGGTCGTGCATTTGAGGCACGCGCGCTTATAGTGATACGCGGTTCCCGCTTGGCTTGTTCGACGTTGAGGCAGTGAGCGCTTAGAGTCTTGATCGCTGCGTATCGCGACTTCTGGGCTGGAATAGATCTCGTAAGCACGCATCACGCTTTTGGCTATGGTATTGCGAGATTTGGTACCGCCTTAAGATTTCGAGCTCCAACTTCCTGGAACGACACCAATCGGCGCTGTGCCTCATCCCATAGCACAAGCCGTACAAGTCGAAAGCTTTGCAGGAGTGTCACGTGACCAACGTCGCCCATCTCAGGGTGATCGCGCAGCACGCACGACAGTCGGTAATAGGGAATGCGGCTGCAGAGATGGTGCACGTGGTGAATACCGATATTGGCGGTGAACCAACGTAGCAGCGGTGGCAAATCGTAATGAGAGCTGCCGCATAGCGCCGCTTCGTGCAGATTCCAGTGCTCGTTACGCTCCCACGTCGTGTGCTCGAATTGGTGTTGTACGTAGAACAACCATACGCCAGCTGTGGCGGCGAGCAGGATGATCGGGATGTGAATGAGCAGAAACGCCTTGATCCCGATAAACCAGCAGAGCGCGGTAACGACGACGGATGTCGCAACATTGGTTGCCATTGTACTGGCCCATGGTTGCCAACCCTTATGCATGAGGCCGAGCGGGATCCGATGTTGGAAAAGAAACAGGTAGGCTGGCCCTATGCCGAACATGATCAGGGGGTGCCGATAAAGACGATATTTCAAGCGGCCCCACCGGGTACGGGCCCGGTACTCGCGAACCGTCAGCGTATCGACATCTCCGATGCCTCGGCGATCGAGATTGCCGGTGGTTGCATGATGGATCGCGTGCGTGCGACGCCAACAGTCATAGGGCGTCAGCGTGAGTACGCCAATGACACGGCCAACCCAGTCATTGGCGAGACGGTGGGCGAGAAATGTTCCGTGGCCGCAGTCGTGTTGAATCAGAAAGAGCCGCAGAAGAAAGGCGGCCGCCGGAATGGCGATAAGAAGTGAAACCCAGTAATGGCCGATGGAGAAGGTGAACCAGGCCGAGATCCACAGCATCGCGAGCGGCAAAGCCGTGATCGCCAACTCAGTAACGCCGCGGAGGCGACTTGTGGTGGTGTAACCTCCCAGAATGCGTGTCCAATGTCGGGCATCGGATGCCGAAGCCCATGAACCTCTCAGCACGATATCCGAAGCTGCCGAACGTGGTTCTGAATCGCTTGAAGTGTTAGCCTCGCAAGCGCCCCCGGTCTGCAAGCTTTCGCTCTCGTGCCCCAGTTTCGTTGCAGGGGCATTCGTTAGTGGCTGTTTCAATTCTCAATATCCACGGGGTTTAGCGATTGCGCTCGAACAGAAAATCCCGCGCGTGACGGTTCGGCTGCGGATTTGGAGCCGTTGTAGACTGCGGGTGCACCTTCAGTCATACGCTTAGCCTTGCTGTGCCCCAACGATGTGAGCGCGCGAACTCGCCCCGCGCTTGTCACCGGAGACAGCTTCCTTATCGGACCGGCGATTAGTCCGTCCCGGATCGCCTGCTTCCGCGCGAGCTTGCGCGACCGCCGCACGGCGTCTGCTTTCTCTCTTGTCGCCTTCTCAGATGGCTTCTCATAGAAGCGCTTACGGCGGATCTCCCTGAACACTCCTTCGCGCTGCATCTTTTTCTTCAGGATGCGAAGTGCCTGATTGACGTTGTTGTCTCGGACGAATACCTGCAAGCGTGTTACTCCTCTGCGGTGGCCGACGCATGAATCGTTCGAAACGCATTTAGACGATGTATCAGTATTTCAAAATCCGAGGCCGGTCGGGCGGGTGCCTGGGACTGATAATGCCGGGGAGAATGCGAAATGGTCGCGGCTCGCCCTTTTGAACAGTCGAACCACCTCAAGGGAGCGGCGTCAGGTCTGGATGTTCGATGCAGTTGCTCTCGCGAGTTCCCGAATGTGATGCTCAGCACCGGCGATCTGCCGCTTCACTAGTTCGGATTGTGCGGCGGCAATTTCAAGAAGACTGGTGGTTGACGCAACCCTTCGAGCGTGTTGGAAGCTGATCTTCAGGCTCTCTTCGGAGAAGGCGAGCACTTGCTCCGAGAGCGCTGCCGATTCCGAACTTGCGGCGGTCGACCGACGTGCCGCGTCAAACAAAAGGCCAAAAGCCTTTTCAGCGTGGTCGATTGTCCTTTCGGCGAGCTGACGCAACTCCGCGAGAACTTCGAACTTCGGTTCAGTCATCATCGTAGAACGCGTATTGAACAGAGGCAGCGGCTTTCTTTTTGGAATGGACGTCCAAGCTTCGGATTCTCGTCGTGGCGCTCTTGTTTTGTTCCGAAAGAAGGCATATGCTAGTAATGTTCGATCAGCCGCTGTGCCTTGTTGAATGCGCCCGCGGGCTCCTTTTCCAAAGACATCGACGAAGTTGAATTAGTTTGCGTGATAGTCGCGCGAAAACGCGCATGCGCGCGCTTTGGAGAAGAGAATGACGACAGGTACTGTTAAATGGTTCAATGGCCAGAAGGGTTTTGGCTTCATCCAGCCCAACGACGGCGGAAACGATGTGTTCGTTCACATCAGCGCCGTTGAACGGGCGGGCCTTTCCGGCCTTGCTGAAGGTCAGAAAGTCAACTTCGAAATCAAGACCGACAAGATGCGGGGCAAATCCAGCGCGGAAAATCTATCGCTGGCTTGAACCGTTAACGCCATTTCACGGATGTACTGAAATGGCAGTGGTGCCCGCTCGATCTCGAGATTGAGCGGGCTTTACTTGTTGCGGGATTGGACGCAATGGCCAGCAGGAAATCAGCAGAACTCTCGCCCGAAAGCATCGCGCGCTAACCGGCAACGTTTGGCCGCGGAAGAAGGCGCGCGAGCAATGGCGGACATTGAGCGACAGGGCCGCCGCGGTTCGCAAGAACATGGAGCGGCTTCGCGCCTTGAGGCGAGCCAGGGACGAAGAAGCGCCGAGAATGGACGCGGCTTTGTTGCTGGAGGTAAAGACGCGGCGAAAGAAAGGGCTCCCGAAATAGCGGGTAGCCAGTAGTACGGCTTTTGCGACATCCTTGACGGATCAGATCCCCATCGCGTTACTTGCAAAGGTGTTCAATGGCCAAAACTATCCGGATTGTGCCCGAGACAGCGACAGATGAGGGACAGACAATCAGCTTTGTGCTCGCCATCGGCTCGGTTCGGCAGGTGTGTCGTCTCCAGACAACCTTTCAAACCCAGAATCAAGCATTCAGTTATTTCCACAAGCATCGGAATGCGTTCGAACGCGTCGCCCGCGAGAAGTTGGCGCTAGGTGAAATTGATGATGGTGAGATTCAGCTCACCATGCTTTAAATATAACCGTGTGCGTTCTCGCAGCACGGCAACGTTGGTCCAACCTTCTTGCCTGCTCAGCCCGATCAAAGATCGTCATCCATAGCCTTTGGCTAACGACGGAAATGGGGGCTGGGTTTGGCCTCCACGTAGCGAGGAGGCCCTTATGCGCCTGACGAACGAAAGCACACTGCGGGCACGCGCACGCAAACTCGGCTACTCGATCCACAAGTCGCGATCCCGTTCAATCAACGAAGACAACCTGGGAAAATACGCGCTCGTCAAGGAAGACAACAAAAGCGTTGTTCTTGGTGAACGTTTCGATGCGTCGCTTGAGGAGATCGCGGAATATTTAACTTGAGCTGACGGCGTTGATTGTCGTTGAATCGTATCGACTAATCGCTGTCTGTGTGTCCGCAGGTTCCTGAGAGGCGAGCTCAACGCGACGAGTATCAGCGTCTCCTCTAGCTGGGTTCGTTGAAGCCTTCGCGGCAAGGCGCGAGTGAAATATTCCGTCGGATGACAGAGCGTGGCCCGAACAGCCATCTCGCGCTTCTGAAGGAAGATCCACTAAGCGACGAGCCCACTTCCGGGCAACTCTCTTGGGAAATCATTCAATGATTTTGATCAGCCGGCGAAGAGACAGCCGGCGAACGCAGAACAACGGCCTTGGATGCCAACAAAGGAGGAGCGTGTCATGAAGTTGAACGAAGCCCAGATAAGCCGAACCTTGGCTCAATTTCCGGCACAAGTTCTTGCCGAAGATCATCCAGCAGCCGCCCAGTTCTCCGAACTGTTTGGAAATCATACCTTCTTTCTCGACGCGAAGGGGTTGCACGTCCTGGAGCTGATCGAGGTTCCAGGAATAGAAGCTCAGGACGGAGAGATGATAAGCATTGCCGACTGGAGCGATGCGAACTTAATGAGGCTGACAACGCATCAACCCGAGCCGACCGGCCTAGTAATTCACCTGAAAGAGATTCAACATTGAGACGATGGCTGTCTCTATCTTGATCGCCGCATTCGATCTCTGAATATCATGACAAGAAGACTTACCTTGTTGACCGGTTGCGCCTAGCATTTGGATTCGTCCCCCCTATATTAAGCGGACCGCTGATCGAGAAACGGCGTCAGTGGCCGAGAGACGGTTTGGGCTCCCGCCGCGAAAATGGGAGCACCAAAATGAACGCTCTTATCTACCCGATACATCTCCGAAGAGACTTCGACCGACGCTGGGCAGCGAGGATGATTCGCGATTCGGCACGACAGTCACCGCCGGCGGGAACGGACACCTGCGTTTGTGGTGCTACCGTGACCGCTCCTAGCAATTCGACCTTTTCACCAAATGAGGTTTCGAACTACTGGGAATGCTCGGCGTGCGGCATGCGGTGGAAGACGATCGCGCCAAGCCAACGAACCGGAGACGGGCGGCGAACAAACTGAAAGGCAAGCGATCACTATGGCCAGCCCCACGGATCAAAAGATCGCCAAGGAGAGCCGGCTTCGGCTCTTCAAGGACGAGCGCGAACCTGCGATGAAACAAGTCGCTGAGGATGCTATCGCCGTCCGTCAGAACATGGCTCGCCTTCGGGAGCTCAGACTGGAAAAGGAAGCAGAGACCGCTTCCGCCAGACAGGCTGTCACTCCCGATGGACGCGCGAAGCCTTTGAAGCGCAGATTGAGACGGCGAGTTTATTAGCACTGCCTTCTGAAAAATCAGCCCTATTAAAGTAATGTCGGTGAGGCGTTACTTTTTCGACATGAGAGATCGCAACGAAAGAGGTCCGGGATAGCCACCGGCCGACGTCACAATGACCCCGCGCGGGTGAATCCGTGGCTCGCAAAGAACGTCGCGCGCGAGCGTCAGCGATCGAATACCAGGTTCGGAGCCATGGTTGCCGAGTTGTCGTCTTGAAAGCGATTGAGCAGCACAAAAGAACCGAACAGGATTGCTGCCAACAAGAAATATCGAAGATAGGAACGCTGTCTGAGCCTATGATCACTCATTTCGCTGGACTCCTGGCTTGGCGAACAACCGCTCAGCTCTTCGTTCCGCCCTTGCGAGCTCAGCTTCCACGCCAGCCGCGGATGCCGCGGCGAGGGAATAGTCCATGCTCTCGGAAGCAACGGTCTTCACAAATTCCTTGATGGTGCTTTCCCTTGAATACGAGCTGGACGCCTTGAACTTGCTAACGGCGCCGTCAGCCGCTTTGAACTGCGCGACGCACATCGGGACCAAGATAGACATCCGACCGCAGCGCTCTGCGTTTGCGCTCATGGCTCTTGCAGTATCGCCGGTAATCCAACCGCCCCACAGAAAACCGATCGCGATCGTCGCAACAGCGCCGAAAGCGATGCCTTGAAGGAAGCGCCTCCGCGCCTCTCCTTGCAAAATTGCGGGAACGACACTCATGATGGTCTCCCTCGTTTGCGCACACGCAAGCGCGTTCGCTGCATCGCAAACGCGGCATGCGTTGACTGGTGGAAATTACCCGATCAGTGAGATTGCGCTTTCCGACGGCACGCTCGCGGCCACTACCAGAATAAGCGGGAGTTCGGACCTCACCGCTTCATGGACCGCTTGAAGATGACCAGCTGTCACAGCTGAAGCTAAACCGTAGACCGTTGCCCTGATGCTGTACAGCACATTGTGTGTCCTCAGAACATTAAACGCGGTCACGGGCTACGTCTCAGTAGGCGATTAGGAGGAGGGCGACCAAGATTCGGCGGGACAACTGACCCGTCGTCCTATAGAGGAAGATCATAGCGGGAGTTGGGGGCCAGCGAATTGATGTCTGAAGAGCGCTCACTCAATGTGTTGCTGGTGGAGATCCTGGAGGATTTTCAGGATTCTCTAAAGGCGGCCAGGAACGTCGCAGCCAAGCGGAAACTTCGCGATCGCATTGAACGGGTGGAGCGCGCTATCGCGCAAAATAAGCGATCCTCGTCTTCCAATCTTGTCATCAAACAGCTGCTGCGGCCCGCTAACGATTGAGTAGGGGTTTGCTGAAGCGCCCTACCCCAACGGTGACGATCGCCTGTTTGCCAGGTGATTTGCTTACATTCTAGGGAACGCGCTCATAATCGAGCCCAAGAAAAATGGCGTTTGAGAGATCTAGTTGCTGTCAGATTGAACTATTCCCGCTGCAACGCGTCGCTTGCCTGACTCGGTCAGCTGCAGGGACCCAAGCCTTCTGAGTGCATATCCCAAAGCAACTAGCCGTTCCCAATGCGCCTGGGGAATATAGCCCTGGGCATCGCCCTTGCTGACCTCTCGAAGGGAAGCGAACTCTTCGTTGCTCAACAAAGCCGGCGGATCGCGGGCCGCTTTGCTATCTTTCATCTCTGAAATCCAGGCTGCGCAAGATGATACCGCGCGGGATACCCTCGAATTCCCCTGCGACGATCTTTTGAGCAGCTCGCTTTTCAATCCTATCGCGCAGTCGCATGAACTGCTCTTCGCGTTGCTCAGGCTTGGTCTTCGCCGTTTTCTCCAAGTCATCCATAGCGGATGTACTGACGGCGCAGCGTACTTCCCTTTGACCGTCCATCATCGAGAACAGGACCACCATCCGATCAAATTCATAACCGCCAAAACTGCCGCGTGTCAGTGCCATCCGCACGTGCCTCCTGGATTATGCAGGCCGAAGCTGGCTGTAGTGCTGTACTAGCTTGATGCGACGCCACTCTCCGATCGCGTCATGCACGAAAGAGGTTTTTGATGAGCTATATGCCTTTTCAGGTTGGCGCTCGATCCTCAACCAAAGACCCTTCCAGTAAAGAATTCGCTTAATCTTTGTCGTCGAGCCGGACGAAATCCGCCAATACTGCCGCGACCAGGTCTCGATGGTGGGCATCGTCCGGCGGGAGGCCTGCGGCGTACAAATTGAGGATGTAGCGCGCCTTGGCAGCGGCCTCAGGCCAGGACGTTGCCTGAACCGACAGAAGTTCGTTTTCGACGACTCCCTGCCGCTCGCGCAGTTGCCTTGCGTTGTTTTCGACATCCGCCAGCGTGCGCCGCATTTCCGTGGCTTTTTGCGCGGCCATGCCGCGGTGTTTGTCAAGATCAAGGGGTTCTTCAGTCACGAGGCATGCTCGCATCAATGCGCTGAGCGTCGGATAAATCGACCGAACCAATGGAAACCATTTCCATCGCCGAACCGCCCGTGGGCACCATAATCATGGTAGCAACCCTTCGGTACGCCGGGAATGATAGTCCTTCGATCATCTCCTCATCGGTGATGACCTCATAGGCACCCGGCGGCAACAGACGCTCGATGCCCCTGATCCGGAACGGATGCTGAAACGTAATCGTTTCACGTCGCGAGCGGATGGTCATGTCGCGATGCGCCGAGTAAGGGGCCCGCACGCGGCTGTATTGTTGCACATTCGGTCAGGGTGCGCTCTTTCGGCTCAATTAGCCATCACTTTGTTAGCGACTGCTGACGCGTTGGCCGAATTACCTCGCTTTGTTCGCAAAATTTTACTGCTTCATAGCCGTTTCCTGCACTTATCGCGGTGCGGCGAATACGATTTGTCTCGCTATTGGACGAAGGAGCTGTTACCGCTTTCGCCATCACCGCGCGACCCCGGCAGCTATCGGTGACTGAGAGCGTTTGCGCTCCCGCCTTAATCCGAAAGGCGGTCACATGTCCGATATTCGTCGATTCGACCTCCGAGAGTGGCTTGTTCCTCCAGTGCTGGTGCCGTTGTTTTTCGCGCTGGCGATCGCCGCGGTAGTCGTTTTTCACGCGTAGCGAGTGCCATGATTGCGCCTCTGGATGGTCGTTGGTGAAAGATGCCTCTTCCTGGGTCGCCATTGCCGCCGCGCTAACCTCGGCCTGCACCGGCCTTTATGCCGCCGCAGGAATGGATCTTCGCAAAAAGGTGGAGGGACGTTTTCCACTTATACGCGAGCAGGCACCTTGGGCGGCATGGGCAGCGATTGCAGCGGCCATATCGGTCGTGGCGCAAGCGATCGAAAGGCTACCAGTCTGACGAGCAGAACTGTCGACCGAGGTGGCAACGCCGGCATAATCGCAATGGAGATTCGATGGCCGAACGACTGGAAATGCTGAAGAAAGCCCGCGAACGCATGATCGAGGATAGAGATGCGCATGTGAAGGTGCTGGCTGCGGCTTTTGACCGAGACAAGACGGAGCGAGCGCGAAACAAGTTTGTCGAGACTCAGATGTTGATCGAGGCCCTCGAGCGCGCCATGAACGCAGAGCAACGCACTCCGTCTTCTTGAGCCTTGCTCCGTAGAAGGACGGCTAATGTCGACTTAGGCGTCGAAAGCCGCAACTGTGCCAAGGCTATCTGGCGCCAAAGGGCGCACAGTCGCATGTCGACAGAACTTGTCATCCGTGTCGATCAACCCAAGGAGGCCAACATGGCGAAAGGCGAGCAAAGAGGTAATCGAGAAGCGAAGAAACCCAAGAAGCAGAAGTTCAAGGTGATCGCTGCAGCTCCCAGCCAAAAGGCCGCAGCTTGGCAACCGAGCTTCACATCGGGCAAGAAGAAATAGCGACGCCGGCTAACATCGGCGTCTGAATGGCATTGTTTTTGAACGCATTTGAGCGCAGCGTCCTTTGACAGGCTGCGCGATCCCAACATGGGGCCATTAAGCGCCAAAGGAAATTCGATGAAGAAGATTGCCGCGCTTTTGATGCTGGGCGCATGCGCGCAGCGCGCTCTCGCCGCCGGACCAGACTGTCGTGCGATTGAAAATGCGGGCGAGCGACTGGCTTGCTACGATGCGGCGTCTGCAACGAAAAAGGACAAGCCGGCGGTCGTTGAAAGCGACGCATCACGAGCCGCCTACAAGGATCCGCTCATCGCCGAAGACGCTCGAATTGCTGCCAAGCTGAAGAATATTTGCCGCGGTTGTTGAGGGAGCGGTCAAGGTTTGCCCGGCTCGCCGATAAGAGCTGAGCTAGTCATGGTCTTCCAATAATAGTCGGAGACTTCTGCGCGCGCGATAAAACAAACGCTAATCTGAAAGAAGTGAAATTTATGCAAATTCTCTCGCCGCGTCACGTCAACACGGAAGAATCGCTTCGGCTTGGCGTCGTATCCGGCTGGTATAGCACTAAAGTGAGCGGAACGTTCGTCTCGGGACCACACGATTCTGAAGCCGACTGCCTTCGCAGGATCGCGGAGATCAATCCGCCGTCGGCAAAAAGTGCAAAGCCGGCGCCCATCGCCTAACAGAGCAGGCAGCACCGACACGCGGCAGCGTTGGCGGCTATGAATTTAGCCGGCCGGTGCTCCTGTTTGCATCTGCAGCTTGTCGGCCGGAGCGCCCCAAAGAGGTTTCTCGAAAGTTGATGAGGCTGACTGATGAAAATTGGGCTTGCCATGTGGCTCGCTATATCCACTTCCGCCCAGGCACAGGTTGCAACTGCGCCGGTTCCGAACGATCTCCAATCAATTCGCGAGCAGATCAAAGTGGACCGAGCTAGAGCAAAGGCAGATGACGAAGACGGTCCGACGGCTCGCCCTTGGGATCGCGACCGCAATGGAAAGCGGCCGTGGGACCGTTCGAAAGAGACCCCCCTGATAAAAGAGTGACGACCTCAGCTCGCCTGACTCTTTCTCGTTAAGTCATCCGACACGTAGAAGCTGCCGATGATGATGCCTGGATCACCAAACGCCGGGTGGCCCGTAGATCCAAGTGGACGCTTATTTTCGTGTTTCCCAACGCTATCTGTGGTAACGCCTTGTTGCACGCTCACCGACAGGAAACGAATTATGACGACAGGTACAGTTAAATGGTTTAACGGCCAAAAGGGATTTGGTTTCATTCAGCCGGATGACGGCAGCAGCGACGTTTTCGTTCACATCAGCGCGGTCGAACGCGCCGGGCTCTCCAATTTGGCTGAGGGTCAGAAGGTTTCTTTTGAGATTAAGGCCGACCCCAAGAGCGGAAAAAGTAGCGCTGACAACCTCAGATTAGGATGAGGGATAAACCCGACGATGCTTCCAGGACTGCCAGAGCCAACCGATTGCGGCTAGCCGCCGAGGAAGGCGCACGAGCAGGGGATGCTGTTGCCAAGGAAGCAATTGCCGTCCGCAAGAACATGGCCCGACTGCGAGAGCTAAGACTGGCGAAAGAAGCTGACACCATCCGCCAGCAGATCGCAGCGGGCAATGATCCAAAAGCAATGCATAAAAAGCGATTGAAGTAAGAAGGGCCGCTAGTATGGCGGTTCCTTCGACACGTGATGTCGAGGTGCCAAAGTCCTGCTCAGCTCGACAGTCTGCGAGTTAAGGAAGATCGTAAGGCAAATCCACGGACGATCCCGTCGGCGCTCACGAGCCGAAGGTAACGATCGACCTTGGCCGACATGCCCAACTTATTTTTGACATGTAGCTGATCTGCGCGGGATGCTCCCTTCATTGCTCAGGGGCGATGGCCTCGTCCCAGCCCCATGCGGGGCGTTTCGATTAAGCGGTTCCTCATTGCGATGCCATTTGCGATAGTACTGCCGATGCTTGGCAATTCGAAAGGTCACCTTATGAGCAAACGCGGAAATGATGCCAACAACGTATTCCGTCCATCGGACAGCCCGCTGACCGAATACGAGAAGGAGCAAATCGCGCTGCGTAAAAACTTGGAGCGCCTGAAGGCCGAACGATTAGCGAGAGAGACTGCTATGACTAACGACTAAGTGTGTTTTGATTAATATCAGGTCGCGGAATTCATCCCGACGCAAGATATGTATACACGGCAGGTTGATCACGCTGCAGCGGGTTGTCCGTGGCGCGAGGTCCGCGTAAGGCCGATGGCCTTATCATGGGAAAGGGCAAGGCGTTATCAATGAGTGGATTCAAGGAACCTAGCTTCGCAGACCGGCAGAAGGCGGCGCAGGAAGCCAGAACGAACATCCTGAACAAGTTTCGCAGCCAGCCCGGGCCGGATGATCCCGCGGTCAGGGCGCGGCAGGCCGAGCGCGAAGCGTTTGCCGCTGCACGTGCCGAAGTCAGTTCAGCGCGAGAGACTGCAAGGGCCGAGCGGGAGCGCCTCGCGGAAGAGGCCGCCGCCGTTGCCGCAGAGAAGCTCTTGCGCGAAAAGGAAGAACTCGTCGCACGGCAAGCAGCGCTCGAAGCAGAGCAGAAGGCTGCCCGCGACGCCCGCTACGCCGCGCGGAAGAAGAGAAGATAACCGGCACAAGGCGTGACCGTCCGGCGTTAGTCGAGGCAATCAATCAAAGCAAATACAGAAGCCAGCTCCGTGTGCCGGGCCTCCGTTTGTGTCCGCGCGACTTCTGGTCTTGGCCATTGCTCAATGCCCGAGACGGCCCCGTCAAGAACCGCTTCTGGCGAACGTTGCGTGCTGCCTCGATAATCCATGAACATTGGTCGGTCCAGCTCTCAATTGCGCAAAAGGTGGTCTGGGAAGACTGAGTATTACGGATGATGATCGCGCCAGCATAAAAGCCCATCCGAAACCGCATCGGGCGTCGCTGCTGGCCAGCCTTGCACGCTCCTACAGGTTAAGCTTGGATATCCAGTCAGCTTGCCGTGGGGATGGCGGCCATTCGCCGGTCGCTCGGATGCCAGCATAGGAGGGCGGCGGACGAATGAGCCGTTGACAAAAGTTCATTGAGATTGGCCCCTATGGGGAAGGCCGGACAACGCGAACTGCCTACGTCCTCAATAACAACAGCCTCCCCCAACCCGTAGAAGGTCGCAGTGGCGCCTGGTCGAAGACTTTAACGCAGGCGACGAGATTTCCCAGAGATGCGAGCCTGAAAGACGTCTTCAAGACAGCTATCAGGAATGGTTGTGCTATCGTAGATTTGAGAGCTTAGCGCGGCAGTCGCGCACTGAGTAAGGTTTTGCATGACGAAGTTCATTGAAGACCGCGCCAAGCTAGTAAGATCGCTTGCCAATCAGGCAGACCCTTTCATCAAACGTCGACTTTTGGCGCTCGCGGAACGATACGAGGCGCAGTTAGCTACTTCTTCCAGGGCGACGCAAGCGACGCGAGAAATCCGAATGACACCGAGTTTTTCGGTCGGGACTTCGGCTAGCGAGCGGTGAACACGTGGAGTTACGCCAAATGGCTAGAATCAACGCCGCGCTTGGCAAGGAAGATCGCTGCGCTGCTTGCGGCGGTACGGGTCTAGCCAAGGTCGAGCAACTGACGAAGCCGGGAAGTCGGATCTTTCCACCCAAGTGCAAAGAATGCGCTGGCAAAGGGCGAATCCGGGCTGACAACTTGACCAAATAGCTCCGACTAGTCCGCGTGGCGCGCGAATGCGAAGAATTGCTAGATTGGCTGGACCTTCTCCGGCGCTTGGCACACCAATTCAATAGATTGGAATAGAAGGGTATGGAGCGCGCCAGACTATTGCAGCGCTTAGCTCAGACCGAACGCCACGTTGCCGAAGGCAAGCGGCACCCTGCGAGGCAAGAAGCTTTGATCGCAGAGCTCGACCAAGATGGTCACGATATAACGGACGCATAAGCATCCTCCGAACTCTACGGGAAACTCAGGCCCTTCATATTCAGGACCGCGACCGCATTTTGAAAGAGCTGGGAGATTAGGTCTCCTCAATAGGTGGCTTATTCGGCGAGCGTTCCGGTGAGACCTCCAGCTACACCTGGTGCTCTCGTCTAGTGATGAGCAGCAGCGATATCGACGAGGCAGGATCCAAGCTTGACTGAAATATTGAGCCTGCCGTGCGCGACGGACTGTTCGATTGTGCGACAACATACTCTGTTGTGCGATATAGGAATTGTCTGCTTTATTTCGAGATAGACCATTGCGACGATAGCGATCGCACCACGACAGAGATCAGCGTCTTTAAAGCGCGTCGATGACGGATCGATCGCAACCTGAAATTACAGCGAATACCCCGCTTCGCCTTGCTGATGCCGTGAAGATCGCGTTTCCTATGGGAGGAATGACGGTCGCGGGCCTGCGACGCGAGCGGGATCGCGCCCGATTAGTGATTGAGAAGATTGCCGGCAAGGAATTTACTACGCTGGCTCACATTGAACGGATGCGCGAGCTATGCCGCGACGAAGCAAGGGCGCTAGGCTCCAGCTTAAGGCCGCCCGCCGAGACAAGAGCGGAAAGATTACCCACCAGGCAACCTGGATCATCAGAGACAACGGACGCGATGTCGGCACAGGCTGCGCTGCAGATGAAATTGCGGGTGCGGAAAGAAAGCTAGAGGATTATATAGCGTCGAAATACACGCCCAAGCGGCGAGTGCGGCACATCGACGACATTCCAATCGCCGACGTTCTCTCGATTTACCTGGATGCGCAGCTAGAAAAGTTTCACGATCGGTTCAAAGTCGATAGCGAAAGCGAAGACGCCGTCCCCGCCATACGGAAATTTAAGAAACGTATCGAGAGACTGAACGCGTGGTGGGGCGCAAAGATGCTCGGCGAGGTCAATGGAGAGGCATGTCGCTCTTATAGGAAGAAACGGCGCAACCGAGGCGGCGCCAGGCGAGATCTGGAAGATTTGCGCGCAGCCATCGGCCATCATGCCGCCGAAGGTTATCACCGTGAAATCGTCAAAGTCTCGCTGCCGGAAAAAGGCGAGCCGCGCGACAAATGGTTGACGCGAACTGATGCGGCTAAATTGATCTGGGCCTGCTGGCGCTATCGCGAAATGCAAAGGAGATCGCGTCGACCGAACGACGATGTGAAAGCTCCGACGGCGAAGCGGCCGCTTCGACACCTTGCTCGCTTCATCTTAGTGGGGATTTACAGTGGGACGCGCGCAGGAGCGATCGCATCGGCATCGCCGATTCCAGCGGTCGGCCGCTCTTATGTCGACCTGGAGCGCGGACGCTACTACCGCCGCAAACAGGGCAGCGCGAAGACCAATAAACGTCAACCGACCGTCCCAATTCCTCTGCGCCTGCTTGCACATCTGCGCCGTTGGCACCGGCTCGATCCGGAGGCGAAGCACTTCGTCGAGTTTAATGGCAAGCCGGTAAATTCAGTCAAGACAGCATTCAAGAGCGCCGTCAGGCTCGCCGGGCTCGGTGCCGGGATCTCGCCTCACACGTTGCGACACACGGCGGCGACCTGGCTGATGCAGAAAGGCGCAGATCCCTGGCAGGCGGCCGGTTATCTTGGAATGTCGCTCGAGGTTCTGCTCAACACCTACGGCCACCATCACCCCGACTATTTGTCGGATGCGGTCGAGAAAATCGCGATGCGGGAGCCGGGTCGCGAACGAAAGGCGCACGTATCTGGTGCGGTTTCTGGTGCGGTGATCCCGTTGCGGCGAAATAACCCCTGACCAAGTGATTGATTTAGATGGTGGGCCCGGCAGGACTCGAACCTGCAACCAGACCGTTATGAGCGGCCGGCTCTAACCATTGAGCTACAGGCCCCGCCGCGAGCGGCCATGCGAGACGGCCGGCAACGGTGCCGACACCCCTTACAATGCGGAAGGTGATATCGCAATGCCGCGATGGGGCGAGATCGGGGCGACGAAATGGTGTGCTCCGGCGGGGGGAATGGTTGCCAAGCGGCCAATACGTGGTTCACCATCGCGTATGACCTCGTCCCCCATGACCCCGTCCCAGCGCCTGCCGGCTTCGCTTACGCCGCTCGATGCGGCGCTTGCCGCCTTGCTGCGCGATCTCGCAGCGGTGGCGCCCGTCGAACTGCCGCCGGCGCAAGCGATAGGTTTCATCGCCGCGGAGATGCCGGCACTGCCTGCGGTCCCTTCTTGCAACATTGCCGCCGTCGACGGTTGGGCGCTGCATGCCCATGATCTGATCGGCGCATCCTCTTACACGCCGCTGCCGCTGACCAAGCCACCGGTCTGGGTCGAGGCCGGCGATGCCATTCCTTCGGATTGCGACTGCGTGATCGATTCCGATGCCGTCGACCTGTCGGGCCCGGCGGCGCAAGTGCTGGCAGAAGCCATTCCGGGGCAGGGGGTTCGGCGAAGCGGCGGTGATATTGCGCAGGACAGTTTCGTCGCGACCGGCCAGCCGGTACGCGCGCTCGATCTGCTGGTCGCGCGCGCGGCGAAACTGCAAACCGTGCAGGTGCGCCGTCCGCGGCTGCGCATCGTCAATATTCCCTCGACGTCAGGGCAAACCACCACGGCAGAGTTGATCGCGGACAGCGCGCGCGCCGCTGGCGCCGACATCATCCGCGCGGAGTCCGCGGGTCGCGATGCCGCGTCGGTCTCCGCCGCCCTGGTGACAGACGGCAACGACCTGCTTGTTGCCATCGGCGGCAGCGGCGTCGGCCGTAGCGATGCCGGCGTCGCCGCATTGGCGCGGCGCGGCGACATCATCGCCCACGGCATCGCGCTGCAGCCGGGGCGCACCTCGGCGGTCGGCCGGATTGGAAAAATTCCCGTCATCGTGCTGCCGGGCGCGCCGGATCAGGCGCTGGCAGCGTGGTGGACGCTGGCGTTGCCCGCGCTTGATCGGCTGTCCGGCAGACGGCCGCGCTCGCCGCTCACGCTGCCACTGGCGCGCAAGGTCGCTTCGCTGGTCGGGATCGCCGAAATCGTGCTGCTCGAACGAAGGAATGCTGGCTGGATGCCGCTTTCGGTCGGCGAGATGCCGCTGGCCGCCATCGCCCGCGCCGACGCCTGGCTCGCGATTCCGGATGGCTCCGAAGGCCATGCTGCGGGCACGCCGGTCGATGCCTATATGTTGCGGGACTGATATGGGTTCAGCAAGACTTGGGTTTAGCAAGACTTGGGTTCAGCAAGACTTGGGTTCAGCAAGACTTGAGTTCAGCAAGACTTGGGTTCAGCAAGACTTGGATTCAGCGATGAGCAATCCACTCCAACCGAAAGGCCGCGACAGCATCGATCAGGACCAGTTCCTGACCATCCTGTCGCGCGAGGACGCGCTGGCGCGGTTCGAGGCGGCCTTGTTTCCGCGGCCGGTACCGAGCGAAATGCGAGCGCTGGCCGATGCGCTGGGCTGCGCGCTGGCGCAGGACGTGGTGGCGCCGATCGACGTGCCGCCGTTCGATCGCGCCAATGTCGACGGCTTTGCGGTACGTTCGGCCGATATTGCCTCGGCGAGCGAATCCGTGCCGGTTCGCCTGACGCCGACCGGTGAAGTGATCGCCTGCGGCGTCGCCGCGGTCAAGCCGGTGCTGTCGGGAACGGCGACGTCCATTGCCACCGGCGGTCCGCTGCCGCGCGGCGCCGACGCCATCGTGATGGTCGAGCATAGCCAGCCGGCAGGTCATCGCGCGATCGAGATTCGCCGCGCCGCCTCGCCCGGCCAGTACGTGTCTTATGCCGGCTCGGATATCGCGCGCGGCGAGGCGCTGTTGCGTGCCGGCGCCATGATCGGCTCGCGCGAAATCGGCATGCTGGCCGCCTGCGGCATCGCCGAGGTCCCGGTCGCGCGCCGGCCGCGCGTCGCCGTGCTCTCCACCGGCGACGAGTTGGTGCAACCCGGCCAACCGCTGCGTCCCGCCGCGATCTATGACACCAACGGCACGATCGTCACCGCGGCGATCTCGGAGAATGGCGGCGAGGCGAAGTTTTTCGGCGCCATTCCCGACGACGAGCGGCAACTGGAACTGGCGATGCGCCAGGCGCTTGCGGACCACGACATGCTGGTGCTGTCGGGCGGCACTTCGAAAGGCGCGGGCGATGTTTCCCATCGCGTCATCGCGCGGCTCGGTTCGCCTGGAATCGTCGCGCATGGCGTGGCACTGAAGCCCGGCAAGCCGCTATGCCTCGCGGTCTGCGACGGCAAGCCGGTGATCATCCTGCCGGGATTTCCGACGTCGGCGATGTTCACCTTCCACGACATGATCGTGCCGGTGCTGCGGCGGATGGCGGGACTGCCGCCGCGATCGGACGCGAAGGTCACCGCAAAAATCCCGGTGCGGATCGCCTCCGAACTCGGCCGCACCGAATTCGTCATGGTGTCGCTGGTCGAGGGCGATGCGGGCCTGATTGCCTATCCCAGCGGCAAGGGCTCGGGCGCGATCACGTCGTTCGCGCAGGCCGACGGCTTCCTGCGGATCGATACGCTGGCCGATCAGATGCCGGCCGGCACAGAGGCCGAGGTGACACTGTTCACGCCGCATGTCCGCGTGCCGGACCTGGTGATCGTCGGCAGCCACTGTACCGGGCTTGATCTGGTGACGGCGCCGTTGGCGCGTGCCGGCCTTCTGGTGCGCTCGATCGCGATCGGCAGCCTCGGTGGGCTTGCGGCGGCGAAACGCGGCGAATGCGATTTCGCGCCGATCCATCTGTTCGATGAAAAGACCGAGACCTACAACGCGCCGTATCTCGCCGACGGGCTCGAACTGGTGCCCGGCTGGCGACGGATGCAGGGCATCGTATTCCGCAAGGGCGACAAGCGCTTCGAAGGCCTGAGCGCGCAGGATGCGGTGCGCGCGGCGGTGACCGATCCCGCCTGCATTATGGTCAACCGCAACCAGGGCGCCGGCACCCGCATCCTGATCGACCGCTTGCTCGGCGAAGCGCGCCCCGATGGTTACTGGAATCAGCCGCGCTCGCACAACGCGGTCGCAGCCGCCGTGGCGCAGCACCGCGCCGATTGGGGCATGACGATCGCGCCTGTCGCAAATGCGGCAGGGCTCGGCTTCATCCCGCTCGCGGAAGAACATTACGATTTCGCGCTGGTCACGGCGCGCAAGCAGCGCCAGGCGGTGCGGGCGTTTTTTGATGCCCTGGCCTCGCCGGAAAGCCGTGCGGCGCTCACGCAAGCCGGTTTCCGGCCGGCCTAATTTAGAGTGTTTTCGAGCGAAGCATGCCCTCGGACTTGATCCGTGGGTGGATACCGGTTCGCGTGAAGAAAACGCGTCAAAACAAGAATCTGGGGCCCCGTTCCGATTTGATCGGAACGGAAAGGCGCTAGCCGCCATCCAGCGCTGCCAGCCGGTCTGCCTCCGTGATGTCGTCCATGGTGTTGGCATTGAAGAAGGGGTCGAGCGGTTCGGTCGGCCAGGTCACGGTGGCCAGCCTATAGCGCGCGGTCCAGCGATCGATCTTGCGAATATCCTCCTGCACCAGCGCATGTCGCAATTCGTCCCGCAAGGCGACACTCCATAGCCCGATCACCGGATGCGACTGTCCGCCCGAGGCTGCGACGGCAAGCTGCGCGTCCTGCTCGCTGAGTGCCTGATGCAGCCGCGCCACCAGATCGCGCGGCAGGAACGGGCAATCCGCCGCCGCGCTCAGCACAAAGCAAACGTCGGGCCGGTTGGCCGCCGCCCAATCGAGCGCGGCGAGGATGCCGGCGAGCGGTCCCGGAAAGTTCTCGACGGTGTCCGCTATGACCGGCAGTCCGAAGCGCGCAAACCGTGCCGGATCGCCATTGGCGTTGAGAATGAGTTCAGAGCATTGCGGCTTCAGCCGCGCGATGACACGCTCGAGGATGGTGCGGCCGCCGATCTGGCGCATCGGCTTGTCGCCGCCGCCCATCCGCCGCGCCAGGCCGCCGGCGAGCAAGACGCCAGGCAGGTTATTCGTCACGGCCTTCGCCCTTGCGCTTGTGCCGCGCGGATTCCTCTTCGACAAAGGCGAGTTTCTGGTCGTAGACAATGCGCTCGGCGCCTGACAGCGCGATGAATCGCTTGCCTCGCGCGCGACCGACCAGGGTCAATCCGACCTGCCTTGCCAGATCGACACCCCAGGCGGTAAAGCCGGAGCGCGACACCAGGATCGGAATTCCCATCCGCACCGTCTTGATCACCATCTCGGAGGTCAGCCGTCCCGTGGTGTAGAGGATCTTGTCGGCGGGATCGATGCCGTGGCGATAGATCCAGCCGGCGATCTTGTCGACGGCATTGTGGCGGCCGACGTCTTCGGTGTAGCAGACCGGCGTGCCCTCCTTGCACAGCACGCAGCCATGGATCGCGCCGGCTTCGAGATAGAGTGACGGCATGGTGTTGATCGTATGCGTCATCTGGTAGAGCCAGGAGGTACGCAACTGCGCCTGCGGCAGCGCGACGCTTTCGACCGCTTCCAGCAGGTCGCCGAACGCGGTGCCCTGCGCGCAACCCGAAGTCTGCGTGCGTTTCTTCAGCTTGGCCTCGAAATTGGTATGGTGTTCGGTGCGCACCACTACCACCTGCAGATCGTCGTGATACTCGACCTCGGTGACGACGTCACTGTATTTCAGCATGTTCTGGTTCAAGAGATAGCCGAGCGCGAGGTATTCCGGATAATCGCCGATCGTCATCATGGTGACGATCTCCTGCGCATTCAGATACAGCGTTAGCGGCCGCTCGACCGTCACGTTGATCTCGACCGCAGCACCGGTCTGATCGATCCCGGCGACGCGTTCGGTCAGCCGCGGCTCCCCGGGGTTGGGCACGATCAGAGGGACAGCCGCTTCATCGATCTTCATCATACCGCCAGGTTAGCATGACAAGCCGGGTTAGCGGATATAAAGTGCGAGACGGCATTGGTTAAGCCGCCCGGATCTCTGGGCGTTCCGGAGCACGGGATGAAAGTAATCGGCCTTTCAGGATGGAGCGGCGCCGGCAAGACCACTCTGTTGACGCGGGTGATCCCGTATCTGCTCAGCCGTGGCTTGCGCGTCTCTGTCATCAAGCACGCCCATCACGATTTCGACGTCGATGTGCCCGGCAAGGACTCCTGGGTGCACCGCCAATCCGGCGCGACCGAGGTGCTGGTGTCCTCGGCCCGGCGCTGGGCGCTGATGCATGAATTGCGGGACGCCGGCGAGCCGCGGCTGCCGGAACTGCTGGCGAAAGTATCGCGCGTCGATCTCGTGATCGTCGAAGGCTTCAAGCGCGAGCCGCACCGCAAGATCGAGGTCCACCGGCTCGCCAACAACAAGCCGCTGTTGTTCCCCGATGATCCGAACATCGCTGGCATCGCGACCGATGCTGCGATTGAAACCACGCTCCCGATAGCCCATCTCGATGATGTCGAGGCGGTAGCCGGCTTGATGCAGCGCTCTGCGATACCCGTTGAAGACGTGCTGGCGGCGCGCGCGTGCGAGGTCTGAGAGGCAAGATGGCGCAATTGTCCGACGATTGCTTTGCCTTCGGCGGCCCGATGATGTCGGTCGATGAGGCCGTCGGCATCATCGCCGCGCGCGTCAGGCCGATCGAGGATGTCGAAACCGTCGCACTCGACGCCGCCGACGGGCGGGTTCTCGCCGGCGATGTCGCCGCGCCACTGCCGCTGCCGCCCTTCACCAATGCCGCGGTCGACGGTTATGCGGTGGCAAGCGGCGATCTGCCGCGAGGCGAGGCGAAGGCCTTCGCGGTGAGGGGGCGGATTGCAGCTGGTCCCTCTAGCGGCGAAGCGATTTCGCCCGGACATGCGATGCGTATCTTTACCGGGGCGCCGATGCCCGAAGGCGCCGATACCGTGTTCATGCAGGAGGACGTTCAGATCGCCGACGACGGCAAGGTCATTCTGCCCGCGGGATTGCATCCCGGCGCCAATGTGCGTCCCGCCGGCGAGGACGTTGCTGCGGGGCATTCGGCGTTGGCGGCGGGCCGCCGGCTGCGGCCACAGGATGTCGCGCTCGCCGCCGCGTTCGGGCTGACGCATCTGAATGTGAAAAGGCGCATCCGCGTCGCGGTATTTTCCACCGGCAACGAACTGGTGTCGCCGGGAGGGCTCCGTGCCGCCGGGCAATTGTTCGATTCCAACCGCTTTATGTTGATGGCGATGCTGGCGAGGCTGAGCTGCGAGCTCAGCGATCTCGGCATCCTCCGCGATGACCGCGCGTCGCTTGCGCAGGCCTTGCAGATGGCTGCGCGCAGTCACGATCTGATCCTGACCAGCGGCGGCGTTTCCACCGGCGAGGAAGATCACGTCAAGGCCGCGGTCGAAAGCGTCGGCAGACTGGTATTATGGCGCATGGCGATCAAGCCGGGACGTCCGGTCGCGATGGGCGTCATCGGCGGCACGCCCTTCATCGGCTTGCCGGGCAATCCGGTAGCGAGCTTTGTCACCTTTGTGCATGTGGTGCGGCCGACGGTGCTGGCGCTGTGTGGCGCTGCGCAACAGAACCTGATTCCGATGCCCGTTCGCGCAGCCTTCAGCTACAACAAGAAAGCCGGGCGTCGGGAATACGTCCGGGTCTACCTGCGCGCGGATGAGAATGGTGCACCTCAGGCGTTCAAGTTCCCGCGGGAAGGCGCCGGGCTGTTGTCGTCGCTGGTCGATACCGATGGCCTGGTCCAGCTCGGCGAGGACATCACGCAAGTGAAATCCGGGCAATTCGTCGGCTTTCTTGGTTATGCGAATCTGATCTAGAGTCTTTTCCGTTTCCGATGGGAATGAGAACGGGACTCTAGATTCTTGTTTCGACGCGTTTTCTTTACGCGAACCGGCATCCACCCACGGATCAAGTCCGAGGGCATGCTTCGCTCGAAAACGCTCTCGCAACCGTTTTTGCCGTGAGTGGCGGCCGTTGACGATGCCCGCCCCCTTCGCCATGTTGCGGCATGGCCACCACCAAGCTCGATCTCAGTGGACTTAAATGTCCCTTGCCGGCGCTGAAAACGCGCAAGGCCCTGAAGAGCGTAACGCCGGGCGATTTCCTCGAAGTATCCTGCACCGATCCGCTGTCGGTGATCGATATCCCGAACCTGATCCGGGAAACCGGCGACAAGGTCGAAATCACCGAACGCGCCGAGCGCCGGATCGTGTTCTTAATAGAAAAGGTAAATACGTCTGGCAGTCAACTTTAGTAGATTTATCTACCTTTTGCCTATCGACTCCCGTCCCGGCTTCTGTCCCAATCGATTGCACTCCGCAGGGGACGCGGAGGATAAGTCGCGCCTGTCGTGGGACAGGCGATTTGGGCCGCGACACTTTCAGGCCTCCGCCGGCTAAGTCGGCGGGCATGTTTCATGGTGTCTGGGGTTAAGTTTTCGATGCGCTTCGCGATCTTGACGCATTTCGAAGATAGTGCGGACAGCAAGCTGCCCAGCACATTGGACTGAGGTCGCAATCGCATACGGCAGACACCCTCGAATGAGTGGTTCTACAGAGAAAAATAATCTTGAAATGAGTGGTTCTACGGAGGAAAATAATAATGGGTGCCTTATCGTTTCTTGATCGCGATCATACGGTTGCGAAACCGGGCTACAGCCGGTGGATGGTGCCGCCAGCGGCATTGTGCGTGCATCTGTGCATCGGCCAAGCCTATGCCTACAGCGTTTTCAACCTGCCGATGACCAAGCTGATCGGCATCAGCCAGTCCGCTCCCGGTGACTGGAAGCTCACCGAGCTAGGCTGGATATTCTCGATAGCGATTTTCTTCCTCGGCGTCTCGTCAGCGGTGTTCGGTCGCTGGGTCGAGGAAGGCGGTCCGCGCAAGGCAATGTTCACTGCCGCATGTTGCTGGGCCGGCGGATTCTTCATTTCCGCGATCGGCGTTCACCTCCACACGCTCTGGTTGATCTATCTGGGCTACGGCGTGCTTGGTGGCATAGCGCTCGGCATCGGCTACATCTCGCCGGTCTCGACCCTGATCAAATGGTTCCCGGACCGTCCAGGTATGGCGACCGGCATGGCCATCATGGGCTTTGGCGGGGGCGCTTTCATCGCGTCGCCGTTATCGGTGTGGCTGATGAGCAAGTTCAATACCGCCACTCATATCGGGGTCATGGAAACCTTTATCGTGCTCGGCGTCGTGTATTTCTTCTTCATGATCGTCGGCTCGATCATCGTGCGCGTACCCGCCCCCGGCTGGAAGCCGGCCGGCTATGTCGCTCCGACGGAATCGAAGGGCCTGATCACGCGAAACGATGTTTTTGTCTATGACGCGCTGAAGACGCCGCAGTTCTGGCTGATCTGGTGGGTACTGTGTCTCAACGTGACCGCCGGCATCGGGGTGCTCGGACAAGCCTCGGCCATGAGCCAGGAAATGTTTCCGGGCCACATCACGCCGGTGGCGGCGGCAGGCTTCGTCGGCCTGATGAGCCTGTTCAACATGGGCGGCCGGTTCTGCTGGGCGACGATCTCCGATTACATCGGCCGCCGAAACACCTACTTCGTTTTCATGCTATTGGGTTTCGCGCTGTATTGCACGGTGCCTTATACCGGTCTGACCGGTAACGTGGCCGGCTTCGTGCTTTGCTTCCTGGTCATCATCTCGATGTATGGCGGTGGCTTCTCCACCGTGCCTGCCTACCTGCGCGACATGTTCGGCACCCGCTACGTCGGCGCCATCCACGGCCTGCTGCTGACGGCATGGTCGATGGCCGGCATCTTCGGACCTGTGCTCGTCAACTACATCCGCGAGTACAACGTCTCGCACGGCGTGCCAAAGGCGCAGGCCTATAACACGACCATGTACATCATGGCGGGTCTGTTGGTGATCGGCTTCATCTGCAACTGCTTCGTGAGGCCGGTCAACGCCCGCTTCCACATGAAGGCCAACGATAATCGCGGGACCGAGCCGGGCAGCGCAAAAGCGGTCGCCCCGGCCGCCGTGCAGGCATAAGGGACGTCGATCATGGATACGAAACCTCAGCAGCAAACCACCACATTACAACATCAGCAAGCCACCGCATTACCTCAGCAAACCACCACATTGCAGCTCGTGCTCGCGTGGGGATTCGTCGGCATCCCGCTCGTGTTCGGCGTGGTGCAGACCCTCATCAACTCGATGAAGCTGTTCCAATAGGTCCGCTTCGCCGCCAAAGCCCCGGCCTCACCGTGAGGTCGGGAGCTACACGATAGCTCCATCGGCTTCCCTTGAGCCGCCAGGACCGGTTATGGGGCTTGGCGCGGGTTCTGCGCCGGCTTTGGTGCTTTTTGATTTCGAAAGTATTATTTAACCATTGGCAGTTGGCATGCCAGTGCTAAATTGTTCCGGGGAAAATGAAAAAAGAAGAAAACGAGACGTTCGATGGCGCATGAGGTGCAGCAGGTCCGCCCGTTCGACCATCCGGGCGAAGGACGCAAACGAGCCCGGCCAATCCCGAAAGGGCGCCAGGTCGATCTGACGGCTGCCCACGAGATCGAGCTTCTGCTCGGCGACGTGCCGCGACGGCGCGATCTCCTGATCGAGCATCTGCACCTGATCCAGGACAAACACAAGCAGCTATCGGCGGCTCATCTCGTGGCCCTTGCCGACGAGATGAAGCTTTCCTTTGCCGAAGTGTTCGAGACCGCGACCTTCTACGCCCATTTCGATGTCGTGAAGGAGGGCGAGCCTGACATCGCGCCGCTGACCATTCGAGTCTGCGATTCCCTGACCTGCGCGATGCTGGGCGGCGAAAGGCTGCTTCATGATCTGCAGAGCAAGGCTGGCCCCGGCATTCGTGTGGTGCGCGCGCCCTGTGTCGGCCGCTGCGACACCGCGCCGGCGGTGGAGGTCGGCTATCACTTTGTCGATCATGCCAGCGTCGAGAGCGTGCTCGCAGCCGTCCAAAGCGGCAATACTCACGCCCAGCTGCCGAACTACATCGACTATGACGCCTATGTGGCTGATGGCGGCTACAAATTACTGGCGCGCGTCCGGTCCGGCGCTCTTGCGAAGGAAGATTTACTCAAGTCGCTTGACGACGCGTCGTTGCGCGGCCTTGGCGGGGCGGGTTTTCCGGCGGGACGAAAATGGCGCGCGGTGCTCGGCGAGCCCGGACCGCGGCTGATGGCCGTCAATGGCGACGAGGGCGAGCCCGGCACGTTCAAGGATCGCTGGTACATCGAGAGCGATCCGCATCGCTTCCTCGAGGGCATGCTGATCGGCGCGCATGTGGTGGAAGCGTCCGACATCTACATCTACATCCGTGACGAATACCCGGCGGCGCGCGAGATCCTCGATCGCGAGATCGTCAGGCTGCCGCCGGGCGGCCCGGTGCTGCATCTGCGGCGCGGCGCCGGCGCCTATATCTGCGGCGAGGAATCCTCGCTGCTGGAGAGCATCGAGGGCAAGCGCGGACTGCCCCGGCACAAGCCGCCCTATCCGTTCCAGGTCGGGCTGTTCGGCCTGCCGACGTTGATCAACAATGTCGAGACGTTGTGGTGGGTTCGCGACATCGTCGAAAAGGGGGCGGACTGGTGGAACAGCCATGGCCGCAACGGCCGCCGCGGCCTTCGCTCTTATTCCGTTTCGGGCCGCGTCAAAAACCCCGGCATGAAGCTCGCGCCGGCCGGCGTTACGGTGCGCGAACTGATCGACGAATTCTGCGGCGGCATGGCTGAAGGACACACCTTCCATGCCTATCTTCCGGGCGGAGCGTCGGGGGGTATTCTGCCCGCGGCGATGGACGATATTCCGCTCGATTTCGGCACCCTGGAGAAATATGGCTGCTTCATCGGCTCGGCGGCGGTCATCATCCTGTCCGATCAGGACAGCGTGAAAGATGCGGCGCTGAACTTGATGCGGTTTTTCGAGGACGAAAGCTGCGGCCAGTGTACGCCGTGCCGCGTCGGCACCCAGAAGGCGGCGCTGTTGATGGAGCAGCCGGTCTGGAAACGCGAATTGCTTGGCGAATTGAGCCAGGCGATGCGCGATGCCTCGATCTGCGGCCTCGGCCAGGCGGCCTCGAACCCGCTGACTTCCGTCATTAAATATTTCCCGGACGAGTTCTTGCCGAAGGAAGCTGCGGAATGACCAAGATCACCTTCGAACTCGACGGCAAACAGGTCGAAGCCAAACCTGGCGAAACTATCTGGCAGGTCGCCAAACGCGAAGGCCACGAAATTCCGCATCTGTGTCATTCGCCGCAGCCGGATTATCGGCCCGACGGCAATTGCCGTGCCTGCATGGTGGAAATCGAAGGCGAGCGGGTGCTGGCGGCCTCGTGCACGCGCACGCCCAGCGTCGGCATGAAGGTGAAGTCGGCCAGTCCGCGCGCGGTTGCGGCGCAGAAGATGGTGATGGAACTTCTGGTCTGCGACCAGCCGGCGCGCGCAACCTCGCACGATCCCGACTCGAAATTCTGGCACTGGGCTGAAAAGGTCGGGGTGACCGAAAGCCGCTTTCCGGCGTCCGAACGCTGGCAGGGCGATGCCAGCCACCCCGCGATGAGCGTCAACCTCGATGCCTGCATCCAGTGCGGCCTGTGCGTGCGCGCCTGCCGCGAAGTGCAGGTCAACGACGTCATCGGCATGGCCTATCGCAACCACGACGCCAAGATCGTGTTCGATTTCGACGACCCGATGGGGGAATCGACGTGCGTAGGCTGCGGCGAATGCGTGCAGGCCTGTCCGACCGGCGCGCTGATGCCCGCGGTGATGCTGGACGAAAATCACGACAGCCGGATCACCTATGCCGATCGCAAGGTGGATTCACTGTGCCCGTTCTGCGGCGTCGGCTGCCAGGTCACCTATCAGGTCAAGGACGAGAAGGTGATCTACGCCGAAGGCCGCGACGGCCCCGCCAACCACAACCGGCTGTGCGTCAAGGGTCGCTTCGGCTTCGACTACATCCATCATCCGCACCGCCTGACCAAGCCGCTGGTGCGGTTGCCGAACGCGAAGAAGGATGCCAACGATCAGGTCGATCCGGCCAACCCGTTTACCCATTTCCGCGAAGCCTCGTGGGACGAGGCGCTCGACATCGCGGCGCGCGGCCTGGTCAAGATCCGCGACGAAAAGGGTTTTAAGGCGCTCGCGGGCTTCGGCTCGGCCAAGGGATCGAACGAGGAGGCCTATCTGTTCCAGAAGCTGGTGCGCACCGGCTTTGGCTCCAATAATGTCGATCACTGCACCCGGCTGTGCCATGCCTCGTCGGTCGCGGCGTTGATGGAAGGCCTGAACTCCGGCGCGGTGTCGGCGCCGTTCTCCGCCGCGCTCGAGGCCGAGGTGATCTGGGTGATCGGCGCCAATCCGACCGTCAACCATCCGGTGGCCGCGACCTTCATCAAGAACGCGGCCAAGCGCGGCGCCAAGCTGATCGTGATGGACCCGCGCCGGCAGACGCTGTCGCGCCACGCCTACAGGCATTTGCAGTTCAAGCCCGGCAGCGACGTCGCGCTGCTGAACGCGATGCTGAACACCATCATCACCGAAGGACTGACCGACCAGCAATATATCGAAGGATACACCGAGGGTTTCGATGAGCTGCAGGAGCGGATCAAGGAATTCACCCCGGAAAAAATGGAGCCGATCTGCGGCATTCCGGCAGATACGCTGCGCGAAGTGGCGCGGATGTACGCGCGCTCGCGCGCCTCGATCATCTTCTGGGGCATGGGCATCAGCCAGCACGTGCACGGCACCGACAATGCGCGCTGCCTGATCGCGCTGGCGCTGACGACGGGACAGATCGGCCGGCCAGGCACCGGGCTGCATCCGCTGCGCGGCCAGAACAACGTGCAGGGCGCTTCCGACGCCGGATTGATCCCGATGTTCCTGCCGGATTATATGCCCGTCGGGCGCGCCGATTTGCGCGCGCCGTTCGAAAAGGTCTGGCATCACGACATCGATCCGGTTCGCGGCCTCACCGTGGTCGAGATCATGAACGCGATTCATGCCGGCGAAATATCGGGCATGTATATCGAAGGCGAGAACCCGGCGATGTCGGACCCCGATCTCCAGCACGCCCGCGAGGCGCTGGCCAAGCTCGACCATCTCGTGGTGCAGGATCTGTTCGTCACCGAGACCGCGTTCCATGCCGACGTCATCCTGCCGGCTTCGGCCTTCGCGGAAAAATCCGGCACTTTCACCAACACCGACCGCCGCGTCCAGCTCGCGCGCGAGGTCATCAAATCGCCGGGCGAGGCGCGACAGGATCTGTGGATCATCCAGGAAATTGCCAAACGCATGGGGCTGCCCTGGAATTACAGCGGACCTGCCGATGTCTTTACCGAGATGACGCAGGTGATGCCGTCGCTGAAGAACATCACCTGGGAGCGGCTGGTGCGCGAGGGAGCGGTGACCTATCCGGTCGACGACCCGCATCAGCCCGGTAACGAGATCATCTTCACGACGGGCTATCCGACCGAAAGCGGACGCGGCAAGATCGTGCCGGCGCATGTGCTGCCGCCCGATGAATTGCCTGACGACGAATATCCGATGGTGCTGTCGACCGGGCGCGTGCTCGAGCATTGGCATACGGGTTCGATGACCCGGCGCTCTCATGTGCTGGACCAGATCGAGCCGGAGGCGACGGCGTTCATGTCGCCAAAGGACATGCGGCGGCTGAATGTGCAGCCCGGCAGTTTCATCCGGATGCAGACCCGCCGTGGCGCGGTCGAGGTGAAGGTACGCAGCGACCGCGACGTTCCGGAGAATATGGTTTTCATGCCGTTCTGCTACGCGGAAGCGGCGGCCAATTTGCTGACCAATCCGGCACTCGATCCGTTTGGCAAGATTCCCGAATTCAAGTTCTGCGCGGTACGGGTCGAGAAGGCGGAGCTGCGCAGCGCTGCGGAATAGGCGGTGCGCTCGCGAGCGCCGTTGGCTTCGCTCATCAATTGCGGAAAAGCCTCCCTACTTCGGTGAGGCCAAGCGAGCCTCCAAATCATCCGCGAACGTCATATAGACGTTTTCGATGAACAGGGCGCGGTTTTCCCGACCTGTCGCAAGCCGGTCGGCGAGGTGCACGATCTCATGCAAGCCCACCGAACGGATGTCGCGGGGCTCTTTCTTAAAGATCACGATGAGCCATTGCGTCTGAGGGTTGGTAAAGACGCATGCGCCTTGGTGGTCGTCCAAGTCTTCATAGACCTTCCGAAGCTCAGCAAGTAGTTTCGCAGGCAAGTGCGGTTTCGCAAGCTCGACAAATTCCGCTGGATCGTGTTTGTCCTGTACCACAAACAAACCCCCGATATGGGTTTGCGGTATGAGGGCGAAAACGTAACTCATGAACCTCACCCCAACGCTTGCTAGCGCGCCCGATATCAGAACAGCATTGGTTACATACAGCAACTTTCATCCGCAGTCTCCAGATTGAATAGCCGGGGCCAGGTTTGAGTAGTGCGCCGACTTGAACGGCGCATAGAGCGTGCCTCAGCTCTCTCTATCGGAAGCGGCCTTCCGCCAGAGGACGGCGAGGAGGTGCCTGACGGTTCCGACGCCGCCGATCAGCGGATTGCCGTGGTTTTTCAGATCAAGCTCAAAACGGGCCTGGAGGAATACCGCGGCATATCTGCCGGGTGAGGCATTAGCCTTGGCGAAATCGAGCGCGGCTTGCTTGCGCCAGAAAAGGCCACCGAACTTGGCTTCGGCGTCGCGGACCACCCAAAAACCGTCGTGGTTGCGGCCGATGAAAATCACCGGGATGGTCTCGCTGAGCACCTCCGGTCCCGGCCGTTGAAACCAGGCCGGAGCCAGCCGTCGAGGCGATCGCTGCGGTGCCACCGAGGCAGGGTTTTCGCTATAACTCATCGCGGCCATGGCAGATGCCGATCCGAAAGATGCGAGCCGCCAGCTCGCGGCGACCGCATCCTTCATTGGTCCAAAACCGCATATGAATTCGAGGCGACGTTGTCGCTTATTGCATAGGCGCGGCATAAAAGCGGTTGGCTCAAGCAGAACCGGAGCGCCTTGCGGCGCGGCTCCGCAGGGAACGGGCACCCGCCGCCGTTAGCGGGAAGTATGTCTTGCGATGCATGTCGAGTTCGACGACGTTAGGTGTCAGAACGATGGCTCCGGAATGATGTCCATTTTCGGACAGTGCATATTTGAAGGCCTGCGCGCGGCTGACGAACAATCCGCCGAACAGCCCGTTGTTTTCCTGAGCGACCCAATAGCCCCGACTATTCCGTCCGATAGTGACGAAACGCGAACCGCGCGATGGAGGTTTGTTGATTTTTTCCAAGATCATGCTCCTGTGAGTATCTGCGGCTCAAGGAAGTTGCCGCGAAGACGCCGGGTGAGATATCGGCGGCCGCATATGAATTCGAGAGCGATAGATCACCGATCTCATAGGAATGGCGCAAGCATGGAAAGGTTTACGTGCGCTTGCGATCCATCGGCGCCAAGCCGCGCCACAGGTCGCGATTCGCACTGGCCAATGTGGTGACGGATTTCGCGCGGGGAGTTTCGATCGCGAGAGCTGCGGCAAGGGCGCGCTTGAGACGCTCGTCATCAATGCGCTTGAGGTGCCCTCGTAGCACCGAGTCATTGCCTGGATGTTGCGGATGGATGATGGCATGGCAGAGCCTGTTGCTCGCCTGACGAAAGAAGCTGAAGGCCGGGCGCGCCTGGGGCCGCGCGCCAGGTGCATCCAGTTCCGCGGCGATGGCCAATAACGTAAGCCGATCCGCGTTGTCCTGCGTGACCACGAATCTCAGCAGCGCCAGGTGCCAGGCGCGAAGCGCGATGCGGTGCCGGGCATGCTCCGGGGCGTTCGAGTTGGTTTGCACGGAAGTAGACCAATATGATGCATCAGGTTGGAACCGCGCGATCCAGATCATGCGTCAAGCAAAACAGCGCAGCATAGACCAATGTTTCGTCCCAATGATTAAGAACGACGCCGAACGGCCGTTCGCGTTTCAATATGCCGGCCACAGCGCTCAGGATCGCGGACATCCACGAGAGGGCGGCAAGACTTCTGGCAAAGCCGATGCCTCCAAACGAGGCGAAGGCAACGATCACGAGCAACCGCAAGCAAACGCGGATCATTACCTGGGCCGAGCGCAATTCGGTCGGCAGGTTGTGATGCTGCGCCAATCGGGTGCTCTTCCGCATCAGTTGAAATTGTCGCAGCAGAGAAGCGCGCAGGACGCATTGGCGTCGTACGGCACGGCTGGGACGCTGGTCTGGCTCGACGGCACGCCGGCAAGCCTCGCGTCGACAAAAGCGCACAGCATGGCGAGCGCCAGATCCGGATGATGCGCCTCGATGGATTGATCAAGCCAGTCCGGCAATTCGCGCTCGCGGGATAGCGCGCAATACCATTCGCCCTCATCATAGGCGATGCGGCGGACCTGCCATTGCGGAAGCTCTACTCCGAAGAGCGCCAGCACCGCGTCGGTCCAGGCCTCTGATGCCATCAGGCGTTCGATCTGCGCGGTACTTTCGGGCTGTCCCATCGACGGAAACCGCCGGCACGCGGACGCGATCACGCTCGACAGCAGCTCGCTCGTGACGGCTTTCGCATCGCGAAGCCGGGCGGGCAAGCTAGCGGCATCATCGTGGTTTTCCGGCAACCGCATGCAACCATCCCACGTGGAGCACTGTATCCAGCAGTCACGCTCGCAAGATGGGTTAAGCGTCATTGGAAAGCGAGATGGGGAAAAGCGGCAAGATATAGGAATTTCATAAACGCCGCGTGGATCCATCATAGGACTGCTGCCCGGCGCGGCTCGCCTTTATGAGATTCCTATAATTTCGGCAGGATCAACGTCTCGAAAACCTATGCGCCGGGTGGCACTTCCGTGCCTAGCGGAGGCGGAGTCTCTCTGAGGAGACCCGCAGTGCGAGCACAGGAGCATCTGATGTGGGACGTCGTCATGCTGGCCCTCGGCTTCGGCTTTTTCGCACTGGCGATAAGCTACGCCTACGCCTGCGAGCGGCTTTGAAATATCCGACGCGTTTTCTTCAGGCGAAGCGGTACCCACTTCGCTCGAAGACGCTTTGTAGAGGAGAGCACGGTCATGATCTTCGATTATTCACTAGCCGGCCTCGTTTCGCTCGGTCTGTTGTTTTACCTGACCTATGCGCTGCTGCGGCCCGAGCGATTCTGATCGCTTCTCGCGTTCAACCTGTGCACACCCCTGAAGGCACATTCCCATGACCGTCATTGGCTGGATTCAAATCATTCTGTTCTGCGTGATCGTGGTCGCACTGGTCAAACCGCTGGGCGGCTACATGACGCGCGTGTTCGCCGGCGAGCGCACGTTGCTGTCCCCGGTGCTGCGACCGGTTGAAGCCGGGCTATATTGGATCGGCGGCGTCGACGAGAATCGCGAGCAGCATTGGCTGACCTATACTGTCGGCATGCTGCTGTTCCATGTCGGCGGTTTCCTCATCATTTATGCGCTAATGCGCCTTCAGGCATTTTTGCCGTTCAATCCCGCCGGGCAATCCGCCGTGGCCGAAGATCTCTCCTTCAACACCGCGATCAGCTTCATCACCAACACCAACTGGCAGAACTACGGCGGTGAAAGCACGCTGTCTTATCTGGTGCAGATGCTTGGCCTGATGCACCAGAATTTCCTGTCGGCAGCCACCGGCATCGCGCTGGCCGTGGCCCTGATCCGCGGCTTTGCCCGTTCGTCGATGCGTACGATCGGAAATTTCTGGGTCGATGTGACCCGCGCCACCCTCTATGTCCTGCTGCCGATCTGTGTGGTAGCGGCGCTATTCCTGGTCTGGCAGGGCATGCCGCAGACGCTCGGTCCCTATGTCGACGCCACCACGCTGGAAGGCGCCAAGCAGACCATTGCGGTCGGTCCGGTCGCTTCGCAAGTTGCGATCAAGATGCTCGGCACCAATGGCGGCGGCTTCTTCAATGCCAACGCGGCGCATCCGTTCGAGAACCCGACCGCGCTGTCGAATCTCCTGCAAATGCTGCTGATCTTCATTCTGGGCGCCGCGATGACCAACGTGTTCGGACGCATGGTCGGCAACCAGCGTCAGGGCTGGGCGATCCTGACCGTGATGGGCGTGCTGTTTGTCGCCGGCGTCATCATCACCTATTGGGCGGAGGCGAGCGGGACGTCGACGCTGCAGGCGCTGGGCCTCACCGGCGGCAACATGGAAGGCAAGGAAGTCCGCTTCGGCATCGCCGCCTCCAGCCTGTTTGCAGTCGTCACTACGGCAGCCTCCTGCGGCGCCGTCAACGCCATGCATGACAGCTTTACCGCGCTCGGCGGCATGATTCCGCTGATCAACATGCAGCTCGGCGAGATCATCGTTGGCGGCGTTGGCGCAGGCCTCTACGGCATGCTGCTGTTCGTGGTGCTCGCGATCTTCGTCGCGGGTCTGATGGTTGGCCGCACGCCGGAATATGTCGGCAAGAAGATCGAAGCCCGCGAGGTCAAGATGGCGATGCTCGCCATCCTGGTGCTGCCGCTGATGTATCTCGGCTGGACCGCGGTTGCCGTGGTGCTGCCGTCGGCAGTGGCCTCGATGGCCAATGCCGGGCCGCATGGCTTCACCGAAGTGCTCTACGCGTTCACCTCGGCGACCGGCAATAACGGTTCGGCATTCGCGGGCCTTTCCGGCAATACCTTCTTCTACAACCTGACGCTGGCATGCTCGATGTTCGTCGGCCGCTTCTTCATGATCGTGCCGGCGATGGCCATGGCCGGATCGCTGGCCGGCAAGAAGTCGATCCCGCCGTCGGCCGGTACCTTTCCGACCACGGGTGGCTTGTTCGTCGGCCTTGTCGTCGGCGTCATCCTGATCATCGGCGGCCTGACCTTCTTCCCGGCGCTCGCGCTTGGACCGATCGTCGAGCACCTCGCGATGAACGGCGGCGCGCTATTCTGAGCACTTCCGTTCTGACGGATTGTCTTGCGGAGTTATGTCCATGGAAGCCATGAAATTGCAGAAGCGGGTGGCGGTCTCTACGATGCTCGATCCCAGGATCGTGATGCCCGCGATCGGATCGGCCATCGCAAAACTCGACCCGCGGCTGATGATCAGGAACCCCGTGATGTTCGTGGTCGAGATCGTTGCGGCGCTGACCACCGTGATCTTCGTTCGCGATCTGGTCACCGGCGGTGGAAATCTCGGTTTCACCTTCCAGATCATTCTGTGGCTCTGGTTCACGGTGCTATTCGCCAATTTCGCCGAAGCGGTCGCCGAAGGCCGCGGCAAGGCCCAGGCCGAATCGCTGAAGAAGACCCGCACCGAAAGCCAGGCCAAGTTGCTCTCCGGCTACGACCGCACCTTCCGGATGGTGCCCGGCACCAGCCTGAAAGTCGGCGATATCGTGCTGGTCGAGGCGGGCGATACCATTCCTTCCGACGGCGAAGTGATCGAAGGCGTCGCTTCCGTCAACGAGGCCGCCATCACGGGCGAATCTGCGCCCGTGATTCGCGAATCCGGCGGCGACCGCTCGGCCGTGACCGGCGGCACCCAGGTGCTGTCGGACTGGATCCGTGTCCGCATCACCGCCGCCCAGGGCTCGACCTTTATTGACCGCATGATCAAGCTGGTCGAAGGCGCCGAGCGGCAGAAGACTCCGAACGAGATCGCGCTCAACATCCTGCTCGCGGGCCTCACCATCATCTTCGTGTTCGCGACCGTGACCATTCCGAGCTATGCGAGCTATGCTGGCGGATCGATTTCCGTGGTGGTGCTGGTCGCGCTGTTCGTGACGCTGATCCCGACCACGATCGGTGCGCTGCTTTCGGCGATCGGTATCGCCGGCATGGACCGGCTGGTGCGTTTCAACGTGCTGGCGATGTCGGGCCGCGCGGTCGAAGCCGCCGGCGACGTCGATACGCTGCTGCTTGACAAGACCGGCACCATTACGCTGGGCAATCGCCAGGCGACCGCCTTCCGCGCGGTGCAGGGCGTGACCGAGCAGGAGCTGGCGGACGCGGCGCAACTGGCCTCGCTGGCCGACGAGACGCCGGAAGGCCGCTCGATCGTGGTGCTGGCCAAAGAGAAATACGGCATCCGCGGCCGCGACATGGCCGAACTTGGTGCGACCTTCATTCCGTTCACCGCGCAGACCCGCATGAGCGGCGTCGATACCGAAGGCTCGTCGGTCCGCAAGGGCGCAGTCGATGCGATCCTGAACTATGTCGGCGGCGGTCTGTTCGCGATAGCTTCCGGAAACACGGTGCGCGCGTTGCAGCGGGCGCACAGTTCCGATATCGCCCGCGAGATCCGTGCGATCTCGGATGAGATCGCCAAGGCTGGCGGCACCCCGCTGACAGTGGCAAAGGACGGCCGGCTGCTCGGCGTGATCCAGCTCAAGGATATCGTCAAGGGCGGCATCCGCGAGCGCTTTGCCGAATTGCGCCGCATGGGCATCCGCACCGTGATGATCACCGGCGACAATCCGATGACCGCGGCCGCGATTGCGGCCGAGGCGGGCGTCGATGATTTCCTCGCGCAGGCAACGCCCGAGGACAAGTTGAAGCTGATCCGTGACGAGCAGGCCAAAGGCAAGCTGGTCGCGATGTGCGGCGACGGCACCAATGACGCGCCGGCGCTCGCGCAGGCCGACGTCGGCGTTGCCATGAACACCGGCACGCAGGCCGCGCGCGAAGCCGGCAACATGGTCGATCTCGACTCCAACCCGACCAAGCTGATCGAGGTCGTGGAGATCGGCAAGCAGCTATTGATGACGCGCGGCGCGCTGACCACGTTCTCGATCGCCAATGACGTCGCCAAATACTTCGCGATCATCCCGGCGATGTTCCTGGCGTTCTACCCGCAGCTCGGCGTGCTCAACATCATGCATCTGACAAGTCCGCAGAGCGCGATCCTGTCGGCGATCATCTTCAACGCGCTGATCATCATCGCGCTGATTCCCTTGGCGCTGAAGGGCGTCGCATATCGCGCCATCGGCGCCGGCGCGCTGCTGCGCCGTAACCTGATGATCTACGGTGTCGGCGGCATCATCATTCCCTTTATCGGCATCAAGGCGATCGACCTCGTCGTGGCCGCCTTGAAGCTGGCTTGAGGAGACCCGCCATGTTGAAGGAAATTCGGCCGGCCATCATCCTGTTGCTGGCACTTACGCTGATCACGGGTCTGGCCTATCCGCTGGCGATAACCGGGATTGCTGGCGCTGTTTTTCCAAAACAGGCTGCGGGAAGCCTGATCGAAAAGGACGGCAAGGTAATCGGCTCCGCCCTGATCGGGCAGGAGTTCAAGAGCGACAAATATTTTCACGGCCGGCCTTCGGCGACGACCACGGCGGACCCGAATGATGCCGCCAAGACGGTGCCGGCGCCCTATAACGCGGCCAATTCGGGCGGCTCCAATCTCGGTCCCACCAGCAAGGCGTTGAACGACCGGATCAAGGAAGACGTCGACAAGTTGAAGGCCGAGAATCCCTCGATGCCCATTCCGGTTGATCTGGTGACGACGTCGGCCAGCGGCCTCGATCCCGACATCTCGCCAGAAGCGGCGCTATTCCAGGTGCCGCGGATCGCCAAAGCGCGCAACATGGCGGAAGATCAGGTCCGCCAATTGGTTGCCGACAAGACCGAAGGTCGTTTTGCTGGCGTCCTGGGAGAGCCGCGCGTTAACGTTCTGGCGCTGAATCTGGCGCTTGACGCGGCAGCGCCGAAATAGCGTGGCTAGGCTGCATCGAGGCTCTGAACTATAATGCCTTATGGCACATCAGCGCCACGACCCCGATAAGCGACCTTCGCCGGATGCGCTGCTGGAAACCGTCCGTCGCGAAAGCGACACGGCCGGGCGGCTCAAGATCTTTGTTGGCGCAGCCCCCGGCGTCGGCAAGACCTACGAGATGCTGCAGAGCGCGCATGCCAGGTTGAAGGCTGGTGCTGACGTGGTCATCGGCGTGGTCGAGACCCACGGCCGGGTCGAGACTGAGGCGCTGCTGCGGGGGCTTGAGATCATCCCACGCAAGCGCGTGAACTATAAAGACCAAATTCTCGAGGAGATGGACCTCGATGCGCTGATCGCGCGACGCCCACAGATCGCACTGGTCGATGAACTCGCTCACAGCAATGCTCCCGGCAGCCGCCACCCCAAGCGCTATCTCGACGTTGAGGAACTGCTGTCGCGCGGCATCGACGTTTATACTGCGGTCAATATCCAGCACATCGAGAGCCTCAACGATGTCGTTGCCCAAATCACCCATGTGCGGGTGCGGGAAACGGTGCCGGATTCGGTGTTCGACCGTGCCGATGCGATCGAGCTGATCGATCTCACTCCGGACGATCTGATCGCGCGGCTGAGGGAGGGCAAGGTCTACGTTCCCAAACAGGCGGAGCGCGCGCTGGAGCATTATTTCTCGCCCGGCAATCTGACCGCGCTGCGCGAGCTGGCGCTGCGTCGGACCGCCGAGTGCGTCGACGAGCAGTTGCTCACCCACATGCAGGCCAATGCGATCGCCGGGCCGTGGGCCGCGGGCGAGCGTATTCTGGTTTGCCTCAACGAGGACGCGCGCGCGGCTGGGCTCGTGCGCTACACCAAGCGCCTGGCGGACCGGCTGCACGCGCCCTGGACCGCCGTTAGCATCGAGACCCGGCGTAGCCTGCAATTGAGCGAGGAGCAGCGCGATCGGCTGGCCGATACGCTGCGGCTCGCCGAAGCGCTCGGTGGCGAAGCGGTGACCATTCCGGGCGTCGGTCGACGTATTGCGGATGACCTGATCGGCTTCGCGCAGGCCAACAACGTCACCCAGATCATCATCGGCAAGGCGACGCGCTCTTGGTGGTTCGAGATCATGCGCGGCTCGGTGGTGCATGATCTGGTGCGCCGCGCCGGCAATATCAGTGTCAATGTGATCGCCGGCGATGAACTGCCCGCGGAGCCCGTCGCTAAATCGGCGATGCAGACAGCGGCCCGGCCGCCGTCGTTCGATCCAAGGCCTTATCTGATGGCGCTCGCTGTCACGGCCGTCGGCCTCGGGGCTGCCGAGCTGATCCGGCCGATCTTCGGCGTCGAGAACGTCGATCTCGTGTTCCTGACTGCCGTGGTCAGCGTCGCGGTTCGCTTCGGCCTGGGGCCATCGCTGCTCGCCAGCGTTGCTGCCTCGCTCTGTTATAATTTCTTCTTCTTGCCGCCGGTCTATACCTTCACCATCACCGACCCGACCAATGTTGCGGCGTTCTTCTTCTTCATGCTGCTCGCGATCCTGGTCTCCAACGTCGCGGCGCGGGTCCGTACTCAGGCAATGACCGCGACCAGCCGGGTTCGCACCACGGAATCGCTGTATGCCTTTAGCCGCAAGCTCGCGGGCACTGCCACGCTCGACGACGTATTGTGGGCAACGGCCTATCAGATCGCGCTGATGCTGAAGGTGAGGGTGGTGCTGTTGCTCCCCGAGGACGGCGTGCTGACCGTCAAGACCGGCTACCCTCCCGAAGACCAGCTCGACGAGGCAGATCTTGCCGCCGCGAACTGGGCCTGGGGCAACGATCGCATCGCCGGGCGTGGCTCGGACACGCTGCCGGGCGCCAAGCGGCTGTTCCTGCCGATGCGGACCGGCCGCGGCCCGATCGGCGTGATCGGCATCGACGATGACCGGACCGGGCCGCTGCTGACGCCGGACCAGCGCCGCCTGCTCGGCGCACTGGTGGATCAGGGCGCGCTTGCGATCGAACGCGTGCTGCTGGTCGAGGACATGGACCGGGTCAAGCGCACGGTCGAATCCGACCGGCTGCGTTCGGCGCTGTTGACCTCGATATCGCACGATCTCAAGACGCCGTTGGCCTCGGTACTCGGCGCTGCCAGCACCCTGCGCGACCTCGGAAGCGGCCTTTCGGAGACCGAGAAGCGCGATCTGCTCGCGACCGTGATCGACGAGTCCGAGCGGCTCAACCGTTTCATCGCCAATTTGCTCGATATGACCAAGCTTGAATCGGGTGCAATCGTCCCCAACGCGACGCGCCAGGACGTTGGCGAGATCATCGGCAGCGTCTTGCGGCGTGCCAGCAAGATTCTTTCCCATCATCGGGTTTCGCTCGAACTGGCCTCCGACCTGCCGATGCTGGAGCTGGACGCTGTTTTGTTCGAGCAGGTTTTGTTCAACCTGCTCGACAACGCAGCGAAATATTCTCCCGTTGGCAGCACAATATCGATCCGGAGCCAGCGGGACAAAGCCTCGGTCGCATTGCAGATCGTCGACGAGGGCAGCGGCATTCCGCCGACGGAGCTCGAAAGCGTGTTCGATAAGTTCTACCGTGCTCAGAAGGGTGACCATGTCCGCCCCGGCACCGGCCTCGGGCTTGCGATCTCGCGCGGTTTTGTCGAGGCGATGCACGGCACCATTTCGGCGTCCAACCGCGGTGATCGCAGCGGCGCGGTGCTGACGATCAGGCTGCCAGTTCCGGCCGAGACCCATGCGCTGGATACCGCCGCATGAGCGCCACGCCGGTCAAGGTTCTGGTCATCGATGACGAGCCGCCGATTCGCAAATTGCTGCGGATGGGCCTGTGCACGCAAGGTTATGAAATTCTCGAGGCGCCCAGCGGCAAGGTCGCGCTGGAATTACTGACGCAAGATCCCGCGCTGATCATCCTCGATCTCGGCCTGCCGGATATCAGGGGTCACGAACTGCTGCGCATGATCCGCGGGCGCAACGACGGCGTGCCGATCGTGGTGCTGTCGAGCCGCGACGACGAGGCCGGGAAGGTCCAGGCGCTCGATCTTGGCGCCGACGACTATTTGACGAAGCCGTTCGGGATGGACGAGCTTTTGGCCCGCATGCGCGCGGCGTTGCGGCATCAGCTGCAGGCTCACGGCGAGCGGCCGGTGTTTCGCTCCGGCGACCTCTCGGTTGACCTGGTGCGCCGCATTGTCAGAGTCGGCGAACGCGACGTCAAGCTGTCGCCCAAGGAATACGATTTGCTGCGCGTGCTGGTGCAGCACGCTGGTAAAGTCCTGACGCACCGCTTCCTGCTGAAGGAGTTGTGGGATGAGCTGACCGACGCGCAATATTTGCGGGTCTATGTGCGCCAGCTGCGGCAGAAGATCGAGGCCGATCCCGAGCGCCCGCAATTCGTGCTGACCGAGACCGGCATCGGCTATCGACTGCGCGCGGCGGACTAGAACTCGAAGCGTTGACCTCCATCCGCTTCCCACGTGAAGCATGGTTGCAAATTCGGAACCTTTATTTGATGCGATGATTGTTCCCGGCCAACCGGAGAATTGATCATGGCACGAAGATATTCGAAGAAAGCTTCCTCCGACGTCAAACGCGCGATGAAGAAGCGCAAGGCGGGGACATTGAAGAGTGGGCGCTCGGGCCGAAAGGTAAAAAGCCGCAAGCAGGCGATCGCGATCGGGCTTTCCGAGGCGAGAGCCAAGGGCAAGAAGGTGCCGAAGAAAACGTCCAAGAAAAAATCCTCGAGGAAGCGGAAGGCAGCAAAGAAGAAGTAGTTCAACCGTCATTCCGGGGCGCGCTCTTGCGCGAGCCCATCCATATCCCTTGTGGTTAAGTTCAACACAGAGCACTGCAACAGGGAGTATGGATTCCGGGCCTGCGCCAAGAAGCGCATCCCGGAATGACGATCTTTGGGAGGAGAAGCTTTCGACGTAGATGCCCGCGTCAAGTCCGTGCGTGACGACTCATCCGAGATCACCCCGCCTTGCGCTGGCGCGCCGTCGAGCGGTGCGCCTTTTTGGCAGGGCGGCGATGCGTCGGTCGCCGCGACGCCGGATGCGGGGCGCGTCTCGTCGATCCCTTGTGCTTCAGGCTCTGTTTCAGCGCATCCATCAGGCTGACTACGTTGTCGGGTTTTTCCTCGGGCTCGGCAGGCTTGATCGGCTTGCCGGAGGCCTTGCGCCGGACCAGCGCCTTCAGCGCGTCCTCGTATTCGTCCTTGAATTTCGAAGGATCAAAATGCGCGGCTTTGGTTTTCAGGATATGGCCGGCCAGCTCGATCATGTCCTTTGAGATTTTCGGGTTCTTGATGTCGTCGAAATAATCGTCTTCGTCGCGCAGCTCGTAAGGGTATCGCAGCGTGGTGCCGAGCAGTCCCTTGCCGAGCGGTTCGATGGTGATGACGTGCTCGCGGTTGGTCAGCACGATGCGGGCGAGCGCGACGCGGTCCTGGTCCTTCATGGCGTCACGGATCACGGCGAAGGCGTCGGTGCCGGCCTTGCCGTCGGGCGCGATATAATAGGGATGATTGAGATAGCGCTTGTCGATTTCTTCCCTAGGCACGAAACTGTCGATGTCGATCGTATGGTTGCTCTCGATCTGAACGGCTTCCAGCTCGTCTTTGTCGATCTCGACAAATTCACCCTTTTTCAGCTCATAGCCGCGGCCCTTCTGGTCGCTTTCGACCACGTCGCCGGTCTCGGCGTCCACCATCTGTTGCCGCAGCCGGTTGCCGGTCTCCTTGTTGATCATGTGGAAGCGGGTCTTCTCGACTGAAGTCGAGGCCGGATACAGCAGCACCGGGCAGGACACGAGGGAAAGTTTCAGGGAGCCTTTCCAATAGGCGCGCGCAGCCATTACAATCTCCGGATTGAGGGGATTTCTGGAACTTCCAACTGATCTTGCGGGTTTTCGTTCCGGATGTTTGCTTGCTCTGCAAGCGCCGTCGTTTTTTGGAGTTTGGCCGTGCCCGCTGGAAGTCTCACCACGTATCGAAAGAAGCGTGATTTCGAAAAGACCGCCGAGCCCAGCGGCACCGGCAAGGTAGCGTCGTCGAAGGAGCGGCGTTTCGTGATCCAGAAGCACGCGGCGACCCGGTTGCATTACGATCTGCGGCTGGAATTCGACGGCGTGTTCAAGTCCTGGGCGGTGACACGCGGCCCCTCGCTCGATCCGCATGACAAGCGGCTGGCAGTCGAAGTCGAGGATCACCCACTCGATTACGGCGATTTCGAAGGCACGATCCCCAAGGGTCAATATGGTGGGGGCACTGTGCAGCTCTGGGACCGAGGCACCTGGCATTCCGACGATCCCGAAAAGGGATTCAAAAAGGGCGATCTGAAGTTCACGCTGGAGGGCGACAAGCTCCACGGCAGTTGGGTATTGGTGCGGATGCGTCATGACCGCAACGGCGGCAACCGCACCAACTGGCTGTTGATCAAACACCGCGACGAATTCGCGAGGGAAGGCGACGCCAACGATATTCTCGATGAAGATCAATCCGTCGCCTCTGGTCGCTCGATGGAAGAGATCGCCGAGGGCAAGGGCAGGGCGCCCAAACCGTTCATGACCGTCAAATCCGGTCGCGCCAGGGCCGATGCGGTCTGGCATTCGAACCGCGGCGAGGCCGCCGAGGCGCGTGCTGCAAACGGGAAGGGCGCGGCCAAGCCTCCGAAGGCGAAGCCGGCCGCCGCGAAGGCGAAAGGCAGGAAAGTCGCCGAGATGCCGGATTTCGTGGCGCCTCAGCTTTGTGCTTCGGTCGACCGTCCGCCCAATGGCGAAGGCTGGTGCCACGAGATCAAGTTCGACGGTTATCGCGTGCAATTGCGAGTCGATAACGGCGAGGCCGTGCTCAAGACCCGGAAGGGGCTGGACTGGACCGACAAATTTCCGGCGATCGCAAAAGAAGGCACCGCACTGCCGGACATGCTGATCGACGGCGAGATCGTGGCGCTGGATCACGACGGCGCGCCGGATTTCTCGACGCTTCAGGCGGCCATCTCCGACGGCAAGACCGATCGTCTGATCTTCTTTGCGTTCGATCTGCTGTTTGCCGAGGGCAAGGATCTGCGCCGCGTGCCGCTCGCCGACCGCAAGGCGCAGTTGAAGCGGATGCTGGCGGCGCGGGCCAACGGCAAAGTAAACGCAAAGGCAAAGGACCAATCAACCTCGATCCGCTATGTCGAACATTTCGAAAGCGGCGGCGACGCCATCCTGCAGTCGGCCTGCAAGCTGGCATTGGAAGGCATCGTTTCCAAGAAGCTCAGTGCGCCCTATCAGTCCGGCCGCTCCGACAACTGGACCAAGGCCAAGTGCCGTGCCGGGCAGGAAGTCGTTCTCGGCGGCTGGAAGACCACCAACGGCAAATTCCGTTCGCTGATGGCCGGCATCTATCGCGGCGGCCACCTCGCCTTTGTCGGCATCGTCGGTACGGGATTTGGCCAGGACAAGATTCGTCGCATCATGCCGGCGCTGAAGGCGGCGGCTTCGGACAAGAGCCCGTTCGGCGGCAAGGATGCGCCGCGCAAGACCCGCGATGTACATTGGCTCAAGCCTGAGCTGGTCGCCGAAATCGAGTTCGCCGGCTTCACCGATGCCGGCAATATCCGGCAGGCGGCGTTCAAGGGCTTGCGGCAGGACAAGCCGGCCAAGGAGATCGAGGCGGAGACACCGTCGATGGGCAAGGTCGCAAAGCCTTCCGCGAGAATGGCTGGCAAGACAGCGGGCAAGACGACAAGCAAGACAGCTTCAGGAAAATCCACGGCGAACGCCGAAGTGATGGGCGTGGTGATTTCAAAGCCGGACAAGGCGTTGTGGCCGGACGCCGGCGATGGCAAGGCCGTCACCAAGCTCGATCTGGCGCGCTATTACGAGGCGGTCGGCGAGTTGATGATCGATCATTTGAAGGGCCGCCCGTGCTCCGTGGTCCGTGCGCCGGACGGCATCAACGGCGAGACTTTCTTCCAGCGCCACGCCATGACCGGCATGTCCAATCTGCTGGAACTGGTCAAGGTTTCCGGCGATCGCAAGCCTTATCTCCAGATCGACCGCGTCGAGGGCCTTGCCGCCGTGGCGCAGATCGGCGGCCTCGAACTGCATCCGTGGAATTGCGCGCCGGATACGCCTGATGTGCCGGGGCGGCTGGTGTTCGATCTCGATCCTGCGCCCGATGTCGATTTTGGCGACGTAATCGAAGCTGCCAAGCAGATGCGGCAGCGTCTGTCGGCCGTCGGTCTGGAGAGCTTCTGCAAGACCACCGGCGGCAAGGGGCTTCATGTCGTAACGCCGCTGCTCTCGGGCGCCAAGGACAAGGTGACGTGGAAAGAAGCCAAGGCGTTCGCGCAAGGCATCTGTCAATGGATGGCGCAAGAAGAGCCCGAGCGTTATCTGCTCAACATGTCGAAGAAGCTGCGCAAGGGCAAGATCTTCCTCGATTATCTCCGCAACGACCGGATGTCGACCGCGGTTGCGGTGCTGTCGCCCCGCGCGCGTCCCGGCGCGACTGTCTCGATGCCGCTGACATGGCTGCAGGTGAAAGACGATCTCGATCCGAAGCGCTACACGGTCCGCACCGTGCCGGCCCTGCTCGCGAAATCCAGGGCATGGGTTGGATATGACGACGCGGCCTCGTCGATCAAGCCGGCGATCAAGAAGCTGGCAGACAAGAAGAGCGATAACGCTGCCTGAAACAAGTCGTCCCTGAAACAAGTCGTCATGGCTGGGCGCAAGCCCGGCCATGAAGAAGACGCGAAGTGAGAGAACTTACAGCCGGCCCATCAATAACAGGATTATCAGAATGATGACGATAAGACCGAGGCCGCCGCCGCCATAATAGCCGGTGCCGTAAAACGGTCCGCCACCGATGCCGCTGAAACCGCCAAGCAGCGCGATGATGAGAATAATGAGAATGATCGTTCCAATAGACATCGAATATCTCCTCCAGCCCGACAGTGGGCTCTGCCTTCAGCCGGAAAAACGAACGGGAACCGGTAAAGTTCCGCTGTTGGCGCCGCTTAATTCGTCAAGCCCTTCCTATCCAACCATGTGCAACTACATGGAGTTGGATCAAACAAAGGATTTGCGCGATGTCCGCACCGCTTGTCGTTTCGATTCCGCACCGGCTTGGCCGCGACGAGGCCACGCGCCGGTTGAAGTCCGGACTGACGAGGGCCGCATCCAGCGTTCCCGTGCTGAAGGTCGATGAGGAGCGTTGGGACGGCGATCGCATGATCTTTCGTGTCCGTGCGCTGGGACAGGCAGCGTCGGGCCACCTCGATGTCGCCGACGATCACGTCCGGCTCGAAGTGACGCTGCCGTGGCTGCTGCAGCGATTTGCAGAGGTCGCGCAGGGCGCGATTCGCAGTCGGGGCACACTCCTGCTCACCAAGCGCAGCGATTCGACGCATTGATTTTGCTCCGCAGCAAGTAAAGAGCTGTGAAAAGGCGCGGGCGTTTTGCGGCGTGATTTGCCAGACTGTCCGGCTAATTCGATCCCGAACGGCCTTCGCGCTTGCGGATCACGCGAGTTCGCCTGCCAGTTGCTGGTGCCTCGTCCCTGGTTTTCGCCTTCAGCACCGCGACCGGCAGATGCCTGAACAACTGCGCGAGCGGCGCTTTGCCGGAAAATCCCTCCACCGAATAGCCCGCGAGATCGACAGCGCCGTCAAACTCTTCTGCGCGCGGCCAGGAACGGCCTTCTTGCGATAACGGCGCGAGCGTTTTCGTTACGACCGCAATCGCGGCGTCACCGCCGTACCCCCGCGCGAACGCAATGATATGGTCGCAGTGCGGACCGGTAACTTCGAGCGGCTGATAATCGCCATCTGTAAAGACATCGGCAAGTTCAGAGCGAAGCTTCAGCAAATGGCGGGTCCAGGCCAGTTTCAAACGGCCATCGGGCCACGTCTGCACAAGATGGTCCCAGTCTGGCGTTTCCACTAACGCAAGCGCCTCGGCGCGAGCGGCGAAATCGACCGGCCTGCGGTTATCGGGATCAACCAGCGACAGGTCCCAGAACTCGGTGCCCTGATAAAAGTCCGGCACGCCCGGCATCGTCGCTTTCAAGGTGATCTGGCTCAGCGAATTCAGCGCGCCCAGCAGCGCTATTCGCCGTGCCAGCTTGTCCAGTGACTCGATGAATTCCGCCGAAACCGCGCGATCCAGAATGCGCGCAACGAATGCCTGCACGCCCGCTTCATAGGCCTGGTGCGGATTGAGCCAACTGGTTTCCTGCTTGCCCTCGCGCGCCGCCTTCAGCGCATAGGCCTGCATCCGCTCCAGCAAGCTGTGGTCGCGCCGCTCCAGCGGCCATACGCCGAGCAGGGCCTGATACAGCATATACTCGAAGGTCGCTGACGGCGCGCGCATCTCGCCTTGAAGCGCAAGATGCGGCGCGTTGAGAACCTTCCAGCGCGCTACCGCGCTTGCCCATTCGCCGGGTATTTCCGCTAGCGCCATCAGGCGCGCACGCGCGTCCTCGCCGCGCTTGGTATCGTGCGTCGCGGTTGCGGTCATGCCATGCGGCCATTCCCGGATGCGGTCGCGCATCATCCGGTGAAATGCATCTGTGGAAAGCGCATCGGCCCGCGGGTCGCCGCCGACCTCGTTGAGCGCGAGCAGACGATGGTAGCGATAGAACGCGGTGTCCTCGAGCGACTTCGCCATCACGGGTCCGGTGAACTGCTGAACCTTCAATGCAAAGCGGCGCACGCGCGGCGCGCTGTGCAGCGATCGGCCGGATGCTAACAGATCCATTGTCAGCGTATCGCGCAGGAAATCGAAGATGCCTTCGTCGGCGGCAAACCAGTCGGCGCGGGCTCTCTCGATCGTCTGCGAGATCAACGCGCGATCCGCCGCCGTCGGACCGGCCGAGGTGAGGTAAGTGCGATAGACCGGAAAATGCAGCACATAGAGTTCGAGCGCCTGCCGCAGGCTGTCGGCGGAGTAATCCCGGGTGGAATAGTGGCCGCTGGCGATGCGCGCCAACAGGCGGGTCAGCACGGTGAATTCGCTGGTCAGGAGCGTCGCCAGCACGCGCCTCTTGGCTTCCTTGAGGACAGGCTCGAGGCGCGGCGGCTGATTGCTGATCTGGCGCCAGATCTCATTGAGCGGGCCGAGGCCGTTGCCATCGACCAACGCTCGAGTAATGACGTTGAGCCACTCATAGCCGGTGGTACCCTGGACGCCGCTGAACGATGCCAGCGGTTCGCCTTCACCCAGAATCTTTTCGATCACCAGATATAGCGGCTTGGCCGCCGATCCCTGCGCTTCGCGGATCAGGCGGCGCAGGCGCTGGAAATATTGCGCGGGATCGCGCAAGCCGTCGATGTGATCGAGCCGCAATCCCTGTAGCCTGTCCTCGCCGATCAGTTTTCTGACGAGTCCATGCATTGCGTCGAAAGTGACGGCGTCCTCGACACGCAATCCTGCGAGCGTGTTAACATCGAAGAAGCGCCGATAGTTGATGTCGCTGGAGGCGAGTCGCCAATGGCCGAGCTTGTAATGCTGCCGTTCCAGCAGATGATGCAGCGCCGTGACCTGTGCGCTGCGCCCGGGACCTGCGCGATAGGCATCCAACCCGCGCGCAATGATCTCGCCGCCGCCCGCTGTATCCCTGAGCGCGGCCTTGAAATCAGGTGCTTCGCTGCGGTCGGGATGGTGCAATCCCTTGTAGCGCGACGCGAGATCGAGCAGGGCCTTGCCAGCCGCCGTTGTCTCGGCGCCGGCTTCCTTGACAATCGCGCGCAGGATTTCGCTGTAGCGTTGCGGCGCGATCGGCAGGCGATGCTCGAAATACCACGCCGAAAAACTGCCCTCGACGGGATCGTAGCGTAGTTCGATCTCGCCTTTTTCCAGCGCTTCGCCATAGGACGAACCGATGATCGGCAACAGCACGCCGCCGCGCGCGCGGTAGGGCAACTGATCCCAGTCGATATCGAACGAAGCCGCATGTGGCGAGGCCTGACCCCATTCCAGCACATCGAGCCACCAGGGATTGTCTGCGAAATGCACGCCGACATGGTTCGGGACGAAGTCGAGGATCAGACCGAGATCGTGCTGCTTCAGCGTCGTGCTCAGGCGATTGAAGCCGGCGTCGCCGCCAAGCTCCGGATTGAATTGGGTGTGATCGACGATGTCATAGCCGTGGGTGCTGCCCTTGCGGGCCTTCAGGAACGGCGAGGCATAGACATGGCTGATGCCAAGCGACTTCAGGTAGGGAACGACGCTTGCGGCTGCATCGAAGTCGAAATCTGCCGTCAATTGCAGACGATAGGTCGCAACGGGAATGCGGGACGGCATTGTCTATCCGATGCGCCAGGATACGGCCCAAGGTGGCATGCTCCCGGTCAACTCGCTGCCCCAGATCAGGGTTCCCTTGGGAGCGGCTGCAAGGGGCGTGTCCCCGTTCGACAGATTGGCCGTCAGCGAGAGCGTCGACCCATCGCCCAAGCGCCAGTCGGCTGCCAGCAGACCGCTATCCTCCGCATGGGCGCGGCCGAAGACCGCGCCGGCCAGCCGCGGAATGACCTCCCGTTGCCGGATCGAAAGGAGTTTTTGTACCAGCGCAAGCCGTTCGCGTCCCGGCGATTGCTCGCGCGACGGCCAGTCCAGCACGGCGGATTGCATGGTCGAGATCTCGAGCGGATCGGGAATTTCGTCACCGTATTTGGCGTAAGCGCCGGCGAATTCCCTGCGCCGTCCCTCGCGAACGGCCTTGGCGAGATCGCCATGAAAGTCGCAGAAAAACGGAAACGGAGCTTTCGATCCCCATTCCTCACCCATGAACAGCATCGGCACCATCGGCGCCAGCAGGGTGATTGTTAGTGCCGCTTCCATGGCGCGGGGATTGGCATTTGCTTCAAGCCTGTCGCCGAGCGCGCGGTTGCCGATCTGGTCATGGTTCTGCAGGAAACTGACAAAGGCGAGGGGGGCGAGCTTGCCGCTGGGTTCGCCGCGGGGCTGCCCGTCGCGATGCGCGGAGGCTTCGCCCTGATACACAAAGCCGGAGCCGAGGGTGCGAGCGATATCGCGGAGCGGTGAGTGCTGATAGTCGCGGTAATAACCATGGGCTTCGCCCGTCAGCAGCACGTGCCAGGCGTGATGATAATCGTCGTTCCATTGCGCGCGATATTTCCCACTTGGCGGGTTCTGTCCGGCGTCGAGCAGGTGCGCGGCGTTATCGTCGTTCTCGAGCATCAGGTGAATGTAGCGGCCGGTTGCGTCGGCGAGCTTGCCGACCGCGCGGCTGAGATCGCCGAGCATCGGGACCTCGCCGGGTTCGGCGATGGCATGCACGGCATCAAGCCGCAGCCCATCGAAACGATAGTCGCGCAGCCAGTACAGCGCGTTCTCGATGGCGAAGTCGCGGACCTGCCTTACCCGGTAGTCGATCGCGCTGCCCCACGGCGTCTGCGCATCCGTGAAGAACGAAGGTGCATAGCGGCCGAGATAATTGCCCTCGGGGCCGAAATGATTATAGACGACGTCGAGAAACACCATCAGGCCGCGCAGATGGGCTTCATCGATCAGCGTCTTGAGGTCGTCGGGACGGCCATAGGCGCTGTCCGGCGCATACCAAAGCACGCCGTCATAACCCCAGTTGCGCTGGCCCGCGAAATCCGCCAGCGGCATCAACTCGAGCGCGGTGATGCCGGTTGTCTTGAGATGATCGAGCCGGTCGATCATGGCGCGGTAAGTGCCGTCTCGCTTGAAGGTGCCGACATGGCTTTCGAGTATCACGGTCTCCGGCCACGGCCGTCCGCGCCAGTTTTCCGAGCGCCAGCGATAGGTGGCGTGGTCGATCACTTCGCTTGGGCCGGACACGTCTTCCGGTTGAAAGGCCGACGCGGGATCTGGCACGTCGATGTCGTCGTCGATGCGGAATTTGTAGTGCGCGCCGGCTTTCACGCCGGCAACATCGGCCGAAAACCAGCCGTCATCGCCGCGGCGCAGGGCATACGGTTTGTCCAGCAGAACATCGACGCGCCTGGCCGCGGGCGCCCACAGCCGAAACGATGCGCCATCCGCTGTCAGCCTGGGACCGAATTGCCGTTCATTCATGCGAAACCCGAAAAGGCGAGCACCGTGCGGGGAGGCGCCTTCGTTTCGGTGCCCGAGGCAAACTCGGCGGTTCCCTGCACGTTATCGGCGGTGTTCAACACCTGCCGCCAATTTTTATATTCAGGCATTTTCGGCAACTGGAATGCGATCTCTTCGGGCGCGGCATTCAACACGATAAAGATCGGCGCGCCGCCGGGCTCCGAAGGTCCCAGCACATATGCAAGGAATCTGCCTTCCGGGAAATTCCAGTCGGCTTCCGTCATGTCATCCGCCGACGGCGTTAGCCATGATACGCCGTAGGAACCGTCGGCACGTCGCCCGTCGAGCCAACGGTGCGAGCGGATCTGCGGAAAACGCCGGCGCAGTTCGGTCATGTGACCAACGAAGTCAGTGAGGTCGCTCTCGCTGCCGAGGCGTTCCCATCCAACCCAGCCGATTTCGTTATCCTGGCAATAGGCGTTGTTGTTGCCGTGCTGGGTGTTGCCGACTTCGTCGCCCGCCAGAATCAAGGGCAGTCCTTGCGCCAGCAACAGGCAGGCGAGCTGGTTTTTCCGCAACCGCAGCCGCAGGGCGTTGATCGCGGGATCGTCGGTCGGCCCTTCATGGCCGCAATTATTGCTGTGGTTGTCGCTCGATCCGTCGCGATTGTCCTCGCCGTTGGCCTCATTGTGCTTTTCGTTGTAGCGAAACAGGTCGGCCAGCGTGAAACCGTCATGCACGGTGACATGATTGATGCTGGCACGGTGGGCACGGCCGTCATGATTGAACAGGTCGGATGAGCCGGTCATGCGGCTCGATACTTCGCCAATCAGGCTGCCTTCGCCGCTCCAGTAGCGACGCAACGCGCTGCGATAGCGATCATTCCATTCCGACCATTGCGAGGGAAACGCGCCGACCTGGTAGCCGCCGAGACCCAGATCCCAGGGCTCCGCCACCAGCTTGACGGCCGCGAGCACCGGGTCTTGCCGGATCGCGGTGAGAAACGCGCTGTTGCGGTCGAAACCGTTCGGACCGCGCGCCAGCGTAGTGGCGAGATCGAAGCGGAAGCCGTCGACGTGGCAAACCTCTACCCAATAGCGCAGTGAATCCATCACCATCTGCAGCACACGGGGATGGCCGAGATTGAGCGAACTGCCACATCCCGTGAAGTCGTCGTAATAGCGCGGATTGTCCGGCTTCAGCCAGTAATAGGAAGCGTTGTCGATGCCGCGGAACGACAGCGTCGGGCCCATATGATTGCCTTCTGCGGTGTGGTTGTAAACGACGTCGAGCATCACCTCGATGCCGGCGTCGTGCAGCCGCGCCACCGTGGTGCGGAAGGCGTCCAGCGGATTGTCCGGGGAGTAGCGCGGCTCTGGTGCAAAAAACGACAGGGTGTTGTAGCCCCAGTAATTCGCCAGCTTCCTTTCCACCAGTATCCGGTCGTCGACGAAGCCGTGAATCGGCAGCAACTCGATGGTGGTGACCCCGAGGTGCTTGAGATGGTCGATCATCGCGGGCGACGAGAGGCCGCCATAGGTGCCGCGCAAATTGTGTGGTACGTCGCCGCGTTTCTGTGTCAGGCCCTTGACGTGCGCCTCATAGATGATGGTGTCTTCCCACCGGATCTGCGGGCGGATCTCGCGGCGGCCCCAATTGAAGGTCTCGTCGACCACGACGGCCTTGGGTATGCCGCGGGCATTGTCGCGCCGGTCGAACGACAGGTCCTCGCGCGCGCTACCGGTGCGATAGGCAAAATGGGCGTCGCTCCACACCAGCCGCCCGGCGAGCCGTCTCGCATAGGGATCGAGCAGCAGTTTGTTGGCGTTGAATCTGTGGCCGTGCTCGGGCTCGTAGGGGCCATGAACGCGATAGCCATAGAGCTGTCCGGGGGAAACGTCGTTCAGATAGCAATGCCATACGTCCTCGCTGCGTTCAGGCAGCTCGATGCGTTCCAGTTCGCGGCGGCCCTGGCTGTCGAACAGGCACAGTTCGACCTTGCGCGCATTGGCGGAAAACAGCGCGAAATTGGTCCCCCTGCCGTCCCAGCTTGCACCGAGGCGGTAGGGTGTTCCGGCGGATAATCGCATGCGTCAGCTTTCCGGTACGAGAAATATCGCAGCCAAGGGCGGAATAGTCAGATTGAGTTCGGGCACGAGACCTTCCAGGGTGTGGACCTCGCCGACGTTTCCGACATTGCTGCCGCCATAATGCGCGGAATCCGAATTGAATACCTCGTGCCACTTGCCGGCGAATGGCACCCGGACTCGATAGTCGTGATAGACGTTAGGTGAAAAATTCACCACCACAAGGCAACGCGCCCGGGCATCACTGCCTTTGCGGATCCAGGCAAACACGTTGCCATTCGCATCCTCGGTAATGATCCATTCAAAGCCGGCTTGATCGCAATCCATCTCGTGCAGCGCCGGCAGCGCCCGGTACAGCCGGTTGAGGTCGCGGATCAGGCTGTGGATGCCGGCGTGATTCTGCTGGTCGAGCAGATGCCAGTCGAGCGAACGGTCGTGGCTCCATTCCTGCTCCTGGCCAAATTCGCAGCCCATGAACATCAGTTTCTTGCCGGGATGAGCGAACATGAAACTGTAGTAGGCGCGCAGATTGGCAAAGCGTTGCCATTGGTCGCCGGGCATCCGGCCAAGGATCGATCGCTTGCCGTGTACGACTTCATCATGCGACAGCGGCAGGATGAAATTCTCCGAGAACGCGTAGTGCAGCCCGAACAGCACGTCGCCATGGTGGTATTTCCGGTGGATCGGATCCTTGCTGATGTAATTCAGCGTGTCGTGCATCCAGCCCATATTCCATTTGTAGCCGAAGCCAAGCCCGCCATATTCGACCGGGCGCGACACTTGCGGCCAGGCGGTTGATTCCTCCGCGGCCGTGGTAGCGTGCGGGAAGCGGGCGAATACTTCGGTATTGAAGCGGCGCAGGAAGTTGATGGCTTCGAGATTTTCCCGGCCGCCATATTGGTTCGGAATCCATCCCCCCGCGGGCCGGCTGTAATCGAGGTACAGCATTGAGGCAACCGCATCGACCCGCAGGCCATCGATCGCATAACGCTCGAGCCAGAACAGCGCGTTCGACACCAGGAAATTCGTGACTTCGGTGCGGCCGTAATTGTAGATCAGCGTGCCCCAATCGAGATGACGGCCTTGCAGGGGGTTAGCGTGCTCGTATAGCGCCGTGCCGTCGAAATGGCCGAGGGCGTGTGGATCGTCCGGAAAATGCCCGGGCACCCAGTCGAGCAGCACGCCCAGGCCTTCGCGATGGCAGGCATCGACCAGCGCGGCGAAATCCTCCGGCGGTCCGAATCGGCTGGTCGGCGCGTAGAGGCCGGTCGGTTGATAGCCCCATGAGCCGTCGAACGGATGCTCGTTGATCGGCAGAAACTCGACATGGGTAAAGCCGAGATCGCGAACGTAGCGGGGAAGCTGCTCGGCCAGATCGCGGTAACTCAACCATTCGTTATGGCCCTTGCGCCGCCACGAGCCGAGATGCACCTCGTAGATCGACATCGGCGCGCTGCGCGCGTTGACGTCCGGTGGCGCCGGCCGCGGATGCGGCAATCTGGTCTCGTCGAGGACGATCGATGCGGTACTTGGGCGCATTTCGGCGGCAAAGGCCATCGGATCGGACTTCAAGGGCAGATGCTGGCCCTGCGGTCCCACGATATCGAACTTGTATCGATCTCCCGGCGCGGCGCGGGGGATGAACAGTTCCCAATAGCCGATGCCGCGGACCCGCATCGGATGGCGTCGCTCATTCCAGAAGTTGAAATCGCCGACCACGCTGACCCGCCGGGCATTGGGTGCGAGCACCACGAAGGCCACGCCCTCGACGCCGTCGAGCGTCATCGGATGCGCCCCGAGCTTGTCGTAGAGCCGCTGATGGGTGCCCTCGCCGAGCAAATAGAGATCGAAATCGGTCAGGACGGGCGGAAAGCGGTAGGGATCATCGAGATCGACCACCTTGTCGCCGAAGCGAGCCCGCAACTGATAGCGTTTCGAACCGTTCGGCAACGCGCCGGCAAACAGGCCGGCGTCGTGAATGCGCGCAAGCGGTGCGGTTTCGCCGTGTTCGCCGATCGCCTCGACATTGGAGGCGTCCGGCAGGAACGCACGCACGACGTTCCGGTTGCCCTCGGCATGCAGCCCGAGATAGTGGAACGGGTCGGAATGCCGGCCCTCGATGATCGCATAGGCCTCGGGGGGTAATTTGCTCATGGCGCCTCATTGTGGTGAGACAAGATTCGAAGCACGCCGGTCAGCGGAACGCGCAGCCACTCGGGTCGATGAGCCAGTTCGTATTCGATCTCGTAAAACGCCTTTTCGATCAGGAAGAAGTCCAGCAGCCGTTCGGCGGCTCGCCGGTCGGCCGGCCACAGCCGCGGATGCGTCATGGTCTCGCGATAGGCGGCGAGGAAGGTCGCTGTGGCGCGATCGCGCCAGTCCGCCAGCGCGGCCGCAAGTTTGCCGTGCTCGTCGGGAGATATTTTGAGCGCGCGATCGAGTGCTGCGGTGGCTGAATAGTCGATCGAGCGCACCAGGCCCGCAACGTCGCGCGCCGCCGGCCCCTTGCGGCGGCGTTCGCTGTGCGGACGGCGAGGCTCGCCCTCGAAATCGATGATGAAGATGTCGTCCTTGACGATCAGCATCTGGCCAAGATGGAAATCGCCGTGGTGACGGATATTCAGGTTATCGACATCAGACGAAACCAGTTCGCTCAGGCGATTGCGCAAAGTGGGACGCAGGCCGAGTAACTGGTCGATCAGCTGGCGGTCCATTTCCCGGAACGCGTCACGGCGCTGTCTGACAGTATCGAACACCCGATCGGCGCGGATCATCGTCTCTTCGATCCAGCGCTCGACATCCTCCGGCCGGGTCGGTTCGGGCGCGAAATCGACCAGCGCGTCGGTGCTGGCGAGCGCAAGATGCATCTCGGCGGCGCGCCTGCCGGTTTGGGCCATGTAACGCAGATAGGGCACCTGCTCGTCGCTGCGGCCGGGATGTTCGCTCGTTGCGAGCAAGCGCTGTTCCTCGACGAAGCGATCGAGATAGGCCGAAGTCACGGTCCAGCCGTCGCCCTGATTCTCAACAAAGGTGTGAACGATCGCGATCGCGCTGGTCTGGTTACCCTCGATCAGTTCCACGCTGCCGAGCAGCGCGGGCGTATTGGCAAAACCGGCGACCTCGGTGAGGAAACGGCCCATCTCGATCTCGGGATTGATGCCGGCTTCGAGCTTTCGATAGAGCTTGACCACATAGTCGCTGTCCACCAGCGCGGTACTGTTGGATTGCTCGGTCTCGACCGCGCGGATGCGTTCGGGCTGCCGGATCGGCCTGTCGGAGAATTTGCTGGTCGGCGTGAATTTCAGCCGCAGCTCGCCTTCCTCGACAATCAGGGATTCGCGCAAATTGCGCAGCAACAAGGCGATGAAGATCTCACCGCTCGCGACATCGAGCAGCGTACCTTCGCGCGCGCCCTGGCGAACGGCGGCGAAGGCGTTGGGATTGTAACGCTCGCGGTCGAACCGCAACCATTCGATCTGCATCGGAAGCACATAGCGCGTTGTCACGCCACGCTGGGTGACTTCGAAAAAGGCGAGCCACGGCCGGTTGTCGCCGATGTCGCAGAATGGAATAGCCGACGTCAACGTCGGCTGGATCGCCTTCGGTATGCGCTCCGGATACCAGCGCGTGCGTGCCAGATGTCCCGGCAGCACGTCGCGTTCGAATACGCCCCGGGTCCGCGCCAGCGATACCCAGGTCGAGCCCAGCGGCACCACCAGCGTTTCGAATTCGGGCACTGCCGACCGCTTGGCAGGCTGCGATTTATCGGGCTGCTGGAGTTGAAACCAGTAGAAGCCATAGGGCGCCAGCGTGATCATATAGGGCAGTTCGCCGATCGCCGGGAAACAGGTGCGGCCGAGCATCTCGAGCGGGACACGTTCCTTCCAGGCCGAAAGATCGAGTTCGGTGGCTTGTGCAGAGCGCGACAAATTGGCGACGCAGAGGATCGCTTCCTCGCCATATTGCCGGACGTAAGCCAGCACCGAGCGATTGAGCGGGCGGATGAAGGTCATGGTGCCGCGGCCGAACGCCAGCGTCGATTTGCGCACCGAGATCAGCTTCTTGGTAGCGCTCAACAGCGACGACAGGCTGCGCGACTGTGCCTCGACATTGACGGATTCATAGCCATAGACCGGGTCCATGATGGTCGGGGCATAGAGCCTGGCTGGATCGGCGCGGGAGAATCCGCCATTGCGGTCGGGCGTCCATTGCATCGGCGTGCGGACGCCGTTGCGGTCACCGAGATAGATGTTATCGCCCATCCCGATCTCGTCGCCGTAATAGATGATCGGCGTGCCCGGGAACGACAGCAATAACGAGTTCATCAGCTCGATCTTGCGCCGGTCATTGTCCATCAGCGGCGCAAGCCGGCGACGGATGCCGACATTGATGCGGGCACGGGGATCGTTGGCGTAGGTCGACCACAGATAATCGCGCTCGACGTCGGTGACCATTTCCAGCGTGAGTTCGTCGTGGTTGCGCAGGAACAGCGCCCATTGGCAACTGCTCGGGATATCGGGTGTCTGCCGCAGGATGTCGGTGATCGGAAAGCGGTCCTCCTGCGCGATCGCCATATAAATCCGCGGCATCAGCGGAAAATGATAGGCCATCTGGCATTCGTCGCCGCGGCCGAAATATTCCTGCACGTCCTCAGGCCATTGATTGGCCTCTGCCAGAAGCACCTTGCCTTTGGAATAGGCGTCGAGTTCGGCACGCAGCTTCTTGATGATGGCGTGGGTTTCCGGCAGGTTCTCGTTATTGGTGCCGTCGCGCTCGCAAAGGTAGGGAATGGCGTCGAGCCGGAAGCCGTCGACGCCGGTGTCGAGCCAGCGCTTCATCACCTGAATGATGGCGCTGACCACGCGCGGATTGTCGAAATTCAGGTCGGGTTGGTGCGAGAAGAAGCGATGCCAGTAGAACTGGCCGGCTTCCGGATCCCAGGTCCAGTTCGACTTCTCGGTATCGGTGAAGATGATCCGCGTGCCCTGGTATTTCTGATCGGTATCGCTCCACACATACCAGTTGCGCGCGCTCGATTTCGGATCGCTGCGGCGAGCGCGCTTGAACCAGTCGTGCTGGTCGGAAGTATGGTTGATCACGAGTTCGGTGATGACCTTGAGGCCCCGGCGCTTGGCTTCGACGATGAATCGCCGGAAATCCTTCATGGTGCCGAAATCGGAATTGATGTCGCCATAGTCGGCGATGTCATAGCCGTCGTCGCGGCCGGGCGACGGATAGAACGGCAGCAGCCACAACGCGGTGACGCCGAGGTCCTGCAGATAGCCGAGCTTTTCGGTCAGCCCGGCGAAATCGCCGATACCGTCATTATTGCTGTCGGCAAAGGCCTTGACGTGGAGCTGATAGATGATGGCGTCCTTGTACCACAGCTCGTCCACGGTCTCGGTGGCCGGCTGCTCCTTCGCATCGATGGAGGACATCACATTCATGGCGCGGTCCTTTTACGCCAGACAGCGAAACAGCAGCGCCGGATCGCGCGCCGGATCAATCCGCAGACGAATGCCGCCCCACTCGATCGGATACCGTTCGCCGGTGAGGAGGTTTTCGACGGCCGCGACATTGCGGCGATCGGCCGCGATGCCGACCTGGACATCGCCGAGCGGAAACCAGAATTCGTGTACGTCGCGCGATAGCGCGATTGCCGCGATCACGCTGTTGGTCTGATTGACCGATTCCTTGACGAAGCCGATCACATTGCCATCCTCGATCGGGATGAAACGCAGGTTACTCGTTTGCTGAAGAGCGGCATTCTCGCGGCGGACGCGATTGAGCTCGCGGATATAAAGCTTGATGTTGCCGGGCTTGTTCCAATCCCGCGTCTTGATCTCGTATTTTTCCGAATCGAGATATTCCTCGCGGCCCGGGATCGGATCGTGCTCCAGAAGCTCGAACCCGTTGTAGATGCCGTAGGTGCTCGACAGCGTGGCGGCCAGCGCGATGCGGGATTTGAACATCCAGGTCTCGCCGCCCTGCAGATGAAAAGGCAGGATGTCAGGCGTATTGACGAAGAAATTGGGACGATAGTAGTCGCGCTCGGGATAGCCGGTCAGCTCGTTCAGATATTGTTCGAGTTCCCATTTCCGGGTCCGCCAGGTGAAGTAGGTGTAGGATTGCGTGAAGCCAAGCTTGGCCAGCCCCTTCATCAGTTTCGGCCGCGTGAAGGCCTCGGCGAGGAAGATGACGTCGGGATGGCGAAGCTGCACCTGATGGATCAGCCATTCCCAGAACGGAAAGGGCTTGGTGTGGGGATTGTCGACGCGGAAAATGCTGACGCCCTGCTCGATCCAGAACAGCACCACATCGCGTAGCGCATTCCACAGCGCGCCTCTGTCTTCGCAGGTGAAATCGGGGTTGACGATGTCCTCATATTTCTTCGGCGGGTTTTCCGCGTAACGGATCGACCCGTCCGGCCGGCGCTTGAACCATTGTGGGTGTTGCTTGAGCCAGGGATGGTCGGGCGAGCATTGCACGGCGAAATCAAGCGCCACTTCCATATCGAACGACTTGCAGGCCGCAACGAATTCTCGGAAGTCCTTCAGTGTGCCCAACTCGGGATGCACCGCGTCGTGGCCGCCTTCTTCTGAACCGATGGCATAGGGACTGCCGGGATCGCCATCGAGCGCGGTCACCGCATTGTTGCGGCCCTTGCGATTGGTCTTTCCGATCGGGTGGATCGGCGTGAAATAGACGACGTCAAAACCCATCGCCCCGACATCCGAAAGCCGCGCGATGCAATCCTTGAAGGTACCATGCTGGCCCGGCGTCTGGCTCTGGCTGCGCGGCACCATCTCATACCAGGCGCCGGCCCGCGCCCGCAGTCGATCCGCGACTAACGGAAACAATCGCGATCGCGTCAAATCGGGCCGCAGCTGGCTCTCGGCCATCGCGCCCTGCAATTCGTCGGTGAGAAGCGGCGCGGTGTCGCCGGTTTGCAGGAAATCGTCGCACTGGCGCATGATCACGGCGGCGGCGGCCGGACTGCCGCCCTGCGCCCTGGTCATCAGCATGCCGGCACCCTCGACGGCATCGAGGGCGAGGTCGGCGCCGGCCTTCTGCTTCAGTTCAAAACCGTGTCGCCAGGTCGCGAATTCGTCGGTCCAGGCTTCGATGGCATAGACATAGCGTCCTGGCCGATCCGGCACGAAGGAGCCACCCCAACGGTCGTTACTGTGATGGATCATCGGCGCGCGGCGCCACTCGCGGTCCTGCTCGCGGCGCCAGACCAGCGCACAGGCAATCACGTCGTGGCCGTCGCGATAGACATCCGCCCACACTTCGACGCGTTCGCCTGCAATGCGCTTCACAGGGAAGCGGCCGCCCTCGATCAGGGGGTAAACATCCTCGATATGGAAAGCACCGGCGGCAGCGCTCTCGACAGTTTGAGCTGTTTTATTCACGGTGATGCCACTGCTCTGGAAACGGCGCCCCGGAAGACCGGATCTCCGGAAACGACGCCTCCTTTTCGACTGAAAAGAGACGCGCCTGACCTATATAGAAAGCCGCATCCCGGGCATTGGTTCCCGTGGAACCGGATGGATGGCTGAGCGTTAAACATCGGCTATCCTCTTCCTGCATCTAGAGAATTTCCAGACGCCCGATCTTGAGCCGGGCAAGCAGCACGCCGAATGGAACTTTTCGACCAAGCCAAAGAACTGGGGATTGAGGCCGAGTTTGTCGATGGCCAGGGTCACCGGCATGTAACGGACGAGGCGGTCTTGAGGATTATCCTCGATGCTCTGCCGACGGAATTGCCGCACCGATTGCTGGGGGGTCCCGTCGTCATCCGCGCGGGTCAGCCGTCGCAAACCTCGCTCGGCGTGGCGGCCAGATTTCCGGTGCGCTGGAAAATCATTGCAATCCAGGAGGTTACGGCGCCTGGGGTGATCGCGGAAGGCGAAGCCAGCGATAACATGATCGTCTGGCCTCCGGATTTGCCGGTCGGCACCCATCGTCTGCAGCTTGTCGATGCCGCCTCCTTTACCGAGGAAGCTCTGCTGATGGTGGCCCCGCCGCAAGCTTATGGCGGCGATTTCGACCGCTGCTGGCTATTGGCGGTGCAGCTCTACAGTCTCCGCTCGGCACGCAATTGCGGTATCGGAGATTTTACCGATCTCGAAGCCGTGATCGCGCTTGCGGCAGATTTGGGAGCGGGCGGGGTGGGGCTGAACCCGTTGCACGCCTTGTTTGACGATCGTCCCGGCGACTGCAGCCCCTATGCGCCAAACAGCCGGCTGTTTCTCAATCCGCTTTATATCGATGTCGAGAAATTGCCTGGAGTTTCCCTGGAGCGGAAAGCCGTCGCCGAATTGAGGCAAGGCGATATCGTGGACTATGCCACCGTCGCCAAACTGAAATGGCAGGCGCTGGGTTCCGCATTCGAGAAGTTCAAGTCCGATGCGGCAACCGACAATCGACGGGAATTCGAACAATTCCGCGCCGAGCGCGGACCGGCGCTGGCGCGGTTTGCCTGTTTTGAGGTGCTACGGCACAAATTCCAAAAACCGTGGTGGGATTGGCCCGAGCCCTGGCGACAGCCTGATGAGGCTCGGTGCGCCGCGCTACGCCAAGGCAAGGACGGCGCTGCAATCGAATTCGTCGAATTCGTGCAATGGATCGCCGATCGCCAGCTACGGGATTGCCGTGATCTTGCCGCAAGGCTCGGCATGAAGGTCGGCCTCTATCTCGATGTCGCGGTGGGCGTGCAATCCGATGGCTTCGACGCCTGGAACGAACAGGCGGCGATCTCGCGCCATCTCGCCGTCGGCGCGCCGCCGGATGCGCTCAACACCGCCGGGCAGAACTGGGGGCTTGCGGGCTTCAACGCCGCAGGCCTTCTCATGACGTCGTTTGCGCCATTCCGCGAAATGTTGCGGGCCTCGATGCGTTATGCCGGCGCGATCCGGCTCGATCACGTGCTGGGGCTGAAGCGGCTTTATCTGGTGCCGCACGGATTTGCCGCCAATAACGGCGTCTACGTGAAGATGCCGTTCGAGGCTTTGCTGGCGGTGACCGCGCAGGAAAGCGTGGCGCATCGTTGCGTGGTGATCGGCGAGGATCTCGGCACGGTGCCGGAAGGTTTTCGCGAGCAGATGGCGGATTGGGGCATCTGGTCCTATCTGGTGATGATGTTCGAGCGCGATGATCGCGGCTCCTTTCGCGGCCTCGACCATTACGCCACCAACGCGTTGGTCACCATCAACACCCATGATCTGTCGACCTATGCAGGCTGGCGTTCCTTCAGCGACCTCAAGCTGAAGCGCTCGCTCGGGATTGATCCCGGCGAAAGCGACGATGCGCGCTGGCATGCGCTGACCATGCTGACCGATACCTTGCGCCATCACGGTATCCACCGGCACGATCTCTATGCCGTGACGGAGTTTTTGGCGCGTACCAAGTCCCGTCTGCTGGCGATTTCGCTGGAGGATCTTCTCGGCGTGATCGATCAGCCTAATATTCCCGGTACCGTTGATGAGCATCCGAACTGGCGACGGTGCCTGCCGCTGGCGGTCGGCGATATTACTGCAGCGATCGATGCTGTCGCGCTCAAGGTCGCGACGCAGCAGCGGACTGGCGTAACCATCTGAGATGAACTGTTGTGAGGACATTTGGCCTGCAGGATTGAAGATTACGGCCTGATTGGCGATTGCGAAACGGCAGCCCTGGTCGGCCGCGACGGATCGATCGACTGGCTGTGTTGGCCTTCGTTCGATTCCGACGCATGCTTCGCCGGATTGCTCGGCACCTCCAGGCAAGGCCGCTGGCTGATCGCACCCGCGGAAGAAGTCACTAAAACCTCCCGCCACTATTGGGACGATACGCTGATCCTGGAAACGCGCTTCGAAACCGCCGGCGGCACGGTGGCTGTGATTGATTTCATGCCGCCGCGCGGCACGGCTTCCGATATTGTCAGGCTGGTGCAGGGAATTAGCGGCCAGGTGAAGTTGCGGATGGAAATGGTGATCCGCTTCGGCTTCGGCACGGACATTCCCTGGGTCAAGAAGAGCGAGGATGGTTCGGGGCTGCTGGCGATTTGCGGACCGGACATGGCCGTGCTCAGAACCGAGGTTCAAACCCGCGGCGAGGACATGACCACGGTGGCCGATTTCGAGGTCGGGGAGGGGCAGACCGTGCCCTTCGTTCTCACCTATGGTCCCTCGCATCTTGACGTGCCGGAGCCGATCGATCCCCTGCAGGCTTTGCAGAAAACCCGGGATTTCTGGACCGAATGGTGCACCCGATGCACCTATCAGGGCGGTAACCGCGACCTCGTGATGCGCTCCTTGATCACGCTGAAGGCGCTGACCTATGACCCGACCGGTGGCATCGTCGCGGCGCCGACCACTTCGCTTCCGGAGATTCTGGGTGGCCCCAAGAATTGGGATTATCGTTTCTGCTGGCTACGCGATGCCACTTTCACGCTGCTTGCGCTGATGAACTCGGGCTATACGGAGGAAGCCTCCTGCTGGCACGGCTGGCTGTTGCGGGCAGTCGCGGGTGCGCCGGCCCACATGCAGATCATGTACGGCATTCGGGGGCAGCGCCGTCTGCTGGAATGGGAGGCGGACTGGCTGCAAGGCTACGAAGGCGCTCAACCCGTGCGAATCGGCAATGCCGCGCACGCCCAGTTGCAGCTCGACGTCTATGGCGAGCTGATGGATGCCTTCCATCAGGCGCGGGTAGCGGAACTGGAACTCGACGAGACCACCTGGGATCTCGAATGCAAGGTGCTGGAGCACCTGGCTGAGATATGGGATCAGCCGGACAGCGGCATCTGGGAACGGCGCGGCGATGGCAAGCACTATGTTTCCTCGAAAGTGCTGACCTGGGTGGCATTCGATCGCGCGATCAAGAGCGCGGAAAAATTCGGCTTTGAGGCGCCGCTCGAGCAATGGCGGACGCTGCGCGATACCATCCATCGCGAAGTCTGCGAAAAGGGTTTTGATCGCGATCTGGACGCGTTCGTCGAATCCTACGGCTCGCCATTGCTCGATGCCAGCATCCTGCTGCTGCCATCGGTGGGTTTCCTGCCCGGCAACGACCCTCGCGTGCGTGGTACACTGGCGGCGATCGAGAAACACATGATGCGCGACGGCTTCGTGATGCGGCACGATCCTCGTGAGCCGAGGGATCAAAAACTTCGGCTCGAAGGTGCGTTCCTGGCCTGCACCCTTTGGCTTGCCGACGCCTATGTGCTCTCAGGTGAGATCGACAAGGCGCAGTCGCTGTTCGATCGCGTGGTTGGAGTGGCCAACGATCTCGGGCTATTGGCGGAAGAATTCGACACCGCCGCGGGACGCCAAACCGGAAATTTCCCGCAAGCCCTGACCCACATCGCGCTGATCAATACCGCCCATAATCTCAGCGACGCCAGGAAGCCGGCCGTGCAGCGGTCGGAGTAGAACCGATCAGCGCTGTATCCGGGGACGCGAGCGACGGCGACACGAGATTGGCGATGTGCGAACAGATTATCCTGTCGCGTTGTTCTTCATCACGATGTCAATCGCGCCCGCAAAACCCTCGTTCTGGTTCGATGTTGTAACGTTCGTCGCCTGTCGCTTGATATCGTCGGTCGCGTTGCCCATCGCAATCGACATTCCGCATTTGCGAAACATCGCGAGATCGTTTTGCATGTCACCGATGGTGGCGACCGCGTCGGTCGGAACGCCCATGCGCTTTGCGATGGCTTCGACGAAGGTGCCCTTGTCACAACCCGGCGGGGTGATGTCGAGATAGTAGCTTTGCGAGCGGACCGCCATGGCTTGCGTCCCGAGCGCCTGCTGCATTGCGTTTTCGCAATGCTGCAGCAATGCCGGGTCCGACGTCGAGCCGACGATCTTGCAAGCGGCCGACAAATAAGGTGCAAAATCCTCGACCACGACGGGCTCGGTCTTGATGGTGCGCTTTTCCAGCGGATTGTACTCGCCATCGGGATTGCGGGTGAGCCATTTATCGCTGGTGAACAGCCAGGTATCGACCTTGAACTGGCACAGGATTCGAGGCTACGCTGGGCCGCTGACATCGGAATCAAATGTTGTTCGATCGGGTTCAACTGCGGGTCGGTGATTGAGCTGCCGTTGAATGAGCCGATCGGCAAGGTCAGTCGAAGCGGCTCGATCAGGAACCGCATGCCGATCGTGGGACGGCTGGAAACGATGGTGAAGCCGACCCCGCTGTCTTGCAGTTGCCGGACAGCGCGCGCGGCCTTGTCGGTCAGCACCTTATCCTTGGTCAAAAGCGTGCCGTCGACATCGGAGACCACGAGCGCGATGCGGGTCATGGGCTGGTTCTGCGTGGGGCGTTGCCGGCAGGCGCGAGACCCAGTTTGTGAATGATATCTGCAACGATCGCCTCGACCGAGGCATCGATCGACACCGTCACCGGATTTTCATCGAAGGCCGGCGGCTCGAGGGCCCTGAACTGGCTCGGCAACAGGTCAGGCGGCATGAAATGCCCCTTCCGTTTGGCAAGCCTGTCCGCAATCAATTGCTGTGTTCCGTTGAGAAAGATGATCCGCACGTCGCTGCGGCCGTGCACCAGAAGGTCGCGATAGGCGCGTTTCAGCGCAGAGCAGGCAATCACGACGTGTTCGCCTGCCTTGCCGGCCCGGTCGATTTCGGCCGCGATCGCGCGAAGCCAGGGCCAGCGGTCTTCGTCGGTGAGAGGATGTCCGGCCTTCATCTTGGCGACGTTGCTGGCGGGATGGAATTTGTCGCCATCCTCATAGGTCCATCCGAGCGTCTCGGCCAGTTTGTCGGCGATTGTGCTCTTGCCCGATCCGGACACGCCCATCACGATCAGCGCGCAGGAATCCGAGCCTTCGGCGTCATTCACGAAAATTCTCCGGCAGCGCCGCTTGATCCACGAGCCAGATCGTCTCGCCTTGCGAGCGGGCGCGGTTTGCCGGCAAATCCTCGCCGTCCTTCAGCACCCGGGTCAGGATCGCGCGCTTTCCCGAGCCGCTGGCCTCGAACAGCATCTCGTGACAGGACGCGAGCGCGGGCAGAGTGAGGGAAACGCGCGGCACGAATGGTTCGACGTGGGCCTTTGGGACGTCGGTGACCCAATGCCGGGTTTCCTCCACCGCGGGGTATCCAGGAAATAGCGAGGCGGTATGGCCGTCCGGGCCGACGCCCAGCAACACCAGATCGAACAGCGGCCGGGCAAGATCAAAATGGTCGGCGCCATAGAAGGATTTCAGTTCGCTCTCGTAGTGACGCGCGGCCTCCTTCGGATTCGCGCTGTTGACGTCGATCGGATGGATATTGGCTGGTGGCGCACAGCGGTCCAGGAAGGCCTTGCGGGCCATCGCCATATTGTTGCGCGAATCGGTTGAGGGCACAAATCGTTCGTCCCCGGTAAACCAGTGCACGCGATCCCATGGAATACGGCTGCGATAAGCGTCGGTCGCAAGCAACTCGAACATCTGCTTCGGGCTTGAGCCGCCGGAAAGGCAGATCGCCACGCGGTGACCGTTGGCAACAATGATCCTGGCAATGAGGCGATCGGCGGCGGCTTTCGCCAGTGCGGCCGGATCAGCCGCAACTATCAGCTTGGGTTTCGCCTGACTAGGATCGCCCGGAGCCATCAGGTCAGCTTTCGCCAGTTCCGGCCGTCGCGCGTCAATAGCGTGTCGGCCTCGGCCGGACCATGGCTGCCGGCCTGGTAGCTTTCCAGCCCGTTGGCGCCGGCCTTCTTCCAGGCGTCGAGGAACGGCTGCACCGCTTGCCAGCCGGCTTCGACGCTGTCGGCGCGCTGGAACAGGATGTTGTCGCCGATCATGCAGTCGTAGATCAGCGTTTCATAACCGGTCGAGGGCTCCGCCTTGAAGTAATCCTTGTAGCGAAATTTCATCTCGACGCCGTCAATCGAGATCGTGGGCCCCGGCACCTTGGTGTTGAACTGCAGCGTAATGCCTTCGGTCGGTTCGATGCTGATGACGAGATAGTTCTGCGACAGCCGGTCCACCGGCGTATCCCTGAACATCGCGAATGGGGCCCGTTTGAACTTGATCGCGACCTCGGTCCGCTTGGTGTCGAGCGCCTTGCCGGTGCGCAGGTAAAACGGCACGCCGGCCCAGCGCCAATTGTCGATGGTCAATTTCAGCGCCGCATAGGTCTCGGTGGTGCTGTCGGGCTTGACGTCCCCGGTCTTGCGATAAGCCTGGATTTCGTCGTCGCCGATCTTGCCGCCGAGATATTGGCCACGCACCGAATTCTTCAGCGCGTCCGTCTCGCTCTGGGTCTGGATCGCCGCGAGCACTTCAGCCTTTTCCGAGCGCACGGCATGCGCATCGAACCGCGCCGGGGGCTCCATCGCGACCAGCGACAATAGCTGGAACAGGTGGTTCGGCACCATGTCGCGCAACGCGCCGGTAGAGTCATAGAAACTGCCGCGGTGGCCGACGCCGAGCTTCTCGGCGACGCTGATCTGGACGTGATCGATATGATTGCGATTCCAGATCGGCTCGAACATGCCGTTGGCGAAGCGCAGCACCAGAATGTTCTGGACGGTTTCCTTGCCGAGATAATGGTCGATCCGGTAAAGCTGTCGTTCCTCGGCGATCTTGAGCAGTTCGACATTCAACGCCCGGGCCGTGGCGAGATCGGTTCCGAACGGCTTTTCGATCACCAGCCGTCGCCACGTACCGTTGTTCTGCCTGAGCATGCCGGTGCGGCCAAGTTCGCGGCTGATCGGCGCAAATGCGCGGGGTGGGACCGCCAGATAGAACAGCCGGTTGCCGGAAGTCTTGCGTTCTGCCTCGAGTTTTTCGAGTTGCTCGCGCAACTGGTCGAACGAGGCGGGTTGCCCGGGATCGGCGGCAAGGCAGGTGACGCATTTCAGCAGGCGCCTGGCGACGTCGTCATCCACTTTCCGGGTCGCGAATTGGCGCAGACCCTTCATCAGGCTGTCGCGCAAATCGTCGTTTGACATCGCACTGCGAGCGACGCCGACCACGCAGAAATTATCCGGCAACAGATGAGTTGCCGCAAGGTTGTACAGGGCGGGAATGACCAGGCGATGGGTGAGATCGCCGGTAACGCCGAAAATAACGAAGACGCAGGCGTCGGGTTTTTTCTGGTTGGGTGCGGGGTCTGTCACGGACGGCCGGCCTTTGACTTCAAGGTGCTGATTGTGGGTTGCGCGCGGAGGCGGGGCTATTTCGGCTCCTTGTGGCCGCCGAAACCGGCGCGCATCGCGGAGAGAATCTTTTCGGCAAAGGTGTGCTCCTTGCGCGAGCGGAAGCGTGTATACAGCGCGGCGGTCAGTACCTCCGCCGGCACGGCCTCATTGATCGCGGCATTGACGGTCCAGCGGCCTTCGCCGGAATCCTCGACAAAGCCGGAATAATTGTCGAGCGTCTGGTTTTGGGCAAGCGCGGACGAGGTCAGGTCGAGCAGCCATGACGGGATCACGCTGCCGCGCCGCCAGACCTCCGCGATATCGGCGATATCGAGATCGAAACGATGATCTTCCGGCAGCGCATCGATGTTGGCGTTCTTCAGGATGTCGAAGCCTTCGGCATAGGCCTGCATCAGGCCATATTCGATGCCGTTGTGAACCATTTTGACGAAATGTCCCGCTCCAACCGGTCCAGCGTGGATGTAGCCTTGCTCGATCCGGGGGTCGCGTCCCTCGCGGCCCTTGGTGCGGTCGATATCGCCAACACCGGGCGCCAGCGTCTTGAAGATCGGATCGAGGCGGTCGACCACGGCCTTGTCGCCGCCGATCATCATGCAATAACCGCGCTCGATGCCCCAGACTCCGCCCGAAGTGCCGACGTCGAGATAATGGATGCCGCGCGTCTTCAGCGCCTTGCCGCGACGAACGTCGTCCTGCCAGAAGGTGTTGCCGCCGTCGATGATGACGTCGCCGGCTTCCAGCAGTTTCGACAGCGCCTCGATGGTGGCTTCGGTGATCTTACCCGCCGGCAGCATCACCCAGGCGGTTCGCGGTTTCTCAAGTTTTTTGACGAACTCCTCCAGCGCATTGGCGCCGACCGCGCCGTCGGCCGCGGTTGCGGCGACCGCCTTGGGATCCTTGTCGTAAACGACGGTGGTGTGTCCCTGCTTCATCAGCCGGCGAACGATATTGCCTCCCATCCGGCCAAGACCGATCATGCCGAGTTGCATCTGGATTCCTACCTTGTGAGCAGTGGGGACGACGTCTCGATTATGGTGTCGCTCTCCCTCTCCCATGGGGAGAGGGTCGGGGCGAGGGGGTACGCTCTATCAATTAGGCGGTAGTCGCTCACCCGGATCGCAAGCGCGATCCGACCTCTCCCCATGGGAGAGGTGCTCGAATTCTTGCGCCGTTCAGCTGCAAGCATCAGTTCAGCGCCTCCGCAATCGCGGCATCGAGCATCTTCAATCCCGATGTCAGGTCGCCCTTGAGATGCACGCGCAAGGCGCGCCGGCCGCGTTCGGCCAGCACGCTGAGATCGCCGCGGGCTTGCGCCGCCTTGATCACGCCGAAGCTTGCCTTCTGGCCTGGCACCGCCAGATCCTTGTCGTCATCGGCGGTAATCTGCAGGAACACCCCGCTATCGGGCCCGCCTTTGTAGGCCTGCCCGGTGGAATGCTGGAAGCGCGGTCCGAATTCGGCGCAGGTCGCGACATGTCGCCGATCGCGCACCGCCAGCCGCATGTGCTGCAGGCTTCCGATATGGGCGGCGTTACGCTCGATATAGGCGAGCAGCGCGACATAGTCGTCAGTGCCGGAGCGGGCGAGATGCGCCTTCAGCCAGGAGCCGAGATCGCCATTGGCACCGGCCTTGCGCAAGGCTGCCGCGTTTTTCTCGTCGGTATAGATATCGGCGGTATCGGTCGAGACCGCCGGCTCCTCCCTGGGCAGCGATCCGCTCTTCTCGAACGCGGCCGTCAACTCACGGGTCTTGACCTTGGCCGCTTCTACGTCAGGCTGGTTGAACGGATTGATGCCAAGCACCGCGCCCGCCACCGCGATCGCCATCTCGAAGCGGAAAAATTCCTGCCCGATATGGTCGATCGATTTCATGACGATGCGCGCCACCGGATGACCCGCTTTTTCCAGCGCCGCGAGCTTGCTGTCATGGTCCGCGTCGCTTTCGCCCTCGGTGCGGATGTCGATGAAGAAGCGGTCATGACCGTATTGCGCGACGTCGCCCAATGTTTCGCCGTCGATCGGGATCAGGCCCTTGCCATCCTTGCCGGTGGATTCGGCGATCAGTTGCTCGGCCCAGGCGCCGAAATCGGCGATCTTGCTCGATGACAGGATGGTCACCTTGTCGCGGCCTTCAAGGCCGGCAAGACCCATGGCAAGGCCAAGCTGCACGCCCGGATTTTCACGCGGCGGCACGTCCGGCCCGCAGGAGCGTACCATCGTCAGCGCATGCGTGAGCAGCATGCGCAGATCGATTCCGGCGGCAGCCGCCGGCACCAGTCCGAAGGGCGACAGCACCGAATAGCGGCCGCCGATGGCGGGGTCGCCATGGAAGATGCGCGCGAAGCCCTGTTTGGTTGCTACTTTCTGCAGCAGCGAGCCGGGATCGGTGACGGCAATGAAGCGGTGACCGGCCTTCTCGGCGCCGATCGTTTCCGACACGCGTTCGAAGAAATAATCCTTCATCACATTGGGTTCGGTGGTGCTGCCGGACTTGCTCGAGACGATGAACAGCGTGTCGGCGAGATTGATTTGGGCTTGCAGGGCGCGGATCTGCGCAGGGTCGGTCGAGTCGAGCACATGCAGCTTCGGAAAGCCCGGCTGCTTGTCGAAGGTTTGTGCCAGCACTTCCGGCCCGAGGCTCGATCCGCCCATTCCGAGCACGACGGCGTCGGTGAAATGCTGTCCCTTTACCCGGTGCGAAAAGTCTTCATAGTCGGCGATATCGGCCGTCGCGGGGCTCGTCAGCCAGCCCAGCCATTTGTTTTCATCATCGCCGGTCCAGATCGATTTATCGTGGTGCCAGAGCTTTCTTATTTTAGCCGAAGCGCGCCAGTCTTCCGTGCTTTTCTCGACCGCTTTGCCGAGTTCGTTTCCGAGCGCCAGGGCTTGGTGATCGATGCCCGTGCCGAGCACGGCGGCGCGCTTGTGCGCAACCGCGCCGTAGAGCTTGTCGGCGGCATCGGCGAACAGCTTGACGCCGTCCTTGACCAGTTCCGCGGTGATCGCATCGAGCGAAATACCGGATTTCTCGAGTTCGGCAAGGATCTGTTTGGCTTCCTCGACATTCTCCTCAAGGCTGTCGCGAAGCTTGCCATGATCGCGGAACGCATCCAGCGTCGCCGGCGGCATGGTATTGACCGTGTTGGGGCCGATCAGCTCCTCGACATAGAGGACATCGCTATAGTCCTTGTTCTTGGTGCCGGTGGAGGCCCACAACAGCCGTTGCGGCTTGGCGCCCTTGGCCGCCAGCCGGTCCCAGCGCGGGCCTGAAAACAGCCGCTTGTATTCCTGGTAGGCGAGCTTGGCGTTGGCGATCGCGACCTTGCCCTTCAGCGCCGCCAGCCGCTCCTTTTCGGTCGGGTCGTTGGCCCGCGCAATCTTGTCATCGAGCTGTTTGTCGACCGCGGTGTCAATGCGGCTGACAAAGAAGCTGGCGACGCTCGCGACATGGGAAGGATCGCCGCCTTTAGCAATGTATTTTTCGAGACCCGCGAGATAGGCCTCGGCGACCTTCAGATAGACCTTCTGCGAGAACAACAGCGTGATGTTGATGTTGATGCCTTCACCGATCAGTTGCTCGATCGCCGGCAGGCCAGGCGCCGTTGCCGGCACTTTCACCATCAGGTTTTTGCGATCGACTTCTTTCCACAGCCGCTTGGCTTCCGCGACTGAGCCCTTGGTATCCATCGCCAGATAGGGCGAAACCTCCAGGCTGACGAAGCCATCTTGCCCGGCAAGATGTTCGTAGACCGGACCCAGCACCTCCGCCGCGTGATGGATATCCTCGACGGCGAGATGCTCGAACAATTCGGCCACCGGCCGGTCGCCCTTTTTCAGCGCCTGGCCGATCGGGGCGTCATATTCGTCCGAACTGTCGATCGCCTTTTCGAAAATCGACGGGTTCGAAGTGACGCCCTTGACGCCGTCGCTGTCGATCAGCCTTTTCAGGTCGCCCTTGGCGATGAAGCCGCGGGCGAGGAAATCCAGCCAGACCGCCTGACCGTGGTTTTCGAGTGCTTTGACGGGATTCATGATGCCTGCTTCTGTCCGGGGTGGTCGGTTGCGGCGTTCGGGCGCGGTGTGGCGGAAGCCGATCAAAATGATGACCAGGGGAGATATGCGTATCCTCACAACATAACGCCATATGCGACATATCGATCCCGGAAATTGGCTGTTTAACGGCGCGCTAAACGCTTTTTTGATCAATGTATAGACACGCAACGGCGCATGGGCGTGATATCCTCCTGATCTCCTGCGATATCCGCGAGTTACAGGCTAGCCCTGTAAATCGATGGATGATTCACGAGCCGCTTCGAACGACTTTGGAATCGTTCGGGCCGCCGTTGTGTGCGCTCTTTGTGGCAGCCATGGTGTTTGGTCGGTCATGGCGTTTGTTCGATTCGCCCCGTTATGTCCCGATGCTGGAAGCAAGATCCGCGATCGCCTTCATCACGGCGTCTCTGATGCCGGGATCGTACAATGAGTGACCGGCGCCGCCGATTGCACGGACTTGAGACTTCGGCCACCGCGCTTCCAGTGCATGCGATGTCGCCGGCGGGCATAGCAGATCGTAGCGGCCCTGTACGATGATGCCGGGGATTTCGGCGAGCTTGTCGGCTTCTGTCATCAACTGATCCGGCTTCATGAAGCAATTATTCCGGAAATAGTGCGCCTCCATGAATGGCGTCGATGGCAGGATTCGGCCCGAGCGCAGCGCGTCCGGATCGAGTCTCGCGCGATTCGGCATATGTTCGGACAGGATGCGCTCGGTCGCGCCCCAGGCGCGCGCGGCCGGTCCGTGTACGGCGGGATCGGCATCGAGAATTCGGCACCAATAGGCCTCCAGCGGCTGCGCGCGTTGGTCCGCGGGCAGCACGCCAAGAAAATCATCATAGAGCGCAGGATAGAGCAGGGGCAGCGTTTTGAGAAACGCGCTGTCGAGTTCGGCGCGGGTGCCGAGGAACGTCGCGCGCAGCACGATGCCGCTGACACGTTCCGGATGGACTTGCGCATAGGCCAGCGCCAGCGTCGCGCCCCAGGAGCCGCCGACCACCAGCCAATGCTCGAAGCCGAATTTCGCGCGGATGACCTCCATGTCCGCGATCAGATGCGGCAAGCTGTTATGGTCGCGGCCGCCCTTGGGATGGCTACGACCGGCGCCGCGCTGATCGAACAGCACGGCGTGAAAGCGCTCGGGATCGAACAGGCGACGATGGCCGGACTGGCAGCCGCTGCCGGGGCCACCATGCAGATAGACCGCTGGAATGCCGCTCTGTCTGCCGATGCTTTCGACATAAATTTCATGGCCATCGCCGACCGAAAGCCACTCCGAGGTCAGCGGCATAAAGGGATCGGCGCGATGGTACGATGCTTTGCCGGCGTCGGCGTCAGGCGCCATGATTGCTGTCCCTCTCCGGTGTGCCGCCGGCGAAATTGCGATAGGTGAAGCGGTTGTCAGCGGCAGCGGCTTTCGTTTCCGCGATTTCGAAATATGCGCATGCAGCGCATAATAATCCGGCGCCAGATAGTCGATTGTCAAAATACCCTTCAGCCGCGTTTCGGCTTCCTCGACGCCGCCGTTGCGCTCCTCGATCTGCTCCGTGGCCGACATCATGCTGCGCAGCCCTTCAGGGCCCAGCCGTAATACTGCACGTTAGCAACCCCGAGTTGGTCAGCATCGAGATTGACCGCCATCTGGATGATGTCGGAGCAACTGGAACAGTTTCTGGCGATTGCATTATCGCGTTGACCGTCGGCGACAGACCTGCTCGGGTGGCGACGACGCCCGGACCCAATAAGATAATGTACTTGCAGAGGTTCCCTAGTGAAATGTTGGCCGCTATTCTCCGCGCATCTGTGCTGCAGCGCAAAAGGAAATTCACTTATTCTTGCGGCCGCTGGCAAACCGGCCGATCGATCAACAGGTTTAGAGTTGTTCGCGCGTGCTACCACGCGAACGCCGGACCAGAGTAATTCTCCGGCACCCGTCTTGACGACATCGGGTCCCCCTCGTAGCCATTAACGGAAAGTGGGCTTCAATCCGTGCCACGCTATTATTTCAATACCCGGCTCGGCGACGAGTTGATCGCCGATCCCGATGGCGAGAATTTGCGCGACCCCGATCGCGCCTGGGAAGTCGCGCGCGCCATGATCCGCGAGTTGTTGAAGACCGAAGGCGCCGGGAGAGTGCTGTTGAGCGCGGTCATCGAGGTCACCGACGACGAAGGCGAGATCGTGCTGGAATTTCCTTTCGCCGAGGCAATCCTCGACATGCCGGATCAACCGACCACCAGGCATTAGCCGGTCGGGCCGGGGGCCGCTCTCGCGGCATTCCCCGCGGATGCGACCGAACAAAATCGACATCGAGCCGTGTGTGCAGCGACTGCCTGCGGAATCGCGGGTGGCGCTATGATCGTTGCAGCGTTACAACACAGGCGATCGAACGGAGCCGTCCATGGAAGAACTCTGGCGCCTGTCAGCAACCGATGTTGCCGCCGTGGTAAGGTCAAAAAAGTTTCTGCTAGGGAAGTAGCGAAGGATTGGTGCCTCGCGGCCGGCGAGGCGATCGAGGCCGGCGGAACGCCTTCCTCGCCGGTCGATCCCGTCAGGAGTTGAAAGAGCAGATGGCTGGCGTTTACGATTTCACCGCGACCTCGCTTGCCGGCGAGCAGGTGCCGCTAAAGCGGTTCGAGGGTCAGGTATTGCTGATCGTCAACACCGCGAGTGCCTGTGGATTCACGCCGCAATATAAAGGCCTCGAGGCGTTGCATCAGGCGCTTGCGCCGCGCGGCTTTTCAGTGCTGGGATTTCCGTGCAACCAGTTCGGCCGCCAGGAGCCGGGCGATGCCAGGCAGATCGAGCAATTCTGCGCCAGCAACTATGCCATCAGCTTTCCCATGTTTGCCAAGATCGACGTCAATGGCACGGGCGCCCATCCGCTCTATCAATATCTGAAGAATGCGAAGTCAGGACTGCTCGGCTCGTCGATCAAATGGAATTTCACCAAATTCCTGACCGATCGCTCAGGCCACGTCGTGGCGCGGCATGCGCCGACTGTAAAACCCGAAGGGCTCACCAAGGAAATCGAGGCGCTATTGTGAACGAGAAGAATGAATCGACGAGCGATCAACTGCCGGACCGGCTCTCGGTCGATCCGAAGAGCCCGTACTACAATGCCGATGTACTTTCGCGCGACGTCGGCATCCGCTTCAAGGGCATCGAGAAAACCAATGTCGAGGAATATTGCGTCAGTGAAGGCTGGGTACGCCTGACAGCGGGCAATGCCAAGGATCGTTACGGCAATCCTCTGACCATCAAGGTGCACGGCCCGGTCGAGCCGTATTTCCGGGACAAGCCTGCGTCGTAGCGCGATCGTTGTCATTGCTGTGCATGCTCACTAATTCGCTGATCGAATCCATTCTAGCGGCCGGCGACCCCCTCGACTTCCAGCTTCAGGCGGCGCTCGCTGAATTCTATCCCGGGCCGACGGCAACCGACGAAAACCTGTTCAGCCATCAGGACGCGCAATCTCCTGCGCTATGGCGGCATGCGGCCCGATCGCGACTGGCTGCAATTCGATTGCGCGTTGTCCTATGGGCTCTGCGAGTACCAGCGCACGCTGGGGTGCTGCAAACGCTCGGCTGGTCGGCACGGCGCTGCATTCCGCATGGCGGGCACCAGATGTCGCTCAATATCGCCGCAGGCCTCGGTCTCGGCGGCAATGAGAGCTACCCCGATCTGTTCCAGCCCTATGGCGGCTTCCCGGATGGTGTCCGCGTCGAGGACGGCCACACCATGCCCGATCTTCCCGGCATCGGCTTCGAGGGAAAATCCGATCTCTACAGGGAGATGAAGGCGCTGGCGTCGTAGGATCGTGCTTCCGATCAACGCCGATTCCAGCTCGCCGGCTACGACGGCCGCATATCCAGCAATCGCGGGTTCTCGCTCTTCAGCAATTTTTTCACGGCGCTGGAGGCAGCGATCTCGCCATGATTGACGTAGGCCTCGTGGTTCTTCTCGATGTCGTCGAGGCGATAGAGATAGTTGACCATGATGCCGGCGGATTCGCGCAAGGCCTTTGGCGAGAGATCGCCGAGCCAGTTGATCCGCTCCAGCCGCGCGCCATTGCCGAGATGGAAACGCGCCACAGAATCGATCAGCCGGTCTTTCGACGTCCGCGCTTTCAGAAAGTAATACGCTGTCAGCGGTTCGACGACGGAACGCAGCTGCGCCGCAAGCTCGGCGTTCTCGGGCCAGTCCGGCGTGTCGAGCTGGTCCAGCAGCGCGTGGCCTTCGTCGTTGACGGGAACGTCGCTTTCCTCCTTGAGCCATTGCATCAGGCCAGGCACCGGCGACAGCGTCACGAAATTCTCCAGCTTGGGAAGTTCGCGCTGCAGCTCCTCGGCCACCTGTTTGATCAGGAAGCTGCCGAAGGAAACTCCGCCGAGGCCGCGCTGGGTGTTTGAAATCGAATAGAACACGGCAGTGCGGGCGCGATCGATCGGGACCGGCTGCCGGTCTTCACTCAATAGCGGCGCGATCGCGCCGGGAATCGCCTCGGTCAGCGCCACCTCGACGAAAATCAGCGGCTCGTCGATCAGCGTCGGATGAAAGAAGGCATAGCAGCGCCGATCGACCGGATCGATGCGGCGACGCAGGTCATCCCAGTCGCGGATCCGGTGCACCGCCTCGTAGCGAATGATCTTTTCAAGGATGTTGGCGGGACTTGACCAGTCTATCCTGCGCAGCACGAGAAATCCCCTGTTGAACCATGAAGACAACAGATGCACGATGTCGCGGTCGAGCGCGCCAAGATCCCTGGCTTTGTCCTTGTTGCCCTGCAGGACATCGAGCAGATCGGCGCGCATCGCCACCAGTTCAGCGGTGCCGCCAGGGGCGCGATTGAGCCTGCGGATCAATTCCTGCCGCCGCGGTTCGGAGGCGTAGTGCAGGTCGCTGGCGTCGTCGTCGTTTGGCTGCGCGCGCCAGGCTGCGATGGCTTGCGCAAGCTTTTCAGGGTCGGGGCCGTAATTCCGCGCCAGCGTTTCGAAGAAGGCGAGCCGTTCCGGTTGATCGAGGTGGTGATAACGGTCAAGCACCTCGCGCGCCATCGCGGTGCCCGAGGCCTCGCCCCAACCCGATAACAGGGCTTCGCATAATTCGATCAGACCGGAAGCGTCCTGCTTGTCATCGAATGATCCGACGCGGCGCAGCAACGTGCGGCCTCGCTCGGAAATCGTGGACAGCAGGTCGGAGAAAAAAGCGTTGACCATGGGCTGTCTGATCCGGAGGTAGTGCCGAAGCCTATGGGGAATTTAGGGCGCAGCCGATCACAATCAAGCGCATCGACGTGCGGAAGATGGCCGGCTTGCGAGGCAATAATGCGTCGCCGCCGGGCCTGATCCGGTCATGCCTCTTTGCTCAGAAAAACCTCGTGAAAAGGCCCGGAGATTTTGGTCGCGCCCGCCGATGATGGCGCTATTCCTTCCCGGCAAACCCGGTCGGGCTCTTGCCGGGTGACCTGCCGGAACGCATGCGAAGACGCCGGCACACTGGCATAGCTGAGATCGGATGCTAGTTGCTTGATCGAGACATTGTTTTCCGTCGACAGCCTTTCGATCGCCGCCGCGATGCGGGCGCGCTGGCACCAGCTCTTGAAGCTCAATTGCGTTTCCGAAGCGAACAGCCGCGACAGCGTCCGCGCCGATGTCCCAACCGCCTGTGCCAATGTCTCGATCTCGTGCGCGCCGGCCAGATATTTCGCTGCGGGCTTGTCATAGCGCGTCGCGACCCGCCGGCACTGTTTGATCGGGCGAGATGGAGGGCGACCCCGCACGTCGTCACACCCACCCTCAGGTCCGCTTCCGGACAAAGCCGACATGAATCGGAAGGCGGGTTGGATCGGTCGAAAATGAGCCAAAGCAGACACCGAGACACCAAGGTCATCGATTAATCATTGAATAAACTATCCGCTAAAACTCTCTGGGCTCGTACTGGATGATTTAAACACGCCGGATATATCCAACTGCGGATGAAAACAATGTATAGGCGCCTTTGGATCATCTTGTTGCTGATGCTCGGGATGACCCTTTTGGCGGGGTACGTCGGCCTCATCTTTCTGCCGTCCCTGTTAGCTGTGTGGTTCGGCGCCGTATTGGTATTCGCCTTGCCAGTGGTTGTTGTCGCGCCTGTATTGGTTGGGGCGCAAATCGCATGGCCAGTTACTTGCGTCGCGCTTCCGGTAGCCGCGATGGCTGTTAGGCCGGCAAAAGCCTGGGCACCCGTCTTCCTTTCAGTTGTTGGTGCAGGATCAGGGTTGATCTCTGGGAAATTATTAGCGCGTAGTGTGGGCTACGGGACGATGGAAGATTTGCTTTGGGCCTGCGTCTTTTCAGGCGCCTTCCTGGGAGCGCTATTTGGGTATGCGATGTGGAGATTCGATCGGTTAAGCCCGATCGAAGTTGAAGCGACGGGAAGGTTTCAGACGACAATAAAGGCAAACTGGCTAAACATAGCTCTACCAGTCATCTTTATAGCGGTGGCCTTAACTTGCTTGGCATTCAGCGCGCCGACTAACCCGTCTTTTTTGGATCACAATGGTATAAGGGATTGTACCGAAAAAGGAGGAAGACTGTCACCGCGTGAAGATGGGCGGGGCTTTAGATGCGTTGATCCTCCGAGAAATAACTAACGGCTACCGCCTCCGATTTTCAGTTGCAGAACCATTCCAGCCAACTCGCTCTCCGGCGCTGACTGGTCACCGAGTGAGTTTTGGCCCGCTTCTGGCCCGTCGTGTCATCGCGCGGCAACTCGGTCGCTTTCGGACTGAAGTGGACATTGGATGGAATTCTATCAGTACACGGCCTAGCGCCACGGCAAGCCGCCACGGCTCGATTCTCGGTATCGCAACATTAAATTAGGATCGCCAATCCGCATGCGTGGCGGTCCCGCCTACGCGGGTCTGGCAAGATACCGGAAGGCATGCGACAGAAAGCCGATCCAGATCGGCCAGGTGATCAGCCAGCAACAGATCCCGATGGCGCCGGATGCCGCCCATTGCGCCTGATAAAGATCCGCCGTCACCGGGATCAACATCACCGTCAAGAAGACAAGGCCGACGATGACAGCCGATGGCACGATGCAGGCGGCGATGCCCCAAAACAGCCGCCAGCTATTGCCGCGGCTGCGGCGCCAGGCCCCCTTGATCGTCAGCGTCAGATCGCCGATCGCACAGGCCGGAAGCAGCAGGCAGAGCCGCAGCAGGATGGCGGTCCCGGCAGCGTACGCCACGATGGTTGCGGCGATGAGGGAGGGCGTCTGAGGTTCGATCGCGTCGCCTGAAGCGGGTGTCCAGCCGAACAACCACGTCGCCAACAGCAAAGCGAGAAAGGGAACGGCGGCGAGCAGGCAAATGATGATCGCCGCGCCGACATACAGCCACAGGGCGCTGGTGGCGAGATTGCCGCCGCTGCGGCCGGGCCGCTCCTCCAGCAGCAACAACCGGTGCCACGCCACGGCAATACTCACAGAGGCGAGTACCACGACAGCGCTGCCGATATTGTCAAGCACCGTCATCTCGACCGGCTGCGTGAGGTCCGGCCGGGCTCGCGGATTTGCCAGGACATGGGTCATCCACGACGCCTGCATCCAGCCCATCGCCGCATCGAGCATCGCAGTGGTCGCAAGCCAAAAAACGGATATTCGCAGCACATCCCCGAAGTGCTGGAAGTAGCTCGAATAGGAAAGCCGGATCGTCCGCCACAGCGGCAGCTTCGGATGGCTAATGCCTTCGGTCCCGACCATGGCGGTCACCGCGGATTCTGCTGCTCATTCGTTGCCCCCTGTCGTCATCGAAATTGCGGCGAAGATGATTGCGCAAGCTCTTCCTCTAGCGCGATAACCCGATGCAATGTCATCCTCAGGAAATTAACCTTTGTGCCGGGCCGTTGGTCGCCGCCGGTCGTAGCCACGCTGTATCTAGTGCGCAGAATGCGAGCGGCGCCGATATCCAGCCGTGAACAAGCGGGTACGGAGGCCGGCGGCTGATTCGGGCGCGATTCGTTCTGCTCGCGTTCCGAATCCTAAAATGCGTACCCGTACGCGTCGCATTTTGGCACAAAAACAGCGCCCAAAGCTATACGCAACGGCGAGGATACGATGGGATTGGATTGGGCGGCAGCTTCGGCAGAGGCGCACTTGCCCTTTGGGTCGCATCTACCGACACGATCCAGTCTGGCCCAAATACCATCAAATACCATTATGCTAGGAGCGCGGAAGGCGCCAGCCGACCACGGTGGCCTCCAGCATGCTTCCCGATTCGTGGTTGCGCCATTCGCCGGCGACAAACCGGCAGGCGAACGGCAGTTGATAGGTGCCGCTCTGATCCTCGCACAGCACCTGCACCGGTTGATCCGGCGGCGGCTCGCCGTGGCCGTTGAATTCGGCGAGCCGTCGTTCGCGCGTTGCCATTCAATATCTCCGTTGCGCCACATCCCGAAACCGGCGCTAGCGGCGCTTTCGCGTCATCCGCCTCGCGCACACCCCAAATTCAACGCGCGAATAAGGTTTCAATATGATATCGAGTGCCACAGGCCTCCGCTTGCGATAATTTCCGGCTCGCAACAAATTGACCTGACGAGCATGCCCAAGATGAGAATACCGATAACAGGCCGGAACGTTGTCGCGCTGGCGGTGCTGCTGCCGGGACTGCTGAGTTCCGGGAAGGCAAGGGCGCAGGACGTTCCCGGGATCGAGATCTGCACGGTCGAGAAGAGCATGGAGCGGCGCACCTCCTGTTTGCAGAGCAATGTTGATTTCCTGCAGAAGACCATCACCAGACTCACGGCTGACCATCAGCAGAAGCTCGACGCTGCGAACCGGCAGATCGAGAGCCTGAAGGTGGCCGTCGCCGGCCTGCAAAAAGCCGTGGACGATCTACAGGCGGCGCAGAAGAAGGCGACCGAAGAGCCGAAGAAGAAAGATACGCCGGCGACCGCGAAGGAAACGCCGGCTGCGAAATAAAGCCGGTTATGGCCGGGCTTGACCCGGCCATAACGCGCCAGCCTTTGCGAATTCTTTCTCGCCGCTGGTGAGGGGTCCGAACAACTCCAGCTCTGGCCCAAAGGTCGCTAGATTTCGCAGGGTGGAATAAGCCGACAGCAAGCGCTGTCAAATGCGCCGAAGCGGGAGGATTGGATGGGAGATGTTCGCGCCTCGCCACCGACCTTGAATTCCCCGAAGGCCCGGTTGCGATGCCGGACGGCTCGGTGGTGCTGGTTGAGATTCCCGGTCTCCGGCTGACGCGAATCCGGCCAAACGAACTGGTCGCGATGGACTGGGCGCGCTCTGGCCTGCCGCTGAATTTTCTGAGCAAGTGATGGCGGCCGGTCCCCGGCCTCATGATGAGGAGCATCACATTTGCGATGCGTCTCGAACCATGGGCAACATATCGTGGCTTCATCCTTCGAGACGCGCGCAAGGCGCGCTGCTCAGGATGAGGCAGAAGAGGAGTGCCTAATGCCTTGGCCTGAACCTGTCTCCTTGCGTGGCGCCCACGCTCGGCTCGAGCCGCTGTCGCCGGACCATTGCGAAGGCCTGGCCACGGCAGCAAAAGACGGCGATCTCTGGAAGCTCAATGCATCGACTATGATGATCGCGGACAAGGCCTCGGACCTGATCCGCGGCCGAACGGCGTCGATCAACTGAACCTGAAAGGATCGAGTGTGACGTCCGGGTGGGTTTTTCTGGTGACGTTGGCGTCGACCGTCGGCGGTTCGGTGCTTGGCGCGGTGCTGCGTTGGTGCTTGCCGCCGCGACATTTTAGCGCCGAAAACAAGGAAGTCATTCGGCTTGGCGTCGGCTTGCTCGCGACATTGTCGGCGGTCGCCATCAGTCTGATGATTGCCTCCGCCAAGTCCTCCTACGACATCCAGGATACGCATTTCCGGCAGTTCTCCGCCGATGTCATCCTGACCGATCAACTGCTCGCGCAGTATGGGCCGGAAGCGGTAGGCATTCGGCAATTGATGCGGCAGGCGGTTCCGGCGGCGCTGGATCGCATTTGGACCGAGAAGGCGATCGGAGCGCCGCAAGCCCACGCGTTCACGGCGAGCTCCGCCGCCGGGCAGATTTACGATGCGATCGAGGCGTTGTCGCCGGCCAGCGATGCGCAACGACTGCTCAAGCCGCGCATCGAGCAGGCGAGTGGCGACATTGCGCGGGCGCGTCTGTTGATGTTCGCCGACGTCGACACCCCGATCCAGCCGCCGTTTTTGCTGGTCCTGATATTCTGGCTGACTGTGATCTTCACCAGCTTCAGCCTGTTCGTCGAGCCGGGCCCGATGATCGCGGTTGCGCTGCTGGTTTTTGCCGTGTCGGTCGCGAGCGCCTTGTTCCTGGTCGCCGATCTCAGTCGCCCGTTCGCCGGCTTGATGCAGATCTCGAACCAGCATCTGCGCGATGCGCTGGGGCCACTGAACTGATCAGGCTGAATCTGGCCGTGAGCGGCTTTCAAAAGCGAAATGCTGAATGCAAGCCCCCCTGGACCTTGCTTCAGACTTCCCGCCGGCTGAGAAAAGCCAGACGTTCGAACAAATGCACGTCCTGCTCGTTCTTCAGGAGCGCGCCGTGCAGCGGCGGGATCAGCTTGCGCGGATTGCGCTCCCGCAGCATTTCCGGCGTGATGTCCTCGTTGAGCAGAAGCTTGAGCCAGTCGAGCAACTCCGAGGTCGACGGCTTCTTCTTCAGGCCGGGCACCTCGCGCACCTCGAAGAAGATCCGCAATGCCTCTTCGACCAGGCGCTTCTTGATGCCGGGGAAATGCACCTCGACGATCCGGTTCATGGTGTCGAAATCGGGGAACTTGATGTAGTGGAAGAAGCAGCGGCGCAGGAACGCGTCCGGCAGCTCCTTTTCGTTGTTCGACGTGATCATCACGATCGGGCGCATCGTCGCCTTGATGTTCTCGCCGGTTTCGTAAACGAAGAATTCCATCCGATCGAGTTCAAGCAGGAGGTCGTTGGGGAATTCGATGTCGGCCTTGTCGATTTCATCGATCAGCAGCACCGGGCGCGTGTCGTGGGTAAAGGCTTCCCACAACTTGCCGCGCTTGATGTAGTTGGAGATGTCGGAAACTCTGCTGTCACCGAGCTGACTGTCGCGCAGGCGTGACACTGCGTCATATTCGTAGAGACCTTGCTGCGCCTTGGTGGTGGACTTGATGTGCCAGGTCAGGAGCGGCGCGCCGACGGCTTTGGCGACTTCTTCGGCCAGCACGGTCTTGCCGGTGCCGGGTTCGCCCTTCACCAACAGCGGGCGTTCCAGCACGATCGAGGCGTTGACGGCGATCTTGAGGTCGTCGGTAGCGACATAGTCTTTGGTGCCGGTAAATTTCATCGAGCCGTTGCCTTGTTTTGTTTGTTCTTGAGCGCGGACCGCGCCGCGGCCTGAACGGCAATAACCGTCAGGCTGGGGTACCGTGAAAGTAGAGCTGTCGATCAGGCCCGCCTGACCATCGAGAGAATGACGAGGATGATCACCGCCCCGACCGTTGCATCGATGATTTGGCCAAGCGTGCCGGCCGCGCGCATGACGCCAAGTCGCGGCAGCAGCCAGCCGGCGAGCAGGGCGCCAATCATGCCGACCACGATATTGCCGACCAGCCCGAAACCGGCGCCGTGCACGATCAGCCCGGCAAGCCAGCCGGCGATCGCGCCGATCACGAGTGCCGCTAGAATGCCCATTGAACAAGCCCTGCTATCGAGTAAGCCCGTGGGGAGAATATTGCCCGCTGAAACGCGTGGGCCAATTCTAGTTGAAAAACCGGGCAGGTCTAGGCTTCGTTGCCGCGGCCAACCCCTTGACGTACAAGGTCGGGCGGCCAATCTGTAGCCCATGTTCCTGCAATTCTTTACATCGCTGCGCGACGCCCAGGTGCCGGTGACGCTGCGCGAATATTTGACGTTGATGGAGGCGCTCGACGCCGACCTCGCCGGGCAGACGGTGGAGAATTTCTATTATCTGTCGCGCGCGGCGCTGGTAAAGGACGAGCGCAATCTCGACAAGTTCGATCGCGTGTTCGGCACCGTTTTCAAGGGGCTGGAAAGCCTGCTCGACGCGATGGAGACGGCGGATATTCCCGCCGAATGGCTGAAGAAGCTCGCCGAAAAATACCTCACCGAAGAAGAGAAGAGGCAGATCGAGGCGATGGGCTGGGACAAGCTCATGGAAACCTTGCGGCAGCGGCTGAAAGAACAGAACGGCCGGCACCAGGGCGGCAACAAGTGGATCGGCACTGCAGGCACCTCGCCGTTCGGCGCGCAAGGCTACAATCCCGAAGGGATCCGCATCGGCCAGGAAAAGAGCCGCAACAACCGCGCGGTAAAAGTGTGGGACCGTCGCGAGTTCAGGGATCTTGACGGCGATGTTGAGCTCGGTATTCGCAACATCAAGATCGCGCTGCGGCGGCTGCGCAAATTCGCCCGCACCGGTGCCCCCGACGAACTGGACCTCGACACCACGATCAGGGAGAGCGCCAATCATGGCTGTCTCGACGTGCATATGCGGCCCGAGCGGCGCAACGCGGTCAAGGTGTTGGTGTTCTTCGATATTGGCGGCTCGATGGATTCGCACGTTGCGCAGGTCGAGGAGCTGTTCTCGGCGGCCAAGACCGAATTCAAGCACATGGAATATTTCTACTTCCACAATTGCCTCTATGAAGGCGTCTGGAAGCAGAACAAGCGGCGTTTCACCGATCGCACGCCGACCTGGGATGTGCTGCACAAATATCCGCATGACTACAAGGTGGTGTTCGTCGGCGACGCCTCGATGTCGCCTTATGAGATCATGGTGCCGGGCGGATCGGTCGAGCATGTCAACGAGGAAGCCGGGTTGGTCTGGCTCGAGCGCATCATGCGGACCTATCCGCACGCGGTCTGGCTGAATCCGGTGGCGCAGCGGCACTGGGACTATTCGGAATCGACCACTATCATCCGCCGGCTGTTCTCGCAGCGAATGTTCCCGATCACGATCGAGGGTCTCGAAGGCGCGATGCGGGAATTGGTGCGGTAGCTTTCAACTCTCCCAATGGAGAGGTCAACGCGGAGAGGTCCATGCGTCGCACACCGGGTATGATTTGCTTGCGGTAACGTTATTTGCAGGAGGTTAGTGCCATGTCCCAGACCATCCACCGAGGCATCAAATCACTGATCGACGAAGCCAATGCCGAGATCGAAACCGTCAGCGCGGCTGACGCCATCAAGGCCGCGCAAAGCGACGACGTTGTGATAGTCGACGTCCGCGATCCCCGCGAGATCGAGCGCGACGGCAAAATTCCCGGCGCGTTTTCCTGCACGCGCGGCATGCTGGAATTCTGGATCGACCCGGCCAGCCCCTACGCCAAGCCGATCTTCCAGCAGGACAAGAAATTCATCTTCCATTGCGCCGGCGGCCAGCGTTCGGTGCTCGCGGCCAAGACTGCACACGACATGGGATTGAAGCCGGTCGCGCATATGGGGGGCGGCTTTGCGGCCTGGCGCGATGCCGGCGGCCCCGTCGAGAAGTGGGAGCCGAAGGAGCCAAAGGGTTAGCAGCTTTCCGTGTGAACTTACTACTCTTCGTCATTCCGGGGCGCGCACTTGCGCGAGCCCGAATCCATAACCACGGCGGGGAGTATGGATTCCTGTATCTGATTGATTGTCACTGTCATAGTGGCTGCGGCGGAGATAGCTCGTTGGATTCCTGGTCGCCTGCCGACCGCAGTCCCGGCATGGGCGTCTCTGCCTGCTTTGTCTGATCGAACAGTCGCATGGGCGCC
>JAGXAJ010000065.1 GCA_018971625.1 Pseudomonadota bacterium
CGCTGAGCCATCCGGGCCCGAGCGGTTCGGCGGGGTCCTTTCCGCCGGCGCCGATGGCCAGTGCAAATGCCGGCGCCAGCGATAGCTGGTCGAGCCCCACTTCGCCCTCGATGGATTTTTCATCGCCCAGCACCAACGCAACGCGTCCGCGCAGCCGCGAGCCGGCAATGCTGCCGTCGAGGCCGTCGAAGTTCAATTTGTTGCCGAGAAGCGAAACGCGCGACGACAGCGCGACATTCTGCGCCATCGTGTCGGACGGCTTGAGACCGAACAGCGGCGCCAGATCGGCGCTGCGAATCCTGAGATTGACATTCGCCTTGGCCTCATGCGCCCATGGCTCCGCGGAGCCTTCCGCCTCGGCGTCCAGTCCGCTTCCCGTAATCTTCGCCTTCAGCCGCAACGGCGCGCGCCAGGCGCCATTGACCGAGCCCTCGAATTGCATCGGGCCCTCTGCCGCCGCGACCGCGCGATCCAGCCCGAGCAACGTCACCAGAGAACGACCTTGCTCCGCCGAGAGCTTGGCCTCGATGCCGACTGCGCTGCGGCCGAGTGCATCAAGATCGAGCTTGCGAAACGCATCGGCGGGCGGCGTCATCGTGATGACGGCATTGCCCTTGAGTTGGGGCGCATCGAGATCGAACGCGGCGGTAACTTGATCGGCTCGTCCCTTGGACTTGCCAAGATCGAGCGCCAGCTTCAGGTGCGCCGGCCCGGGAGCGTTGCCGACCGCGGCAAGCCGGGCCGCAACCGCTGGCGCGAATGGCTCGACAAACCCAGCCAGCCGAGTAACCGATGCGGCCGTGGAATCAAACGCCAGCTTTCCGGTCGAATTGCTGCGATCGAAATTGCCGCCGCCTTCCAGCGTGAAATTGTCGGGCTGACCGACATTCAGCCGGTCGATCGAGATCGTCTTCGGGTCGTAAGCCAGTTTCGCGAGCAGCGGACCCAAGTCCTGGCCGGCCGCCGCGGCGTGACCGATATCGAGCGACAGTACTGCCTCTTCAGGCCACTCGTCGTGCGGGCCAGCAATCGCGTGAGCAACGGTCGTGGCGACATCGAGGTCAAGCCGGTCGGCTTTCAGGTCCGCCTCGAACCGCGTGCCGCCGCCGGCGGACTTTTTCGCAACCGCGATCCGCCCCGCGACAGCGGCGCCGCCGATCTCCGCCTTCATGGCATCGATGGCAAAGCGGTCGGCGTCAACGCTGACATCGCCGCGCAGATGCAGCGGCTGCTGGCTGCGCAACGCGGTCTCGCTGCGATGTTGCAACCAGCTCAGCAGCATATCCGGATCCTTTGAGTCGATTTCGAGCGCCGCCTTGACAGCACCGGGAACGGCGGATTGCGAATTGGTCCCGCTCAACACCACCTGGGTCGCGCCAGGGGCGCGAAAATCCAGTCGGTCGACGGTCCAGGCACTGGCATCGCCATGCAAAATGGCGGTGATATTCTGCAAGGGCCTTCCGCCCAGCACAATCTGTTCGGAGCTGAATTCGACTTTCGCCGGGATCGGCGGCTGCGGCACCGCTGCCATCAATACGCGCAGGCCGGGCAGCAACCGAACCGGCTCGGCGGCCTTGTCATTGTCGGTGGCGAGGAGCCTGTCGACATCGAGCTGTCGGGCCGAAAGCACCGCGTGAAGCAAAGGCTGCGTCCCGAAATTGAGCTCCGCACTGCCGACCCCCTTCAGCGCGCGCTCTTCCGTGCCGTAGCTCGCCTCAAGCTGGTCGAGGCTGGCGCCGGCGGGATCCGCCTTGACCTTGGCGGACACCCGCCACGGGGTCGGGGCAGCCGCCGTTGCATCGACAGGTGAACTCAATGTCAGGGCACCTTCGAAGTGCGGCGCGCGCGCCTGGAAGCTGAGCACACCTTCAAGATCGGCGGCCACTGCCCGCGCGTCGGGATCGATATTGAGATGGATGCGAGTGCCAATGCCGTCGGTGCTGTCGCCGGATGAGATCCGAAACGGATAACGGGAGCCTGCGAGAGTAAAACTGCCGTCGCCCCGGATCGCGCCGGCCAGCGAACGCACGTCGCCGCTGAAGGCAATGTCGGTCAGCTCCAGCGTGCTGCGGCTGGCGGCGTCATGCAGCGCGACGCGACCGGTCAGGTTCAGATGGTCGATCGCCAGCGAACCGAGGCTGAATGTCCCGCTCGAGGCCGGCCAGTCGATCCGTCCCTGTCGATCGAGGCCGAGATCGAGCGCCGCGCCGTTGATGGTCAATTCGGTGGCACGCCATTCGCCGCGCATCAGTGAACCCAGGCTGAACTCGACATCGAGCTTGTCGGCGCGAACCTTGCCAAGATCGTTGGCGCCGCCGACCACCACCGAATGCAGTTGCAGCGACGGTGTCGGCAATAGCCGCGCATCCAGCTTGCCGCCGACGCGCACCGGCGCGCCGACAATCCGGGTGGCCTCAGCCTCGAATTGCGGCCGGAATTGACTCCAGTCGACGAAATACGGCCCGACCAGTGCGGCGATCAGCGCAATGATCAGGGCAATCGCCAGTCCGAGCAGCGTCGTCTGCACGGCGTCTCCTCTACATGCTCCGCCGAGCTGCCCTGTCCGGCGCGCGATTCACCCGCCCGGGCCCTGCGCCCCGCTGATCGGGACCATCCACCCTCCAGCCGCGCCGATCAACGTCGGAACAGCCCATGTATAGAGAGGAAGTGTGGCGAAGTCACAGCACTGCAGCGTGACCGTTCCACGCCGTTACCAGCTTGCGGGCAATTCCTTCAAGCCACGCAGCACGAAGGTCGGCCGCCATTGCGGGCTTTCGGCGTTGTCCAGCTTCAGCTCTGGCAATCGGCGCAAGAGCGTGGCGATGGCGATTTCCGCCTCGATCCGCGCAAGCTGGGCGCCAAGACAGAAATGGATGCCGCCGCCAAAGGACAGCGGCCGCACGTTGGGACGGGTGATATCGAGACGATCCGGGCGGTCGGGATACACCGCCGGATCGCGATTGGCCGAACCCAGGAGGCACAGCACGCTTTCGCCCTTCGGGATCCGCTTGCCGCCGAGATCCTCAATATCCTCCAGCGTTACCCGCCCGGTCATCTGCACCGAGGAATCGTAACGCAGGAATTCCTCGATCGCATTGGTGATCAGCGACGGGTCGGACTTCAGCAGCGCGAGCTGATCGGGATGGCGGTGCAGCGCCAGCAGGCCGTTGCCGATCAAATTTACCGTGGTTTCATGCCCGGCGCCGAACAAGAGGGTGATATTGGCCGTCAGTTCCTCGTTGGTGAGTTTACTGCCGGCTTCCTCGGCCTGTAACAGCTGCGTGATCAGATCGTCACCGGGGGTTCTCCGGCGCAATTCGAACAGCTGCTGGAAATACATCTGCGCCATCATGGTCCCGGCATTAGCCTGCTTGATCTCGTCCAGCGTCAGCGGCACCGGATCGAGCAGGCGCCCGCCGTAGCGGGAGCTTTTGTGGAACACCTCGCGGTGATCCTCGGGAATACCGAGCATGTCGCAGATGATCGTCACCGGCAGGCGGAACGCAAAATCCTCGATCAGGTCCATGTGCCCCTGCCCGATGATGGCAGCGAGAGTCTGGTCGACGACCTCCTGGATGCGCGGGCGCATGTCCTCGACCCGGCGCGCCGTGAAGGCTTTCACCACCAGGCTGCGCAACCTTGTATGGTCAGGCGGATCCTGCTGCAGCATCCAGTGGCTCATGCTGCGGAACACCGGCTCTTCCATGATCTTGGTCCCGTAGCGCCTGATCTGCCGCTCGACATAGTCCTTGCCGAAACGCTTGTCGCGCAGCACCAGGCCCGTCTCGGCGTGCCGGCTTGTTACGAACGCGCCATGCACGTTGAGATGCACCGGGTCCGTGCTGCGCAGCCGCTCGTAATGCGGATAGGGATCGCGAATGAAATCGGGCGACAGCGGGTTGAACAGCGGATCGGTCGTAGCGGCTTGAACATGCTCGGTCATGGTGCCTCAATGGGTGCCGTGCTGAAACCTACGCGCCTCAGCGCGCCGGCACGGGCTTGACCGAACGTTCTGCAACCCGCCGAGCGGCTGCGCGCCCGGCGCAAACTGATCACCGATATTGTCGGGAGCGCGGCAAGGGCGGCGGGCGAAACGCCACGCTGAACCCGGCATGGACGGGCGCCATCGGCGATTTGCAACGGCGATGGGAATCGCATCGGCTTGACCGAAGTGCTTCAGCCGGCCGCAGCCTGCTCCTTCAGGCCGCCGCGCTTGCCGTGGTTAATCAATGATTAATTTTGTTCTGTCAGGATTTGCTGGCCGCGCTCACTGTTTCCCAAGGCAAATGGAGGGTTCAAATGGCAGACATCATGAGCATCCTGCAGTCGGCATATGCGGCGGCCCCGCAAAGCCTGATCGCGCCCGGCTCGAAATTCGCCAAGGTCGATCCGACCAAATGGCAGGGCACCTGGACCGGCACCGACGACAGGAAACAGCCCGTTACGGTCTCGATCACCAAGGTCAGCGGCTTCCGGGCCAATGTCACAGTCACCGACGCTTCCGAAGGCCTACAAAGTGCAAGGACATTCATCACCACCAACAACACGTTTCGGATCGCGGATTCCCAGTTTGCACTGACCGGGACCGGAAAGGCCACGCTGACCACGATCGTGACCGATCCGACAACCGGCAATCAATCCAGGTTGACCGTCCCCCTCACCCTGAAGAAATGAAGCCGGCCTGGCTTACGCCGCCGGCATTATCTTTCCGGGATTGAAGATATTCTGCGGATCGAGCGCCTGCTTCACCGCCCGCATCGCCTCGATAGCCTCGGGCCCGATCTCGGCCTCGAGGTATTTCCGCTTGCCCTGCCCGATGCCATGCTCGCCGGTGCACGTGCCGTCCATCGCCTGCGCACGTTCGACCAGCCGATGCATGAAACCCTCGGCACGCGCCATTTCCTCGGGATTATCGACATCGCACAACAGCGAACAGTGGAAATTGCCGTCGCCGACATGACCGACGATCGGAGCCTGCAGCTTCAGGCGCTTCAAATCCTCATCCGTCTCGGTGACACAATCGGCGAGCCGTGAAATCGGCACGCAGACGTCGGTCGCGACCACGCCCGCTCCCGCACGCAACGCCTTCACCGCCCAATAGGCATCGTGACGCGCCTGCCATAGCCTGCTGCGGTCCTCGGGTCGCGTGGTCCAGGTGAAATCGCCGCCACCGCAGTCCCGGGCGATCTCGCCGAAATTCTTCGATTGCCCGGCAACCTCGCTCTCGCTGCCATGGAATTCAAGCAGCAACAGCGGCGTCTCCGGCAGCGACAACTTTGAATAGGAATTGCAGGCGCGCACCTGTTCGGCATTGAGCAGTTCAATCCGGGCGACGGGAATGCCGGTCTGGATCGCGAGAATCGTGGCCTGGCACGCGTCCCTCACGCTGTCGAATGAACACGCAGCCGCCGCGATGGTCTCGGGAATGCCGCGCAGCTTGATGGTAAGCTCGCAGATGATGCCGAGCGTGCCTTCGGCGCCGACAAAGAGATGCGTCAAGTCATAACCCGTGGAGGATTTCTTCGCCCGCGTGCCGGTAGTGATGATCCCGCCGTCGCCGCGCACCACCTTGAGCGCCAATACGTTGTCGCGCATCGTGCCGTAGCGCACGGCGTTGGTGCCGGATGCCCGCGTCGACGCCATGCCGCCGAGCGAGGCGTCGGCACCGGGATCGATCGGAAAGAACACCCCCTGGTCGCGCAGGTACTCGTTCAGCGCTTTGCGGGTGACGCCGGGCTCGATCACGCAGTCGAGGTCGTCGGCATGGACTTCCAGCACCTTGTTCATGTCGCGCAGATCGATGCAGACGCCGCCAGCCGGCGCGTTGATCTGCCCTTCGAGCGAGGTGCCGGTGCCGAACGCGATCACCGGCACGCGGTGTTTGGCGCAAATCCGCACCACATCCTGAATATCCGATGTCGCCTGCGCCATCACTACCGCGTCGGGCGGCTGCGGCGCCAGCCAGGTCGTGGTGTGCGCGTGCTGATCGCGCACGGCCTGCGAGGTGACCAGCCGGTTGCCGAATCGCGCGGCGAGCGCTTCCAGCGCGCTCGCCAGCGCATGAGGCTCCGGACGCTTCAAATTGTGAGCTGTCGATGAGGCCAAGGCGAGATCCTCCGCGCATTTGACCGTGGCAAAGGATATATAGGCGGTCAAGAACCGCCAATCGAGCAAACAAGGGTATGATGACATTCGCCGATGACGTGCCCGCGCCGTTCCTGTCGTCGGTGATGCAGATCGAGCCGCAATGGATCGACTATAATGGCCATCTCAACATGGCCTATTACAATGTAATGTTCGACCGCGCTATCGATGAACTATGGCTCCGGCTCGGAATCGGCCCCGGATACCTGAAGGCGCGTCACCACTCGACCTTCACTGCGGAATGCCATGTACGCTACTTGCGCGAGATTCATCTCGGCGATCCCGTGCAGGTCGCTATCCTGCTGGTTGCCGCCGACGAAAAGCGCCTGCACACCTTCGAGGAATTGCGTCACGCTACCGAGGGCTGGCTGTCAGCTACGTCGGAAAACATGACCGTCCATGTCGACATGAGCGCACGAAAAACCGCGCCCTTTCCGGCCGATATCGGCAGCCGAATCGACGCGGTTGCACGCTCACACGCGGCTCTCACCCGACCCGAGGGCATCGGCCGAAAGATCGCGATGTCTTCGAAGAAGTAGCGCATGATCCGGAAAAGTGGATACCGGTTTTCCGAATTAGATCATGCGCCAAAAGTGATTATCCCTAGATGCGGGTACGTCCACGCGCAAGGCCAACAATGGCCGAGACCAGGAACAACACGACCGCAATGAAAAAGATGATCTTGGCGATTTCGATCGAAGCGCCGGCAAGGCCGCCGAAGCCCAAAATGCCTGCGATCAACGCGATAATCAAAAACGTAACGACCCAGCTCAGCATGGCAGAACCTTTCCACATTCCGTTTCGAATCTCGGTGCGATCTGTATCATCGCCCCTCGGCTGCAGAACTAATCCGGCCTGGGAGTGAAAGTTCCGCATCATGCAAGGGCTGTCGCGCGCAAAAAAGGGCGGGTTTGACCGGAACAAAATTGTGGACTCGAGCCGAAAACAGCGCCGGTATATCTCCTGTCAAAAAATCACGCGGACGCCTATATGTCCTTACATTCCTACTATGAAGGCTCCCCTTCACGGCCCCGCGGTGCCATCGTGGGGATAAGACGATTCGCATGACCGAGCCGAACAAACTGACCCCTCGCGAGGTCCCCGATCACCAGCCCGCGGCTGGCGGCATCGCCGCGCGTGCACGTGCGGCCGCAACTCCGCAATATCTTGCCGGGCTAAATCCCGAGCAGCGCGAGGCGGTGGAAACGCTGGATGGCCCGGTCCTGGTGCTGGCGGGCGCAGGCACCGGCAAGACCCGCGTGCTGACCTGCCGGATCGCCCACATCCTGAGCCAGGGTCGCGCCCGCCCCGGCGAGATCCTGTCGGTCACCTTCACCAACAAGGCCGCGCGCGAGATGAAGCTGCGGCTTGGCCAGATGCTTGGCCAGGCAGTGGAAGGCATGCCGTGGCTCGGCACATTTCATTCGATCGGTGGCCGCATCCTGCGCACCCATGCCGAACTGGTGCAGCTCAAATCCAATTTCACCGTGCTCGATGTCGACGACCAGGTCCGGCTGCTCAAACAGCTTCTGGCAGCCGAGAACATCGATGATAAACGTTGGCCGGCGCGCATGCTGGCCGGCCTGATCGACGGCTGGAAGAACCGTGGCCTGACGCCGTCGCAGGTGCCCACGGGCGAAGCGGCGGTGTTCGGCAACGGCCGCGGCGGCAAGCTCTACGCCAGCTACCAGGAACGGCTGAAGATCCTCAACGCCGCTGATTTCGGCGATCTGCTCCTGGAAAACATCCGGCTGTTTCGCGAGCATGCCGATGTACTCCGGCAGTACCAGCACCGGTTCAGGTTCATCCTGGTCGATGAATATCAGGACACCAATGTCGCACAATATCTCTGGCTGCGACTGCTGTCGCAGGCGCCGGTCAAATCGGCCACACCATTGTCGGCGATCATTCCGGGCGCGGTCCCCTCTCCCGTCATTCCGGAAGCCGCGCAGCGGCTGTCCGGAATCCATACCCCCAGCGCTGATGAGAACAGCGAGACAGGGGTTATGGATTCCGGGCTCGCCCCTCACGGGGCGCCCCGGAATGACGAAGGAAGAAACGTCACTCCGTCGCCCGCCGCGCCCAAAAACATTTGCTGCGTCGGCGATGACGACCAGTCGATCTATGGCTGGCGCGGCGCCGAGGTCGACAACATCCTACGCTTCGAGCACGATTTTCCCGGTGCCAACGTGATCCGGCTGGAACGCAATTACCGTTCCACCGGCCACATCCTCGCCGCCGCCTCGCATCTGATCGCGCATAACGAGAGCCGGCTCGGCAAGACGCTACGCACCGAGGATGTCGACGGCGAAAAGGTCACGGTCACCGGCTCCTGGGATTCCGAGGAGGAGGCTCGCGCCATTGGCGAGGAGATCGAGGAGTTGCAGCGCGCCGGCAATCATCTCAACGACGTCGCGATCCTGGTGCGCGCCTCGTTTCAGATGCGCGAGTTCGAAGATCGCTTTGTCACGCTCGGCTTGCCCTATCGCGTGATAGGCGGTCCCAGGTTCTACGAACGCGCGGAAATCCGCGACGCGCTGGCCTATCTGCGCACCATCAACTCACCGGCCGATGATCTCGCCTTCGAGCGCATCGTCAATGTGCCGAAGCGCGGGCTCGGCGATGCCACCGTGCAGATGCTGCACGACCACGCCCGCAAGCGCCGCATTCCGTTGTTCGAGGCCGCGCGAGCCGTAGTCGAGACCGACGAGTTGAAACCGAAGGCGCGAGGCGCGCTGCGCCAACTGATCGCCAGTTTCGATCGCTGGCGCGCGCAGCGCGAGGTCACTTCACACACCGAGCTTGCCGAAATTGTACTCGACGAGAGCGGCTACACCGACATGTGGCAAAAGGACCGCTCCGCCGACGCCGCGGGCCGGCTCGACAATTTGAAAGAACTGGTACGCTCGATGGAGGAGTTCGAGAACCTGCAAGGTTTTCTCGAGCACATCTCGCTGGTGATGGATCGCGACGGCGGCGCGGAGGACGATGCGGTGTCTCTGATGACCCTGCATTCGGCCAAGGGACTGGAATTCGACAACGTGTTCCTGCCCGGCTGGGAGGAAGGCCTGTTTCCAAGCCAGCGTACGCTCGACGAACAGGGCCGCGCCGGGCTTGAGGAAGAGCGGCGGCTGGCTCATGTCGGACTGACCCGCGCGCGTCGCCGCGCGAAGCTCTATTTTGCGACCAACCGGCGCATCCACGGCACCTGGTCGACCACGATCCCCTCGCGTTTTCTCGACGAATTGCCCGCACACAATGTCGAGATCACGGAATCCAAGGGCGGCGCGGGCTGGGGGGGCGCCGGCGGCTACGGCCCTTCGCGTTTTGACAATGTGGAATCCTTCGGCTCCAGCTACGCCACGCCGGGCTGGCAGCGGGCGCAGGCCAATCGCGCCCGCGGCCGGGAAGGCCAAGGCGACGGCCGGCAGGAAAAACGACAGGGGCAGGCGCGCGGCGGCTTCAACGAGGATCAATCGCCATTTTCGTCTCGTGGCGAGACGGGGGGTTTTGCCCGCAACAAGCGCGGCCCGATGGTCATCGAAGGCGAGTTGATCGCGAAATCGACCGGCACCGTTTCGGAATTCTCGCTGCACGACCGGGTATTTCATCAGAAATTCGGTTACGGCAACGTGGTCAAGATCGACGGCAACAAGCTTACCATCGCCTTTGAAAAGGCCGGTGAGAAGAAGGTGGTCGACAGTTTCGTGCAGCGGGCGTAGAGCGCGTGGCGGCGAAAACTAATAAATCCTGTCGCATTTTAACGAATTCCTAGACTGAAAACTCGCGCCTGCCCTGTATCGTTCGCTCCAAATGTCGTTTGCACGCGCGCCAGTTCGCCAGGCAGGACTGACTAAAATGGGTGAGGTAAAATCGTTTCTCAGGGATCTCGACGAGGCAGTCTCGCGAGGTACGCCAGAAAGCCGTGCGCGGGCGTTGTGGCACACCACCGACCTGATGGTGACGGGATGCTACAGCGACGACGAGATATGGACTTTCGGCGAGGTCATCGGTCGGCTCGCGGATGAGATCGAAGTAACGGCGCGCGCGCAGCTGGCGAGGCGTTTGGCCCGCTTCAACGGCGCTCCCGTCAACATCATCCACAAACTGGCGTTTGACGATTCGATCGAGGTCGCTGCCCCCATCCTTCAGGAGTCCGAGCGGCTGGAGCCTTATGCGCTGGTTGCCAACGTCTGTATCAAGAGTCAGTCGCATTTGCTCGCGATTTCGAAACGGAAGACTCTCGATGAGATGGTCACCGACGTGCTGGTGACGCGTGGCAATCAGGAAGTCGTCAATTCGGTCGCGACCAACAATGGCGCGCATTTCTCCGAGTTCGGTTTCCTGCACCTGATCCAGCGCGCCGAGGGCGATTCCATCCTCGCTGAACACCTCGGCCTGCGTAGGGACATCCCGCGGCACATTTTCCAGCAGTTGATCGCCAAGGCATCGGACGACGTCAAGCGGCGGCTGTTGGAAGAACGGCCCGACATGGTCGAACATATTCGCTCGGCTGTGTCCGATGTCGCGGGCGCACTGCAATCCAAGTTCGGCCCGGTGTCACGCAGCTATTTCGTCGCCAAGCGAGTAGTGGCGACGCAACACCGACAAGGCAATCTCAACGAGAACAGCATCTCCGGCTACGCACAGGCGCACAAGCTCGAGGAAGTCACGATTGGGCTGTCGCTGCTATGCTCCCTGCCCGCCGACGTGATCGAACGCGCGCTGCTCGACAGGAAAAGGGAGACGTTGCTGATTCTCACCAAGGCCCTTGACTTCTGCTGGGCAACGACAATGGCGTTACTGTTCCTCGGCGCCAAGGATCACCGCATCACCGCAAAGGAATTGAGTGATCTGGAACGCGAATTCGGGCGCCTCAATATCGAGACATCCCGCAGCGTTCTGGAGTTCTACCAGTCGCGCAAGAATATCGACAAACACGTCGAGCGGCACGCCGTGCGTGCGGCTTCCTGAATGACAGTCCCGAAATTGGCAGGGAAAGCGTTAGCCATGAATGCAATCGCATTTGGCGCCGTCACGCACGGCGTAACCGCCGATCAGCCCAGCTCGGACATACCGCTCGATGCCGCCTGGATCGTTCTCGAAGCCGCGAACGATCTCGGTGATCATGTCACTGTCGACATATGCCGGCGGGTAATCGACGCAAACCTGAACGGAGCGCCCGTTTCTCCGTCCGACCTGCACGTCATCGTCGACTATTTTCGATGAATGGCGGCCAGTAAGAAAAGGCCGATCGATCTTTTCGCCTGATCGACCTTTCCTCGCCCGACGCGAAAGCGCGGCGGCATGGCATCATGGCACCCGGCTTGGTCGTTCGGCCGGCCCCGCGCGACGAAATATGCCACGCCAGATCGGTAGCGGGTTGCGTAATTTTTGTTTCAGGCGATTGCGCAATCGGCCCTCCGGCCCTATCTGTCCGGTCCGCTCCTCTTCTTTCGTGCCGATCCGTCGAAATTTCGTCTTGATTTCATTCTTCCCGGCCCGGCAACGCCAATCATCAAGCTCGCAATGTCTCCCGTCATTTCCGTCGCAAACCTGTCGAAGACGTATAACTCCGGCTTCACAGCGCTGAAGGGCATCAACCTGGAAATCAGCCGGGGCGAGATCTTCGCGCTGCTCGGGCCGAACGGCGCCGGCAAAACCACGTTGATCAGCATCATCTGCGGCATCGCCAACCCGAGCCAGGGCAAGGTTTCAGTCGGCGGCCACGACATCGTCGAGTCCTATCGCGCCGCGCGCTCGCTGATCGGCCTGGTGCCGCAGGAACTGCACACCGACGCATTCGAGACGGTATGGGCGACGGTCAGCTTCAGCCGCGGCCTGTTCGGCAAGCCGAAAAATCCTGCGTATATCGAGAAAGTGCTCAAGGACCTGTCGCTGTGGGACAAGAAGGATTCCAAGATCGTCACGCTGTCGGGTGGCATGAAACGCCGGGTAATGATCGCAAAGGCGCTGTCGCACGAGCCACAGATCCTGTTCCTCGACGAGCCGACCGCGGGCGTTGACGTCGAATTGCGCAAGGGCATGTGGGAAGTGGTGCGGGGGCTGCAGACCTCCGGCGTCACCATCATCCTGACCACGCATTACATCGAGGAAGCCGAAGAGATGGCCGACCGGATTGGCGTCATCAACAAGGGCGAGATCATCCTGGTCGAAGAAAAAGCCAGGCTGATGCAGAAGCTCGGCAAGAAACAGCTCAAACTGCACTTGCAGGGCCGGATCGATGCGGTCCCGCCAAAACTCGCGGCCTACAACCTCGAACTGTCCGGGGACGGCAACGAGTTGACCTATAATTACGATACCAAGGGCGAACTCACCGGCATCACCAGTCTGCTCGGCGATCTCCGAAATGCGGGCATCCGTTTCTACGACCTCGATACCAACCAGTCTTCCCTGGAAGACATCTTCGTCAGCCTGGTGCGGGCGCCATGAACTTTCGGGCGATCCGCGCGATCTATCGGTTCGAAATGGCGAGAACCTGGCGCACGCTGCTGCAAAGCATCGTCTCACCTGTCGTATCGACCTCGCTGTATTTCGTGGTGTTCGGCGCCGCGATCGGCTCGCGCATCACCCAGGTCGAGGGCGTCAGCTACGGCACCTTCATCGTCCCCGGCCTCGTGATGCTGTCGGTGCTGACCCAAAGCATCGCCAATGCCTCATTTGGCATCTACTTCCCCAAATTCGTCGGCACCATCTACGAAATTCTCTCCGCGCCAATCTCTTATTTCGAGATCGTGCTCGGCTATGTCGGGGCGGCCGCGACCAAGTCCATCATCCTTGGCCTGATCATCCTGGCCACGGCGGGTCTGTTCGTGCCGCTGCACATCCACCATCCACTGTGGATGCTGACCTTCCTGGTGCTGACGGCAGTGACTTTCAGCCTGTTCGGCTTCATCATCGGGATCTGGGCCGACGGCTTCGAGAAGCTGCAGATGATTCCGATGCTGGTGGTAACGCCGCTGACCTTCCTCGGCGGCAGCTTCTATTCGGTCAACATGCTGCCGTCGGGTTGGCGCACCATCACGTTGCTCAACCCGGTGGTCTATCTGATCTCAGGTTTCCGCTGGAGTTTTTACGAAATCGCCGACGTCAGCGTCGGTCTCAGCGTCGGCATGACCGTCTCGTTCCTGGTCGGCTGCATGATCATAGTGTGGTGGATCTTCAAGACCGGTTATCGGCTGAAGAATTGAGGCCGAGCATCGCTCCGGGCCGGCGCGAAACGCCGAACCCGGCATGACGATGCTTAGACCTACCGATAGCAGTGGAATCGATCGTGGCGGTCGTAGAAGCCGCGGCAACCATGCCGCCAGCGATGATGCCGTGGCAGTCCGAGCACGCCGTCCACGGCGCCTACCGCGCCGCCAACGCCGGCGCCGACTGCGCCGCCCACGACGGCGCCAACCGGACCTGCGGCGCGGTTGCCTTCACGCGAGCCTTCCTCCGCACCGCCAATAATGCCTTGCGCATGGCTGGAATGAGGGATCGCCGCGAGCAAAGCGAGCGCGACGGCAGCGGCCGTGAGGTAGAGATGCAAGGAAAGCCCCGCTGATGGCGTCAACGTCGCAGCCCCGCTGTTCGCGGTCTTGCTACTGATCATATTCATCTGAATTCCCCGTTCGAAGTGGCGCCACCAGTGGGCGCACATATAGATAACGCCAATCAGGCCAAAAGGTTGCGCCGCCATCACGGCATCACGACCGAGCCCCGCACGGCGCTCGCGAAAAATTAACCCGATTAAGCCCCGCCTTCGCCTTGTTTGCGCCCGGCTACACGTTAACCATTCAATGACAGCCACTGGAACCAAAGCCTAATTCGACGCATATTGCATCGGGGCGAAAACGGCGGCGCGATGCAGTAGGCGCGGAGGCCAAAGTAAAATGCGTTCCTTCCTAGTTGCTCTCGCAGGTCTGATGATGTTCGCCACCGGCGCCGCGCAGGCCAAGGTCGAAATCACCGTCGACAAGAACGCGCAAATGATGACCGTCGCTGTCAATGGCGTCGAACGCTATCACTGGCCGGTATCCACCGGCAATCCTTCGCATGAGACGCCGAACGGCACCTTCCGCACGTTCCGCATGGAGGCGGACCACTTCTCCAAGGAATTCGATGACGCGCCGATGCCGCATTCGATTTTCTTTACCAAGATCGGTCACGCGATCCACGGCACCGAGTCCGAAAAGTGGCTCGGCACGCCAGTGTCGCACGGCTGCGTGCGGCTGTCGCGCGCCAATGCCACGACGCTTTATGCACTGGTGGAAAAGGAAGGTGTACTCAACACCACCGTGACGCTGACCGGCTCGTCGCAGATCGCGCTGGCGCGCAATCCACGCATGCGCGCCAATGCCGAAATGGCTCGCCGCGAACCGGCTCCGCAATATGACGCTGTCGGCAATCCGGTCGTGCTGACGCCGCAACCGCTGCCGCCGGGACAATATGCAGGTCAATACGCACCTCAATACGCACCGCCGGCACAGCGGCCCGATGACGGCTATATCTATCCGGCTGACGGCAGTTCGGACGGGGCGCGCTATCCGGCGCCGCGCAGCAGCCGGCGCCTGTACGACGCGCAAAGCTCTCCCCAGCCGCAATATTACGACAACCGCGGATACGCAGCGCCACCATCGCAACCGCAGCCTTACTACCAGCCCCGCGGGTTCTTCGACTAGAATCCGTTTCCGTTCCGATGGAATCGGAACGGGGCTCTAGATTCTTGTTTTGACGCGTTTTCTTCACGCGAACCGGACCCACCCACGGACCAGGTCCGAGGGCATGCTTCGCTCGAAAACGCTCTAGCAGGCTGTTGAAGAAGTTCCGGAACGACGAGCGATGAATGGGATGTCGTCGCCGTTGACGAGGCAGATTTCACCTTCGAGTGAGCCATCCTCCTGCAATTCGGCCCAGCCATCACCGCTGGCTGGCTCCATTTCGTTGTTTCCTTCCCAACGGAATTCGAAGGCATCGCCTTCGCAACGGCCATGTATTGCCCCCGTGAGGCAGTCCAGGGCGAACTCGCCGCCTTCGTTTGTGAATAGAATGTAAGAACCCGACCCCGCCATGTCGTAGTCGGGCGTTTCCACGACACGCCATTTGCCCCGTACGCTCATAGCTGCACCGCCAGCAGCTTGGGCAGGCGCATCAGATTGTAGGCCGCAAGCGCCACCGTAAAGACGGAGTCTACGCGTTCGCGTCCCCGCAACTTTACCCTGGCCAGACCGGCGGAACTCTTGATCCACCCGAACACCTCGTCAATCCGCTTGCGGCAGCGTTGGCTGACCTCGTAGCCGGTGTGGCGGATGGTGCGGGCGTCGACCGCCGTCTTGCGCGGGGTGCCGGTCTTGCTGAGGTGTCCGTCGATCGCGATATGCGGCGTCACTGATCGTTCTCTCAAGTCGTGCACGAACTGCGCAACGTCATAGGCCTTGTCCGCGCCGAGCGTGATCCGCCGACCTTTGCGATGGCAACTATCAATCAACGCCAGCGCCGTCGCTCGTTCGGCAGTCCCGGTGGCCCGGCTGACAATGCCGCCGACCGCCAAGCCATGGTGGTTCTCCATCAGAGCATGCCCCCATGTAGCAGAGCTTGGCCGGCTGCCCGTCGCCTTTCTTGTACAGCCGAGCCTCAGGGTCGGTCGTGCTTTGGTGTGTCTCATTTGAACGCTCCTCCTTGTGGAAGCTACGCTCAGCGTTGCGTCCCGGACCCTCACTGTCGTTGTCGCCTCCATCCTTTTCTGCGGAAGCTCTTGATCGAAGCCCAAGCCTCGATCAACGTGCCGTCCACCGAGAAGTGATCGCTCGACAATAGTCGCTTCACTTTCGGCTGAGCCATTATGGCCGAACGGAACTTAACAGCGATCTCACCTTCTAACAGCCGGTTGCGATTCTTGGAGAAGGTCGAGTGATCCCAAACCTGATCGTCTACGCCCAGACCGACAAACCAGCGGAATAACAGATCGAACTCCAGCCGCTCCATCAATTGTCGTTCCGAACGGATGCCGTAGAAAGCCTGCAGCAACATCGCCCGAAGCAGCCTCTCAGGTGCAATCTGAGGGCCGGCAAAGTCCGTGTAAAGCCCCGCAAATGCCTTCGATAGATCATCCAGCGCAGCGTTCACAATCTCCCGGATCACCCGTAGGGGATGATGATCCCGGCGAACCCGCGCTTCAAGGTCCACGTAGCTGAACAGCGACTCAGACCGCTCGTCCGATCCTCGCATCCCGACCTCCCGATTCAATCATCGAGAGAATCACGTCCAATTCCATCCCGTCAGAGACTTCTTCAACAGCCTGCTAAACGGCATCGTTAAATCGATCGGCCCCGCACGAAAAGAGCCTGATCCAGGCGAACTGGATCGGGCTCCTGATCTTTCGGCTACAAACCCTGAGCGAACTCAGCCGCCCTTTTCGCACTTGGTCATGAAGCTCTTCTTGGCCGCGCCGGACAGCGGCTTGCCGTCCGAGCTCTTCGCCTTGGCAGCGCAGTCATTGGCCATGCACTTCTTCATGAACGACGTCTTCGCAGCGCCGGCGAGCGGTTTGCCGTCCTTGCCGACCGCCTTGCTCTCACAGCTTTCTTGCGCCATTGCCGAACCGACGGCGAAGGTCGCAAGCAATGCAGCTATAAATACTTTTCGGATCATATTTCTCTCCTTTAATCCCCGGATATCGTTTGTCGCCCAAGCATCCCGGAGTTGACAGCAAGTTCCATCCTCGATCAAGGGGAGGCCGAACGGTTTAGCTTTGAGGGGGGTAGCCTTTTCCCCGCGGACGGTACCCCGCGCGACGCGGCGGACGCATCAGGTGAAGTCATGAAAACTCGGGCACGAGCCCGGCGGGATTTCCGGCGAGAGGCGCCTGGGAATGGCAATGGCTCACATCGCGCCATGCCGGGCAATGCGGGGCTGGCTGCGGGCGCGGTCACTTATCGCTGTGCGCCGTTCGAGGTCTTCGATAGAAAACATTGAAAGCATCAAGATGACAATCCGGATGTGAACCACGCATGACGGAAACCGACGTCCTCATCATCGGCGCCGGCCATAACGGCCTCACCTGCGCCGCGTACCTCGCGATGGCCGGGCTGCGTGTGATCGTGGTCGACCGCCGCAAGGTGGCCGGCGGTGCGGCCGTTACCGAGGAATTCCATCCCGGCTTCCGCAATTCGGTCGCAGCCTACACCGTCAGCCTGCTCAATCCAAAAGTCGTCGCCGACCTCAAACTGGCCGATCAGGGCTTGCGCATCGTCGAGCGCCGGGCACAGAACTTCCTGCCCGCGCCCGACGGCAGCTACCTGCTGACCGGCGAGGGCCGCACGCATCAATCGGTCGCAAAACTCAGCGCGCGCGACGCCGGCCGGTTCGACGGTTTTGCACGCGAGCTGGAAGAGATCGCCGACGTGCTGCGGCAACTGGTGCTGCGGCCGCCGCCAAACCTGGCCGAGGGTTTCGGGATCGGCTCGGTGCGCGAAGCGGTCAACGCGCTCGGTACCGCCAATATCCTGCGCCGGCTGACGCTCGAACAACAACGCAGCCTGCTCGATCTGTTCACCCGTTCGGCCGGCGAGATGTTGGACGAGCGGTTCGAAAGCGATCTGGTCAAGGCGCTCTACGGCTTCGACGCCATCGTCGGCAATTACGCCAGCCCTTACGCGGCCGGCTCGGCCTACGTGATGCTGCACCATGCATTCGGCGAGGTGAACGGCAAGAAAGGCGTCTGGGGCCACGCCATCGGCGGCATGGGCGCGATCGCGCAGGCGATGGCGCACGCAACGCGAGGCCATGGCGCCGAGATCCGGCTGGAGGCTGGCGTGCGCGAGGTGATCGTCGAGCGCGACCGCGCCGTGGGCGTGATCCTCGACGATGGCGAGACCATCCGCGCGAAGTACATCGCCTCCAGCGTCAACCCGAAACTGCTCTATACCCGGCTGCTGCCGGCCGGTGCGCTGGCGCCCGCGTTCCTCGCGCGCATCAACAACTGGCGCAACGGCTCCGGCACCTTCCGGATGAACGTCGCGCTGGACGCCCTGCCCTCGTTCATCGCTCTCCCCGACCCGGGCGATCACCTCACGGCTGGCATCATCCTCGCGCCGGGCCTCGGCTATATGGACCGCGCCTGGCAGGACGCGCGCGATCACGGCTGGAGTCGCCAGCCGGTCGTGGAGCTGCTGATTCCCTCGACGCTGGACGATACGCTCGCGCCTGCCGGCCAGCATGTCGCCAGCCTGTTCTGCCAGCACGTCGCGCCGCAATTGGCGGACGGCAAGTCATGGGACGATTATCGCGACGAGGTCGCCGATCTCATGATCGCGACGGTCGACACCTACGCGCCGGGCTTTGCGAACAGCGTGATCGGCCGGCAAATATTGTCGCCGCTCGATCTGGAGCGCCAGTTCGGCTTGCTCGGCGGCGACATCTTCCACGGCGCGCTGACCTTGAACCAGTTGTTCTCGGCGCGGCCGATGCTGGGTCATGCCGACTACCGCGGCCCCATCAAAGGTCTCTACCATTGCGGCTCCGGCGCCCATCCCGGCGGCGGCGTCACCGGCGCCCCCGGCCACAACGCCGCCCGCGTGATCCTGGGCGATCATCGCGCGCTGTTCCGATGAAGCACCATGAAATCGAGGCGTGAGCCGCCCCCCTCTCTCCCAGGAAAGCCTCGGGGTAAGGCGTCCGGACTACCGTTAAACTCTCCTGCGGGTTCCATTTCAGGTGCTGGTAACCTGTGGGAAGCTGGGCGATAATGCCTCTGAAAGGCAGTGCACGGGCGCTTGGTCGCTCTCTGGATATACTGTGGAAAACTCTGTGGAAAAACGGCGTATTTGCTGTGAATATACCTGATTTAAACTGGGGAAAAGAGAGCACTAAGGCTGTGGAAAATCCGGTAGCTTCTCAGTTGGAAACTTCACCAGATTCGGGGGCCCAAAGCTCGGCGTCCTATGTGCTGCAAATGGTTGGCCGGGTCATTATCACAATCGTAGTGCCGTTATATGGTGGCTATATCGGCGCATCCGCAGACGATCTTTTCATCTACATACTCTTGGCCGGCGCGTGGTCGCTCTGGGCCTACGGCCAACCGGGGCCTCAAGAGCTCTGGAAAATAGCCGGCTGGATCGGGGTTCTGAAGGGCTGGATCGTCATGTCGGCTGCCATTCTGATCGTAGCCGGGCCAGCCTTTGCCATCGGCTACTTTGTCTTGGGAAACCCGAGCTGAGACCAAAAGGTTAGGCGAGCTTCGCAACCGGAGGGGGCGGTTGAACAAGTGGTCCGTCGCAATTGGCTTGGAAGCATTGATCCTCGGCATGCTTATGTGGACCGCCTACCTCGTTGTCGGGTGGCACCATTTCGAAATGCCCCACACAAACATTATCGTTTCAATCTTTCACTTCGATGGGGAAGCGGCGGAAGACGCCATCTATTTTGAGGCTTGGCTGGAATATGTCGCGGCTGCTGCGATTCTCTTGACCGGAGCGCACTTGCTGTTCCGCAGAATTTCAAACTGAGACACTACCGAAAATCCGGCGGTATCTCGGTTTGAAAATTTGTGGAGCTGTGGGTGAGCTTCGCAAGGGAGGGGAACGGTGAGAGCAAAACGAGTTGGCTTGAGCTTATGGCTTTTGGGGGCCACGTTCGTCAGTTCGGGGCTCAGCCCCAACTCCATTGCAACATTGGACCAATACGCAAATCTTACGGGAAAACTAACTGGCTGGTCTATGGCTGCAACGACCACCATTCCCTTGTATTCATAACTGCTCCAGATAACCCGGCCGCGCCATTCTACTTCATGTTAGCCAAGCAAGGAGCTGGTTATCGGCTCAGTGGCGAGGGCAAAGGAAACAAGGATGCTACGGCGGCGGCATTTGCTGATCTAAGAAAACTATCGGAGCGAGAGATAGTCAGCCTCATTGAGCAGACTAAAAGTCAGTGAGCAGTGAAATTCGAAAATGCGATAGTGTCTCGGTTTCGTGGGCCTAAATCTCATCTGGCGACGGTGGCCGTACATTCCCCGTCCATCGTTCATTGATTGCCCCTAACTGTCGAAAATTGGATCGAGCTTCCGTAAGGCTCAGTTCCTTGTTAGGGCCACCCACTACAGCATCTGCGTTCTGCTCATCTTGGCCGTCATCTTGCCAAAAACAGACTTCACAGATTTCGTCTTGCCCTCGACCGAACAGTGTCTTGAAGTGGCAACATGGACATCGGTAGGTCTTTGTCGGCTCTATCGGCTTTCTTACCCAAGTAATCTCTCTACTCATGCAGCATCCCTTGCCAAGCTCGCCAAGCACTAGCCGCATCGTCACGCTAAGTGGCCGGGACGAGCGCCAACCTTGCGGCATTTTGCGTCATCCGGGTTGCCGTCAGCCGCAGGAAGTATAACGACAGGCCCGGATTGCGCTCGCACAGCTTCTTCAGCGCTCCATCGCTGATCCACAGCAAATCCACATCGGTTTCCGCCATCGCCGTCTGCGTACGCCGCCGCTCCAGAGAGAACAACCCGATCTCTCCGAACAACTCGCCAACGGAAAGCCGCTGATCAATTTCCGGCAGCCTGATTTCACCCGACACGATCATATAGAGCAGGTCAGCATGCTGTCCCTTCTCGAAAATCGTTTCTCCCGCCTCGAAATGCTTCGGCTGCATGAATGGCTGCAGCCAGGTTGGAGAGAGATCCGTGGCGGCAGCAAGCTTCGCTTTGCGAAGCAATTTTACCATGCGCAAGAACAATACGACGTTCAACGGAAGCAGGATGATGTGCAAAATAAATACCGGGTACAGTCCGGCGCCGATTCCATAGCTGATGAACGCGATATTGCTGCCTATCGCGACCGCGCGCAGGCTCAACATCGTGCTCATGCAGAAGGTAAGCAGGACAAGAGCCGACGCCAAATAGCCGATGCCGTCAATCAATGACATGATGGGCGCAAATCAATTGGCAAATCGACGCCAAAATCGCTTACTTTATTGGGGCGAAAATGAGGCTGGCGGGAGAGATCGCTCGGTCCTCCAGTACGTACACGCGGCGGAGAGGGTAAAGCGGACGCGGCGAGCCGCGAGTACCCGGCCCAGGCATGAAGATCGCAAGCGCATGCGCCTAGGCCTGGGCCTGGGCCTGGGCCTGGGCCTGGGCGGCGTCGACCGAGGAACGGCCAAAGGCCTGCGCGGTTGACCATGATGCATGCGCGCTGCTCTCATTGCCTGGGCCGGCTGGACGAGATCAGGGAGACCGCTGACGGCGTCAAGATCATGCGCTGTCGGTCTTGCGGGCGCATGGAATGGCAGGCGGGCAAGGTAGCGCCGATCACCCGCAAACTGATCGAATGTGCAAGGGGCATAAAGCGCATGATCACGCGCGGCAGCGACCGGTGAAAGGTCGGTCACGCACTGCAATCCAGCGCGAAACGCTGCCGGCTTCTCGTGCTTACGCAACGCTGGGCGGCGATTTCCGGGTGGCAAGCATCTGCTGCATACGTCGCAGCAAAAGCTGTGGGTCGAGATGAGGTGCACCACCGCCGCAAAGATCGACGATCACCTCTACAGCCCGGCGTAGCGTTCCCGTAATTTTGACGTTTACATCAGGCCGATGCCGCCGGACCCAGGTCGAGATTCCAAACCCGTCGCCGGCCAGTTGCACGCTGGTCACGACTGTTGAGACATTGAGATCAATTTTGCTCAATGCCAGCTTGGCTTCGAATGCGGTCGTTGCTTCCACCACCCTGTGTCCACACTCGCGGAGATACTGCGCCAGCGGCGCGCGTAACAGCACGTCCTCTTCGGCGAGCAGGATTGTGCTTCCAGACGCTCGGGTCTTCTTCGTCATCTGCTTCTCCGAAAGCTGCGAGTTGACGGACCTCCTTCAACGAATCGACGTATTCGACGTTCCGAGGTGATTTCCGATCAATTGGATGACTCTTGAAGTATCGTACGGTTTCGGAATGAAAGGCGCGCAAATTTCCACGCCGGGCTGCTGGGTCGATGTCACGAATACGTGCATTGCGGGAAATTCATCCCGGACCGAACGCGCAAGATCCAGTCCGTCGAATACTCCCGGCATACGGACGTCGGTAAAGATCACGTCGACTGAAAGACCGCTATGTAGGAGGTCGAGCGCTTCATCGGCGCTGCGACATTCGACAACCCTGTAGCCGGCGATCCGGAGTTCTTCTGCAATGGCGAGCCGTATCAGGAATTCGTCTTCGACGACCAATACAACAGCCGGGTCTTCAGCACGTCGAGAGCAGTTTAAATTCACTTTCGACCTCTGGCTCAAGGGGTTGCTCATGCCCCCTCAACCGGCGCAATCGATGATCGTTCCAAATGGTTTAGTAGCCTGGTGATTTGGTGGTTAACCCAGGATAATTTGGTTCCCGCCCGCGATTGCGAAAGCTCAGCTGCCAGCGGACCTTTCAATACTTGTGCGCGGCATCGGACGCCGTTGAGGTAGACGCGGTTCGCGTTTCCGATCGATAAGGCGTCTGCGCCAAAATCGAAATTCTCAAATCCTCTCAAACTGATTCGGATAGTCCAGACTGCCGGCTGAAAACATTCCTCTTTTCACGGACCGCAAATCAGTCGCTATTGCCACTATCCCGCATCCGCAAGGGGACGTATCGCGATCGTCACGGACGTTGGGTGCGGGAGGCGATGAGCGCGGCGGTGTCACGAGACGAATGATATTGCCCGTACGGCGAAGTCGTGTGGTCCTGGCGTCCCGACGCTGACGCTAAATTGGCGATGATGCTTCGCATCACGCCGATGACGGTGACAAGAAAGCCGGTCACCGAGGAGAGCCCGAAGGAAACCGTTAAAATCATTGCGCAGGGAAGGCCGGATCGCCTCCGCTGAACCTGTATGCTCGTGTGCGTTTGTTCGCGCATTTTGCACACGAGACCGCGGGTGCAGCGCGCATCCGGTCTTCCCTGCGCCCTCCTTTCGAGGGCGGTATTCGCAAGCCTCGGGTGCATCGCGCCGCGAGAAGGTAGTTGCTTGCTGAAGGGCCAGCCTGGATTTCAGGTTGGCGGACAGGCTGCGGGACTGCGTTACTGTCCGGGCGCCTTGGCTTGGCCATTGGAGCGCTCGGCCGAGCCTGGTGGAGAAGCACGGTATGTTCCGCAAGTATCGCTGTGGTTGATCGGTGCACGGCGGGTGGATTCGAACCGCCCAAGTCCTTGACCCTGCGGGATATCCATTGAGTTGAGAACGCCTGTCCTTTGCATTATTGAAGCAAACACGCTTCTCCCCCCCCGGATCCAGAATGTCTTCCACGATCACCCCCGCCACCCATCGCGCCAGTTTCGCCATCGGTGGCGAACCGACTGCGAAAAACGTCGTCGATCTCCTGACCGAGAGTTTTGTCGAGGGCGAGGCCGCGATCGCCGCGTTCGAGCGGCCGGACGGCGTCTGGGACATCACGGTGCATTTTGCCGATGCACCGGATCAGACCGCGATCCGTGAACTGGTCGGCCTCGCCGCGGGCGACAACGTCGCGCAATCCATCATCTTCGATACCGTCGAGGCCATGGATTGGGTCAAGGCTGCGCTTGCGGACCTCGTGCCCGTCCCCGCCGGCAGGTTCACAGTGCACGGCCAGCACGATCGCGCGCGGGTGCCGCCGAACAAATTGGGCATCGAGATCGAGGCCGCGCTGGCGTTCGGCACCGGCCATCACGGCACCACCCGTGGCTGCCTGTTGCTGCTCGATCAGGTGCTGAAGGCCTGGTATCCCCGCCGCGTGCTCGATCTCGGCACCGGCACCGGCGTGCTGGCGATTGCGGCTGCGAAAGCGCTGCGCCGCGCCGTGCTGGCGAGCGACATCGATGCCGCCTCGGTGCGCGTTGCGCGCGACAACGTGCGCCTCAACCAGACCGCCGACCTCGTGCAGGTGATCCGCGCCACCGGTTTCGCGGCGCCGCAGTTTGCAGCGCGCAGCCCGTTCGACCTCGTACTGGCAAACGTCCTCGCCAATCCGTTGCGGCAACTGGCGGGCCCGATGGCGCGGCATCTGGCGCCGTCGGCACTGGTGATCCTGTCCGGCCTCTTGACGTCGCAGACCGCCGGCGTGATCGCCGCCTATCGCGCGCGAGGTCTGGTGCCACTGCGGCACATCAGGATCGATGGCTGGAGCAGCCTTCTGCTCCGGAATGCGGGATGAACATCGCCTCTTCAAAGAGCTGCGGCGAATGCACGCTGTGCTGCAAGGTGATGGCGATCGAGACGCTGGCGAAGCCTGCCGGTTCGCGGTGCACGCACTGCCGGTCCGGCCAGGGCTGCCTGATCTACGCCGAGCGGCCGGCCGAATGCCGCGACTATGGCTGTCTTTGGCTGGTCGACGACCGGCTTGGCCCGCACTGGAAGCCGAGCAAGTCGAGCCTTGTGCTGACGACGTCCGAAGACGGCATCGAAATAAGGTGTGATCCCGGTTTTCCGGATGCCTGGCGCAAGGAGCCTTATCGCAGCCAGATCCAGCAATGGGCCACCGCGGGCGAGACCCACGACGTCACAGTGCTGGTCGTCATCGGCGAGCGGATGGTTCTGGTGACGGCAGAGCAGGAATTCGATCTCGGCATCGTGCGGCCGGATCAGCGCATTGTCCGCGAACTCGAAGGCACGCGCGTCGTTGGCGCGGCGCTGGTGGAGGCGCCTGAACTGGAATGAGTAAAGCCAGCAATCAATACGGCTTCCGCTCGGAGCCAGCCTTGTCGTCGCGCGATGCACGCCTGGCGCGCGCCTCGACAAGCCGGACCAGCATTTGGACAATGACGCCCGGTTGCTTCGTGACCACGCTCGCCTCGACAACCGGTCCGTGCGAGGACGGCGGCGAAATCTTCTCAAACGAAAAAACCGGCATGGTGTATCCCCTCGTCGAATTGAACACTCCCGGACGTCCTCCGATATCGTGAGCAAACGACTTGCCGTACAAAATCGTTTTCGCCTGTCTGACGCAGGCCCAAAAGATTGACGCACAAGCCATGCCAAATTGCAGCAACCGTTGCCGCATTGTAGACTTATTCCCGTCATTTCAGCTCCCGTCCAGTTTGGTCATCCCATGTTCGAAGCCCACTTCCAGACGTTCGAAGAGCCGGAAAGCGGCGTTGCGCTGACGGCGCGACTTTCCGCGTTTCGCGAGGAATTGACGCGGCGGAAGCTGACGGGATTCGTGATTCCCCGAGCCGACCAGCAGCAGAACGAATATGTGGCGCCGTCGGAAGAGCGGCTGGCGTGGCTCACCGGCTTTACCGGATCGGCGGGGCTTGCCGTCGTGCTAACGCATGAAGCCGCCGTGTTCGTCGATGGCCGCTACACGCTGCAGGCGACCAAGCAAGTCGATGCCGAGGCCTGGAAGGTCGAGCCGCTGATCGATCCCTCCCCCGAAAGCTGGCTGACGGCGCATCTTGTGGCCGGAGATCGCCTCGGATTTGATCCATGGCTGCACACCTCAGTGGCAGCCGAAAGGCTGGCCACCGCCTGCGCCAAGGCCAAAGCGGAATTGGTCGCGGTCGATACCAACCCGGTCGATTCCATATGGAACGAACGCCCGCAGCCGCCGCTCGGCCCGGTTGCCATTCACGGCACGCAATTTTCCGGCGAAGGCGAGAGCGAAAAGCTTAAGCGCATCCGCAGCGAAATCGATCGGCTCGGCGTCGACGCGCTGGTGCTGTCGGATTCCCATGCCGTGGCCTGGGCCTTCAACATCCGCGGCGCCGACGTCTCGCATACGCCGTTGCCGCTGTCCTACGCTCTGGTGCCGAAGGAAGGTCGGCCGACCGTGTTCATCGATCATCGCAAGCTCTCCAACAGCGCGCGCGACCATCTCGAGCAATCCGCCAATGTCGCCGAGCCGGACGCGCTGACGGGCGAACTTACCGGGCTGGCGCAGCGCGGCGCACAGGTCGCACTCGACAGCGCCACTGCCGCCGAGGCACTAAGCCGCCTGATCGAAAGCGCTGGCGGCAAGGTGGTGCGCGGCAGCGATCCCGTGGCGCTGCTCAAGGCCTGCAAGAACCCGGTCGAGATCGAGGGCACCCGCCATGCGCACCGCCGCGACGCGGTGGCGCTGGCGCGATTTCTTGCCTGGATCGACCGCGAGGCGCCCGCGGGCCATCTGACCGAGATCGACGCCGTCGAGGCGCTGGAAACGTTCCGGCGCGACACCGGTGTGCTCAAGGACGTTTCGTTTCCGACCATCGCCGGCACCGGGCCGAACGGCGCCATCGTGCATTACCGCGTCACCCGCAAGACCAACCGGCGGATCGCGCCGGGCGATCTGCTGCTGATCGATTCCGGCGCGCAATACCTCGACGGCACCACCGACGTCACCCGCACCGTCGCGATCGGCGAACCATCGGCGGAAATGCGCGACCGTTTCACCCGCGTGCTGCGCGGCCATATCGCGATCGCGCGCGCGGTGTTTCCCGACGGTGCCAACGGCGCGCAGCTCGACTCGCTGGCGCGGCAATTCCTGTGGCAGGCCGGAATCGATTTCGAGCACGGCACCGGCCACGGCGTCGGCAGCTATCTGTCAGTGCATGAAGGCCCGGCGCGGATTTCAAAGCTCGGCACCACCGCGCTGCGGCGAGGGATGATCCTGTCCAACGAGCCCGGCTACTACAAGACCGACGCCTATGGCATTCGCATCGAAAACCTCGAACTGGTGGTCGAGACCGAGATCGCAGGCGCCGAAAAGCCGATGAATGCATTCGAGACGCTGACGCTGGCGCCGATCGACCGGCGCCTGATCGACGTCAACATGCTGGATCGCGGCGAACTCGCCTGGCTCAACGACTACCACGCCCGTGTGCGCCGTGAGGTTCGCCCGCAGCTCGACGATCCGACCAGGGCCTGGCTCGACCAGGCCACGGCGCCGTTGGTTGTAAACCCGCGAGGCGACTGATCCCTGATCTCTCTCTTTGCGTCTTCGCGCGGGCCGGTGGCTCCGCCGAAATGACCGGGCGCGGCTCACTCCCCGATCAGCTTCAGCCACTCGTCTTCGGTCAGCACCGTGACATTGTGCTTCTTGGCTTCCGCGAGCTTCGAACCCGCACCGGGGCCGGCGACGACATAATCCGTCTTCTTCGACACCGAGCCCGCGGCCTTGGCGCCCAGCCGCTCGGCGGTTGCCTTGGCTTCGTCGCGCGTCATTTTCTCCAGCGAGCCGGTGAACACCACAGTCTTGCCGGCGACCGCCGAATTGCTCTTGGGCTTTTCGGCATCCAGGATGGTGACTTCGCGCGTCAGCCGCTCGACGATGCCGCGATTGTGGCTCTCGCCGAAATAGGCCTTGATGCTGGCGATCACGGTGTCGCCGATCTGGTCGAGCGCGTCCATCTCCGCGATGGTCTCTTCGTCGTCTTTTGCGGCCGCGAGACAGGCGTCGTGGAACGCCTGCCAGGAGCCGTAACCGCGCGCCAGCGCCAGCGCAGTGGTTTCGCCGACCTGGCGCATGCCGAGCGCGAAGATGAAGCGC
>JAGXAJ010000066.1 GCA_018971625.1 Pseudomonadota bacterium
GCGAACGACTTGCAATCAGGCCGTTGGATCGTGACGGCCACTACGGAATCTTCTTCGCCAGCTGGCAAGTCGCATCAATTGACTTGACCAATGGCCAACCTGTCAGTGATGTGTCCGAACAGGTGTCCGCGATGTCCCCGGACTAAACAGAAAGCGGGTGATCCAGTATTCAGAGCGCTCGTGTTCATCACTGGCGCTCTGCAATACTGGATCGCCCGGTCAAGCCGGCGATGACGTCGGTGATTGGGAGGCTCTACTCTGCCGCCTGCAGCGTGGCGCGGGGCTTTTTCGGCGCGATCCAGAATGCGGCCGGGCGCTCGAACAGGAAATTGGCGCCGGTTGCGAGCGCCACGCACCAGATCAAAAGCGATCCGATCACGCCGACGATGGTGACGATCAGCGACACCCAACCGACATCGTGGGCAAGCGAAGTGTGCAGCAACAGGGTCCGCGTCGTCGCCATCGGCAGGAAGAAGGCAAGGTAGATCACGATGGAATGCTCGCCGCAGAAGCGCAGGAAGCTCAGCCATTGCATGCGCGCCAGTAGCGTGCCGATCGTGATGATGGCGCAGGCGCCTGAGAGCCCGAGCAGGAGCGACACCAGCGGCCATTCGCTGACGCCGAATCTGACCAGGCTGCCGTTGACCAGCGCCCAAAGCGCGAGCCCCGCAAGCGCGAGAGCAGGATACGCCCGCGCCCGGTCGGACAAGGCGAACACATATTGGGCGAACAGATAGCCGGAATAGATATAGACGAAGCGCGCGCAGAATTCGTCGATCACGGTCCAGCCGGTGGCGACATGCGCCATCTCCAGCAGCGCTGCGCCGCCCCAGATCGCAGGCGCGGGCATCCGCCGCGTCGCCTTGATAAGCACGAAGAAGATCGGCAGCAGATAGATGAACCACAGCGTGCCGAACGGCTCGATGAAGGATTCAAGATAGAGGTAGCCGACATGGACCCAACTGGTCTCAGCGGCAAAGGACCACGCCTTGAAGCCGAACTGGATGGTGACCCATAACACGTAGAAATAGGCGAAGTGCACCACCTTGCGGTCGAGATAAATGCGCCAGTCGCGGTCGATCACGATCGATACGAACAGTCCCGAGATCAGAAAGAAGTCCGGCATCCGGAACGGCTTTGCGAACATCACGACCAGATGCATGAAACCGGTTTGGCCGGCCGCAAGTTCGACACCCAGCACCGAATGCATCATGACTACCATCACGATGCAGATGCCCTTGGCATAGTCGACCCAATCGACGCGCTCGCCGGCCGAGCGGGCCGGACGATCTGTCGCGGCGGATGTGCCGTTTGCTGCCATCGGTGTCCTTTTTCGGCGCGATCGGGCCGCATCATCGGCCGGATCGGTTTCATTCTCCTTTATTCATACAAACGTCATGCCGTTTTTCTGGAACCAGCCCGTTCCTGATTCGCTCAAAATGCTCTAAGACCGCCCCAAAAATCGGGACCGTCATTAACCATTACGGGCAGGTTGTCTTATGCGGATTGCCATGATTGGCACGGGCTATGTGGGGCTGGTTTCCGGCGCCTGTTTTTCGGATTTCGGCCATCATGTCACCTGCGTGGACAAGGACGCCGAAAAGATTGCGGCGCTTCGGCGCGGCGAAATCCCGATTTTCGAACCGGGCCTTGACGCGCTGGTTGCCTCCAACGTCAAGGCCGGACGACTCGATTTCGCAACTGACCTGGCTGCCCCGGTGGCCGAGGCCGATGCGGTCTTCATCGCGGTCGGTACCCCGTCGCGGCGTGGCGACGGGCATGCCGATCTCTCTTACGTCTACGCGGCCGCCCGCGAGATCGCGCCGGCGCTTTCCGGCTTCACGGTGGTGATCACCAAATCCACCGTTCCGGTCGGCACCGGCGACGAGGTCGAGCGGCTGATCCGCGAAACCAGTCCGGCGGCCGATGTCGAGATCGCCTCCAATCCGGAGTTTCTGCGCGAGGGTGCCGCGATCCGCGACTTCAAGTTTCCCGACCGCATCGTGGCCGGTACCTCGGACGAGCGCGCGCGCAAGGTGATCGGCGATATCTATCGGCCGTTGTCGCTGAACCAGGCGCCCCTGATGTTCACGGCGCGGCGTACCGCAGAATTGATCAAATATGCCGCCAACGCTTTCCTCGCCACCAAGATCACCTTCATCAACGAGATCGCGGATCTGGCGGAAAAGGTCGGGGCCGACGTCCAGCATGTCGCGCGCGGCATCGGGCTCGACAATCGCATCGGCACCAAGTTCCTGCATGCAGGACCGGGCTTCGGCGGCTCCTGCTTTCCGAAAGACACCCGCGCGCTGGTCAAGACCGCGCTCGATCACGACGTGCCTCTGCGGATCGTCGAGGCGGTGCTGGCGGTCAACGACAACCGCAAGCGCGCGATGGCGCGCAAGGTTTCCGGTGCCATCGGCAGCAGCCTGCGCGGCAAGACCGTTGCCGTGCTTGGCCTCACCTTCAAGCCCGACACCGACGACATGCGCGAGGCGCCGTCGATCCCGCTGGTGACCGGCCTGCTCGACATGGGCGCGAAAGTGCGCGCGCACGATCCGGTCGGCATGGAACAGGCCAGGCGCGAATTGCCCGACATTGAATATTGCGACGATCCCTATGTCTGCGCCAGCGGCGCCGACGCACTGGTGATCGTGACCGAGTGGGTACAGTTCCGCGCGCTCGACCTCGATCGCATCAAGCGCGAGATGGCGCAGCCCGTGATCATCGACCTGCGCAACGTCTACCGCCCCGAAGACATGGTTGCGCTCGGCTTTGTCTACGAAAGCGTTGGCCGCGTGCCGGTGCGGGGTTGATGCTAACTACCTCGCCCCGCTTGGCGGGGAGAGCTCGGCGCGAAGCGCTGGGTGAGGGGCAAGGCAATGAATTTGCCGCAGTGGTTATATTTGCAGGAAGCCGCCCCTCACCCCAACCCTCTCCCCGCAAGAGCGGGGCGAGGGAGCAATAGATTCGACGGATAAACTTTTGCCTCGCAGTTTTGATACGCCTCTTCCCATCGATGCGGTACTCGGCGACATCGCGCGCACGCTGGCGGACGCCAATGCCGCAGTGCTGGTGGCGCCTCCCGGCGCGGGCAAGACCACGCGGGTGCCGCTGGCGCTGCTCGATGCACCGTGGCTGAAAGACAAGAAGGTCATTATGCTGGAGCCGCGCCGGATCGCGGCCCGCGCCAGCGCCGAGCGGATGGCGAAGACGCTCGGCGAGCCGGTCGGCCAGACTGTCGGCTACCGCGTCCGCTTTGGCTCGAAAATATCGCGCGCAACTCGAATCGAGGTCGTCACCGAAGGGATTTTCTCGCGACAGATTCTCGATGATCCTGAATTGTCAGATGTCGCAGCCGTGCTGTTCGACGAATTTCATGAACGCTCGCTCGACGCCGATATCGGCCTGGCGCTGGCGCGCGACGCGCAAACCGGTTTGCGCGAGGATCTGCGCATCCTTGTGATGTCGGCCACGCTGGATGGTGCGCGGGTGGCAAAATTGCTCGGCGACGCGCCGGTCATCGCCAGCGAAGGCCGCGCCTTTCCGGTCGAGACGCACTATCTCGGCCGCAAGGCCGACGCGCCGCTGGAGCGGCAGATGGCGGACGCGATCGCAACCGCACTGCGCGCCGATCCCGGCTCCTTGCTCGCGTTTCTGCCGGGCGCGGCCGAAATCCGCCGCACCCAGAATTTCGTTGCCGAGCGGGTTCACGATGCGTCTGTCGAAATCGTGCCACTGTTCGGCGCACTCGATGCCGCCGTGCAGGACCGCGCGATCGCGCCGGCGCCGAAGGGCCAACGCAAGGTCGTTCTGGCGACGTCGATTGCCGAAACCTCGCTGACCATCGAGGGCGTTCGCATCGTGGTCGATTCCGGCATGGCGCGGGTGCCGCGCTATGAGCCGGATATCGGCCTGACACGGCTGGAAACGGTGCGGGCCTCGCGTGCCGCGGTAGATCAACGGCGCGGCCGCGCCGGACGTACCGAGCCGGGCGTGTGCTACCGGCTGTGGGACGAGCCGCAGACCGCTTCGCTCGTGGCCTATACGCCGCCTGAAATCCTCAGCGCCGATCTGTCGTCGCTGATGCTCGATCTCGCGCAATGGGGCGTCAGCGATCCCTCTACTCTGGCCTTTCTCGATCCGCCGCCTGCGCCCGCGCTGAAGGAGGCGTGCAGCTTGCTGCGCGAACTCGGCGCGCTTGACGGCGATGGTCGGATTACGGCGGAGGGCAACAGCCTGCGCGCGCTGGCGCTGCCGCCGCGGCTGGCGCGCATGATCGTGGATTCGCACCGGCTCGGTGCCGGCGAGGAAGCCGCCGACATCGCCGCTATTCTGACCGAGCGCGGCCTCGGCGGCGACAGCGTCGATCTCGAGCATCGGCTCGATCAATTCCGCCGTGACCGTTCGCAGCGCGCCACCAGCGCCCGCAGCCTGGCCCGCCGCTGGGCGGAGCAGGTGGCTTCGAGTGAGCAAAACATCGGACGCGCAAATTCCGCAACCGCGGCTCCTTCTCCCCTCCCCCTTGCGGGGAGGGGTCGGGGGTGGGGGTCTCCAAGCGGTGCTTCCGTTGTGGCTACCCCCACCCCTAACCCCTCCCCGCAAGGGGGAGGGGAATTAAGCACTCGCGGAGGGGAATTAAGCACCGGCATGATGTTGGCCTTGGCCTTTCCCGATCGCGTCGCGCGCAATCGCGGCAATGGCAGTTTTCTGCTCGCCAACGGGCGGGGCGCGGCGGTCGATCAAACCTCTTCGCTGGCGCGCGCACCCTATATCGCGGTCGGCGAACTCACGGGCAACGCAGCGCAGGGGCGCATCCTGCTGGCCGCACCGATTTCACAGGCCGATATCGAATTGCGTTTTGCCGACGAGATCAAAACCGCCGACGAAATCACGTTGGACCGCAACGCCATGGCTTTACGGGCGCGGCGTCGGCGCAGGCTGCACGCCATCACGTTGTCGGAAGCCCCGCTGGCGTTGACCCCGTCGATTGAAACCGCGCGAGTGCTGGCGGATGGACTGATCGCCGCCGGCATCGAACGGTTGCCGTGGTCGAAGACCGCGAAGCAATGGCGCGACCGCGTGATGTTCCTGCGCAAGGCCGAGGGTGATTCGTCGGCCTGGCCCGACGTTTCCGATCGCGCCCTCGCCGAGCAGCGCGAGAATTGGCTTACGCCCGCGCTGCACGACAAGATGTCGTTGAAGGATTTTTCCGCTGGCGACCTATCGGACGCGCTGTTGACGCTGCTGCCCTGGGATTTGCGCCAGCGATTGGAGCGGGAAGCGCCGACGCATTTCGAGGCGCCGACCGGCACCCAACTCGCGATCGACTACGAAGCCGAGCAGGGGCCGACGATCGCCGTCCGCTTGCAGGAGCTATTCGGGCTCAAGACCCATCCTTCGATCGCGAAAGGCAGGATACCGCTAGTGCTGGAATTGTTGTCACCGGCGCATCGTCCGGTGCAGGTGACGCGCGACCTGCCGGGCTTCTGGCGCGGCAGCTACGCGGCCGTGCGCTCCGATCTGCGCGGGCGTTATCCGAGGCATCCCTGGCCGGAGGATCCCGCGGGCGCGATGCCGACCCGCCGGGTCAAGCCGCGCGGCACGTAAGTACTGTGCTCGCGCCCGCGTATGATCCGCTTCGTTAACACTTCTCTCATCCTATTCGCGGAAACAACAATCCCAGCCTTGAACGTTAGTCGCGGTTTGGCGGCGGACGTGGTGTTATCGTCTGTCTGGATCGAGTGTAGCGTATCGGGTGTAGCGTCGTGCGTAACGTCATGATCTTTGCCGCCGTGATGATCGGCTCGGGCTCTTTCATGGCCCAGATGGCCGACAAGATGACACCCGCGCTCGCCAACTCCGTATCGCATCAATCAGCGGCTGTCGCGATGGTTGCGCCCGTGGCGTCCGCGTCGGGCCGCACGCTCAACATTCCGCATGACGCTCGTGGCCACTTTGCGACTGAAGGCCACATCGACGGCCAGCGCATTAACTTCATGGTCGATACCGGTGCCTCCGTGGTCGCGCTGAACGAGAGTTCAGCAGCGCGGTTCGGCCTGCGTCCGTCGCCCGGCGACTACAACGCCACGGTTATCACTGCCAACGGTACCATCAAGGCGGCGCGGACCCGGATCGCGATGATTGATATCGGAGGCCTGACGGTGCGCGATGTCGACGCCATGGTGCTGCCCGATGAGGCGCTGTCGGAGAATCTGCTCGGCCTTTCATTTCTGTCCAGACTCAGGCGCTTCGAATACGCCAACGGCATGATGGTGCTGGAACAATAGGCTGCCCTCGGCTGCCGGTCGGCCGCAATTAATCCTCACAAAACGCCGATCCTGCCTTCCGCCCCGCCATCGCATTCGCTATGGCTGCGGCAAGCTTTCGAAGGCATCTTTTCGCATTTCACCACGAGGCCATTTGCATGTTCCCGAAGCCGAAACCCATGCTGGTTCCGAATACCTATGCCTATGAATCCGAACCGATGGTGAAGGCGACCGGATTTCGCGAATACGACGCCCGCTGGCTGTTCGGCAAGGAAATCAACCTGATGGGCATCCAGGCGCTGGGCATGGGGCTCGGCGCGTTGATCGGGGAACTCGGCATTAAACAGGAAGTGGTCACCGGGCATGATTTCCGCGGCTATTCGGCCTCGATCAAATATGCGCTGATTTCGGGGCTATTAGCTTCCGGCTGCAAGGTGCACGACATCGGCCTCTGCATGACCCCGATGGCTTATTTCGCGCAGTTCGAACTCGATGTGCCCTGCGTCGCGATGGTGACGGCTTCGCACAACGACAATGGCTGGACCGGCGTCAAGATGGGCGCCAACCGTCCGCTGACCTTCGGTCCCGACGAGATGAACCGGCTGAAGGAGATCGTGCTCAATGCCGATTTCAAGAACAAGGTCGGCGGCTCCTATCAGTTTCACGAGAATTTTCCTGACCGCTATGTCGCGGATCTGACGAGGCACCCCAAGCTGAAGCGCAAGCTCAAGGTTGTGGTCGCTTGCGGCAACGGCACCGCGGGCGCGTTCGCGCCAAAGGTGATGGAGGCGATCGGCTGCGAAGTGGTGCCGCTCGACGCCGAACTTGATCATACTTTCCCGAAATACAATCCGAACCCCGAAGACATGAAAATGCTGCACGCGATCCGCGACGCGGTGCTCCAGCACAAGGCCGATCTAGGACTGGGGTTCGACGGCGACGGCGACCGTTGCGGCGTGGTCGACAATACCGGCGAGGAGATCTTCGCCGACAAGGTCGGCGTGATGCTGGCGCGTGATATGTCGGCGATCCACAAGGATGCCCATTTCGTGGTCGACGTGAAATCGACCGGGCTGTTCGTCACCGATCCGGTGCTGCAAAAGCAGGGCGTCAAGGTCAGCTACTGGAAAACCGGCCATTCCTACATGAAGCGCCGCACCAACGAACTGGGCGCGCTGGCCGGTTTCGAGAAGTCCGGCCATTTCTTCTTCAACAAGCCGTTCGGGCGCGGCTATGACGACGGCCTGATCTCGGCGATTGCGATTTGCGAGATGATGGATCGCGCGTCCGGCAAGTCGATGGCGGACCTGAAGAACGCGTTGCCGAAGACCTGGTCGTCGCCGACTATGTCGCCGCATTGCGCGGACGAAGCCAAATACGCCATCGTCGATGCCGTGGTGAAGCATTTCGAGACGGCGCAGAAGAAGGGCGAGAATGTCGCGGGGCAACCGATCCGCGACCTTGTCACCGTCAACGGCGTCCGCGTCACGGTCGAGGACGGGAGCTGGGGTCTGGTGCGAGCGTCCTCCAACAAGCCCGAGCTGGTGGTGGTGGTTGAAAGCCCGGTATCCGAACAACGCATGCGCGACCTGTTCGAAGCGATGGATTCGGTGCTGCGGACTCATTCGGAAGTCGGCGAATATAACCAGAAGATTTGAGCTTGGCTTTATGCCGCGCGGCTACGCCCTGCCGTCATACCCCGCTAAGGGGACATCCAGTACGAGTAGCTTCTCGATTTCATGACGAGCGCTCTGGAATACTCGATCACCCGCTTTGCGGGGGATGACAGCCTGGACTTTACGCAGCCTTCACCGAGTTCAGGAAGCGATCCATTTCCGACTTCAACCGCTCGGATTGCGAGGACAGCCCGGTAGCGGCGTCCAGCAGCTTCGAAGCCGAGCTGCCGATCTCGCTGGAGGCTCGCGTCACGCCCGCAATGTTTTCGTCGAGCGTGCGGGTGCCGCTGGTGGCCTGCCGCGCATTGCCCGAGATTTCACGGGTCGCCGCACCTTGCTGATCGACGGCCGACGCAATCGCGCTGGAGATTTCGTTGATTTCGCCGATGGTGCCGCCGATGGCCTGGATGGCGCCGACGGCTTCGCTGGTCGCGCTCTGGATGCAGTGAATTTGCGTCGAAATTTCTTCGGTTGCTTTCGCGGTCTGGTTCGCGAGCGCTTTGACCTCGCTGGCGACCACCGCAAAACCCTTGCCATGCTCGCCGGCACGCGCCGCTTCAATCGTGGCATTGAGCGCCAACAGATTGGTCTGGCTGGCGATGTTCTGGATCAGGGTAACGACTTCGCCGATCTTCTGGGTTCCGCTCGCGAGACCCGCGACCACAGTATTGGTGCGGCGGGCTTCCTCGGCTGCCTTGCCCGTAACTTCGGCCGAACACATTGCCTGATGCGCGATCGCGCCGATCGAGGCGCTCAGTTGCTCGGCGGACGAGGCCACCGTTTCGACGTTTATCGAAGCCTGGGTTGATGCGGCGGCGGCTGCGGCGATCTGCCGCGCGGCCTGTGCGCTGCTGTTGCTCATCGACGATGACATGCCTTGCATTTCGCGCGCCGCCACCGTGACGGCTTCCACGATGCGGCCGATCTTGCTTTCGAATTCGATAGCGAGGCCACGCATCGCAGCGTCGCGTTCCAACCTGGCGCGCTGCTCGGCTTCGCCGCGCTCGGTGGTGGTACGAGTTTGGGCAGCACGTGTGGCTTCGGCTTCGGCGATCTTCTGCGCCGCGGTCATGAACAGCCTCTCCAGTTCATGGGCAACCCAGATCAGCACGCCGGCTTCGAGCAACAGGAGGGCGGCATGCAGCACTACCCGTCCGAAATCGGCTCTGTCGGGGAAGAGCGCTTCCGGAAAAATAAAATTGAGCAGCAGATGATGCAGCGCGACAGCGACTGTGCCGGCGAGGATCGGCCGGTAGTCGCAATAGGCGATCAGGAACGCCAGTGCGACGAAGAAATAGAGGTGGATGTCGATCTGCCAGGGATGGCCGCGGAACTGGAACGCAAACACCGAAATGCCGCCCATCAGCGCGACTGCTACGACAAGTCTTGTGGAAAGGCCGTTCCCCGCCATGCGCCATGACAGCGTTGCGGCGCTGGCCATTACCAGCACCAGAGTAGCGGGCATCAACCAGTCCCCTCCCAACGCCATGCCGATCGCGATCGCAACGGGAATATGCAGCCAGAGCAGTGCCATCGAGGCGCGAGTGGCATTTTCGCGCAATGCATCAAGATTCTTGCAATCAACGTTCACGCCCAAACTCCCTTGTCCTGAACCGTAGGAAGCGCGGTCGTCCTGACAGTTGCGGCGCTGTCGGAAGCGCGGGTCTCGAAAATCTCGTGCATGCTTCGCCAGGGTTGAAACGCAACTGCCACGATTTCGGACGGACGTGCAATGAAAGCGCCACCGCCGCGATCACGCTTGCCGGCAGCGAAGCGGCTGCATTCGGCCACGCCCGGCCAGCGAAATGTCGTCTGACTGTTGCCCTCTCCATAGCCGGCAAAGGGAATATCAGAATTAGCCTAATCGAGCGTTAAGGCGGCGTTTACTATCTTGACGGGTGATGCGAAGGCTGAGCCGCCTTCCACGGGTGAACGCCGCTGATCCCCAATTCAATTATCCGAAGCGCTCAGACATGCTGGATTTCCCGCTTTCGCGGGTGATTCCGAGCAGAGGGCAGGGCGATAACAGCGGAAAAGACGCGGGTTCTGCGAAGCCGTTGCTATGCCGCCGGCACCGGCAACGCGGTGACCGATTTGATCTTCTCCATCGCGAAACGCGACGTGACGTTTTTCAGCGGCACAGCGCTGATCAGCTTCTTGTAGAACACGTCATAGCTCTGCATGTCCGCGACCACGACGCGCAGCATATAATCGACATCGCCGGCCATCCGGTAGAACTCCATTACCTCCGGCATGGCGCTGACGGCGTCGGCGAATTTCCGAAGCCAGGCGTCCGAATGATCGGCGCTTTCTACCGACACGAACACCGAGATCCCGAGGCCGATCTTGTTCTGATCCACCAGCGCCACCCGGCGCAGGATCACGCCGTCGGCTTCGAGCCGCTGGATGCGCTTCCAGCAGGGCGTCGACGACAGCCCGACGCGATCGCCGATTTCGGCGACAGAGAGCGAGGCATCGTCCTGCAATACGGTGAGGATCTTGCGATCGATGGCGTCGAGTCGGCGGTTGGGTTCAAGAACATGAACGGCGACGTCGGTCATAAGAACTTTCTTCCATATTCAGGGCGGACACCCCTAATATATAGAAAAATCTTCTATGACAAGTCCGTTAGAGCCCCGAAGGGGCCGTGCTGGCGGCTTGGCCGTGGGCCAATAGCTCTTCAACTTCAGCACGTTGGGGGGCAGCGAAGGCGCCCCCGAAGCGAGTGCATTTCAGCGCCGCGGCGGCAGAGGCAAACCGCAGCGTGGCCGGCAGATCCTGGCCTTCGGTGATTCCGAGCGCAAATGCGCCGTGAAAGACGTCGCCCGCGCCCAGCGTGTCCACGGTATGCACGGGGAAGGCCGGTGTCTGCTGCAGATTGTTGTGCTCGTCGAGCCAAAGCGTGCCCAGCGCGCCGCGGGTGCCCGCGAGGAACGAGGGTGTCAGCTTGGCGATTTTTTTTAACGCCTCGGCGTCGTCGGGGATCCCCGCGGTGGCCTGCAACGCTTCGCTGGAAAAGACCAGATGCGACGATGCGGTCAGCAGCCCTTCGCGCAGCGACATGGTGCGATCGACATCGACGATCACGGGAATGCCGCGCTTGCGTGCCTCAGCGCAGAGATCGGTGCAGAATTCCGCACAACGGCTCTCGATCAGCACGGCGCCGCAGTCTCCGAGCAACTTGTCGGCCAGAGGCAGCCGCACCCTCCACAGTTCCGGATCGCGGAAGGTGACAATGGTCCGCTCGCCGCTCGGGTCGATCATGATGTTCGAGATCGGCGTTACCACTCCGGGCATATGGATCAGTTCTTTGGTGTCGATGCCCTCATGAGCGAGCTTGTCGAAAATATAGCGGCTGGTGGTCTCGCGGGCGTCGCCGATCGGTCCGCAGAGCGAGGCCCGACCGCCCAGGCGCACGATGCCGATCGCCGCGTTCAGCGCGTTGCCACCGCTGATCTCCTCGAAATGGCTGGCGTTGGCCTTGAAGCCGCGCGCCGGCAATTCCTGGATGCGAAAGGTGAGGTCGCGCACCGGGATGCCTATACACAGGATGCGCGGCCCGATTTTCGGCGCCGCTTCGTGAAAGTTCATGCCCCTCAATCCGTCATGAAGGCTCCGGCGGCTGCCCGAACCCGGGGTTAATCGATCGGGCCGCCGCTGGTTCCCGCCACGCGCGGGTATTAGCCCGCATGCATCCAACGGCCAAGTAAATGATGCGCGATGGCAAAAGGATGCGGCCCGGCAAGGCCGTCCGGATGTTGCCGCTGGATCATTAGACCGACCTCGGCGCGGTCGAACCATCGTGCGTCTTCGAGTTCGGAATGATCGACGACAATATCTTCATTGGCTGCCCGGGTGGTACAGCCGATCATCAGCGATGACGGGTAGGGCCAGGGCTGCGTCATGTAATAGTTCACGTCGGTGCAGCGCATGCCGGATTCCTCGAAAACTTCACGACGCGCCGCGTCTTCGATGGTTTCGGCCGCTTCGACAAAGCCGGCGAGGCAGGAATACATTCCAGGCGGAAATGGCTTTTGCCGGCCCAGCAGGCATTTGTCGCCCGAGGTCACCAGCATGATCACGACCGGATCGGTGCGCGGAAAATGCTCGGCCTTGCAGCTCGGGCAATCGCGCTTCCAGCCGCCTTGCGTCATCACGGTGCGGCTGCCGCAATTGGCGCAATAGCCGTGGCGCTGATGCCAGTTCACCAGCGATTTCGCCATCGCGATCGCCGAGAGCTGGTCCGGCGGCACCACACCGTGCATCGCCATGCCGCGCAAATCAATCGCTACAACATCGTCGCGGCTCAGGAGTTTCTCCGCGGCCGGGGCGCCGATGTCCATGCCGAAGATCGCCGCGCCCTCACGCAGGCCGAGGAAGATGGTGCCGGGGTTAGCGCCGTATTTGATCGCCTCGTCGATCGTGAGCAGCGCGCGCGAATTGTCGTTTTCCTTGTTCACGACCAGCGAGTCGCGATGCACGACATAGGCGCGGGTATCGCGCTTGCCCTCAAGCGCCAAAAGCTTCGCCTCGTCATTGCGCAGATGCGCGGCGCGATCGAGCACATTTGTGACGAAGGCCGGCCGGCCCAGCGGAAACGAATCGAATGCGGTCATGGACTACCCAGCCCGATCTCGCGGCGAAGCATGCTGATGAACCGCTGTACTTCGTCGCCATCATATTCGAGCGGCGGCGCTACACCCCAGACCGGCCGCGGCCAGGCAGCGTCGCTGGAGCGGCGCGCGATGACATGGACATGCAGCTGCGGCACGATGTTGCCGAGTGCTGCGATATTCAGTTTATGGCATCCGGTGACGTCTTTCAGGGCGCGCCCGACCCGGCTGATTTCGGCCATCAGTTGTGCCCGCTCGACCTCGTCGAGATCGATGATCTCGACCGCTTCCGGCCGCCGTGGCACCAGCAATAACCACGGATAATTCGCGTCGTTGATCACAAGCACACGGCACAGCGGCAGGTCGCCGATGTCGATTGTGTCCTGTTTGAGCTGCGGGTTAAGCGACCAGGCAGAGTCGGGCATCAGGCTTCTCGACAGTTCCCATAGAGTCGCAGAGGCTTGGCCCGCGAACAACTCTCCTCATGCCCGGCTTTAGGCCAGGCATCCATGCTTTTTTGTTTGCTGGGCTGGGAAAGCACGGCCGAGACACGAGCTGGACAGCAGGCGCATCCCCGAACATCAGGGAATAGGGGACGACTGCCCCGCTTGCTTTCCGCCTCCTTTGGCCCCAAATAGGGACCGGGAGATTGGCGGTGGACGAGCCACTCGCCAACCGGGTCAGGTCCGGAAGGAAGCAGCCCTAACGAGTTCCGGATCGGGTCGCTCGTCAGTCTCCTACCTGTTTTTTCGAGCGAATCGCGCCAAAACGGATAATCCGTCCTGCGCTCGGTTCTTCTGCTACTCCGCAAGCCGGCTTCGAGAGACACTCAATTGCGGATCGATCGATGACCGACGCTGGCACGCCTCCGACCTCTCATGACGCTATCCCCGGCGCTTCCGACAGCAGCCGGCAGGGCGGCTTCGATCTCGGCGGTCAGCCTGAGGCCGGCAAGCCTTATCGCGTGCTGGCGCGAAAATACCGCCCTTCCCGTTTCGAAGATTTGATCGGCCAGGATGCAGTGGTCCGCACGGTGTCCAATGCGTTCGACACCGGGCGGATTCCGCAGGCCTGGATTCTGACCGGCGTCCGCGGGGTAGGCAAGACCACGACTGCCCGTATTCTCGCCCGCGCGCTGAATTACGAATTGCCTGACGGATCGGTGAAGGGGCCGACCGTCCATATGCCGGTGCCCGGCCTGCACTGCCAGGCGATCATGGAAAGCCGGCACATGGACGTCCTGGAAATGGACGCCGCTTCGCACACCGGCGTCGACGACGTGCGCCAGATCAATGACAGCGTGCGCTATGCACCGGCGAGCGCCCGCTACAAGGTCTACATCATCGACGAAGTGCACATGCTGTCGACCGCGGCGTTCAACGCCTTCCTCAAGACGCTGGAAGAGCCGCCGGAGCATGCCAAATTCGTGTTCGCGACCACCGAAATCCGGAAAGTGCCAGTCACCGTGCTGTCACGCTGCCAGCGCTTCGACATGCGCCGGGTCGAGGCCGACGTGCTGATGAAGCATCTTGCCAGTATTGCAGCCAAGGAAAACGTCGAGGTCGAGCCGGAAGCGCTCGGCATCGTCGCCCGTGCCGCGGAAGGCTCGGTGCGTGATTCACTGTCGCTGTTCGATCAGGCGATCGCGCACGCGGCAGGCCCGGTGCGTGCCGACGCGGTGCGGCAGATGCTGGGACTGGCCGATCGCACCCGGGTGATTGATCTGTTCGACTCGCTGGCACGTGGCGATATCGAAAGCGCGTTTCGGCAATTCCGCGAGCAATATGACACCGGCGCCGATCCGATCGTGGTGCTGTCCGATCTCGCCGAATTCGTCAATTTCGTCACCCGGGTGAAGATCGTGCCTGCGACCGCCGACAATGTCGCCTTCGGCGAGACCGAGCGGCTGCGCGGCCGTGACTTCGCAGCAAAGCTGTCGATGCGGGTGCTATCGCGGATGTGGCAGATGCTGCTCAAGGGCATTGCCGAGGTGCAGGCCGCGACCCGGCCGGCCGCGGCGGCGGAAATGGTCCTGGTGCGCATCGCCTATGTCGCCGACATGCCCACGCCGGACGAGGCGATCCGGATGCTCGATCCGAACAGCGATGCTTCGCCTGTCATCGCTTCAGGCGCTGGCCCGCGTAGCGCGCCGGCCCCGGCGGCATCGTCGATGGCGTCGCTATCGCCTGCGCCGATGCGCACGTCACCGCCGCCGCGCGGCGGGGCTGAAGCTTCCGCCCGTCCGCAATTGGTCGATGCCGCGCCGGAATCGCAGGCCACGCCCGCGCTGCGGATCACGAGCTTTCCGGAACTGGTGGCGCTCGCTGCCGAGCAGCGCGATCTTCTGACCAAGGCGGCACTTGAATCCGATCTCCGTCTGGTGCGGATCGAGGACGGAAGACTTGAAGTCGCGTTGGAGCGCAATGCCGCGCGCACACTGGTCAATGATCTCTCGCGCAAACTCGAGCAATGGACCGGCCGGCGCTGGACCGTGATCGTATCCAACGAGTCGGGGCAGCCAACGCTGCGCTCCCAGATGGAGATCGAGAAGAACCAGCGCGAGCGCGCTGCTGAATCCGATCCAAGGGTCAAAGAGGTGCTGGCGCGGTTTCCCGGCGCCAGGGTCGTCGAAGTGCGTCGGCTTGCCCCCGAACCGCTGGAATCCGATGCTAGCGGTGAAGACCCTGTCGAGAGCCCGGACAGCGACGAATAACAATTTCAAGAGGAATGCCCGATGGCTGATTTTCTTGGCATGATGAAGCAGGCGGCGCAACTGCAATCGAAGATGCAGGCAATGCAGGAAGAACTCGGCCAGGTCGAGGTCGAGGGTGTTTCAGGCGGCGGTCTGGTCACGGTACGGATGTCCGCGAAGATGGAAGTCAAGGCGGTCAAGATCGATCCATCGTTGTTGAAGGCGGAGGAATGCGAAATCCTCGAGGATTTGCTGGTCACGGCTCTTGGTGATGCCCGCCGCAAGGCGGAAACCACAATGCAAGAGAAGATGGCGAGCCTGACCGGCGGCCTCGGACTGCCGCCGGGATTGGGGTTCGGCTAAGTGACATGGCCTCTGCGGTTGCAGGTCCCGAGATCGAGCGTCTGATCCAGCTGTTGGCGCGGCTGCCGGGGCTCGGCCCGCGCTCGGCACGGCGCGCGGCACTGCATCTGATCAAGAAGCGCGAAGCGTTGATGACGCCGCTTTCCTCCGCGTTGCAGGTTGCGATCGACAGGATCCAGGTCTGCAAGACCTGCGGCAATATCGATACCCAGAATCCCTGTACGGTGTGTACGGATTCGCGGCGCGATCCCTCGATCATTGTGGTGGTTGCCGACGTCGCCGATCTCTGGGCGCTCGAGCGCGCGCACGCGACCAATGGATTCTACCACGTGCTCGGCGCGACCTTGTCGCCGCTCGACGGCGTCGGGCCGCAGGACCTTACCATCGATGCGCTGGTGGCGCGCGCGCATGATTCGCGCGTGAGCGAAATCATCCTGGCACTGAACGCAACTGTGGATGGCCAGACCACCGCGCATTACATCACCGATCTCTTGCAGGAAGCCAATGTCAAGGTGACACGATTGGCCCATGGCGTGCCGGTCGGCGGCGAACTTGATTATCTCGACGAAGGCACGCTATCAGCAGCGATGCGGCAGCGAACGCTGTTCTAACCTCACCGGATGAAAACCGACATGACGAAACGACGATTCGGCAAGCGCTGGAGCTTTGTGGTGGCGATGGGCGCGGCGGCCTTCTCTCCCGCATGGGCGCAGCTGGCCGAGCCCGCACCGAAACCGGCCAAGCTGATCAAGGCTGGCGATGTGCTGACCGGCGAACTCAACGTCATGAAGCTTCGCGGCGGCAAGAAGGGCAAGCGTGTCGCCACCTACCAGGTCACCAGCGAACCTCGGCGGCTGCCGACCGCGAATGGACTGTGCGGCCTCGAGACCGGACCTGAAACCTTCCAGATCGTCACCAACAGCGATGCCCAGGTCTCGCAACTGAAGAATTTCCTTGGCAAGGAAGTCTCGCTGAGGGTCGACGAGGTCGCCTGTTCCCAGCAGGCTGGACAGATGAGCGATGCGGTGGTCACCAAATGGAGCGTCGTGGCCACGCACTGACGAAGCTTTGGACGCCGGCCAACCGCTGTAGCGGGAATGGCGATACGCAGATCAAACCTTCACCGGTCCCAACTCTTCGAAATGTCCGCGCCTTTGCAGCCAGATCAGCAGGATCAGGCTTGGGATTGCCACCAGCATGCAGATCGCAAAGAACAGCGGCCAACCGACCGCCTTGGCGACGTAACCTGCGCCCGATGAAAGATAGGTCCGTCCCACCGCGGCAAGCGCGGTGAGTAGTGCGTATTGGGTTGCGGTATGCAGCGGGTTGCGGCACAGCGCCGACAGGTAGGCGACAAAGATGACGGTGCCGATCGCGCTGGTGAAGTTCTCGGCCGTGATGGCGAACGCCAGCGCCCATTGGCTGACGCCCGACAGCGCGAGCCAGGAAAAAGATAGGTTGGCGACCGCCTGCAGCACGCCGCCGATCCACAGGCTCGCCGCCAGCGAATAGCGCCGCGCGACAAAACCGCCGGCAAACCCTCCGATCAGGGTCGCGGCGAGGCCGACGCCCTTGACGATGGCGGCATAGTCGTTGCGGGTGAAACCGAGATCGATCACGAACGGCGCGGTCATGGTGCCGGAAAACGCATCGGTGAATTTGAACAGCACCACGAATACCAGCGCCGCCCAGGCATCCTTGCGGCCGAGGAATTCCGAGAACGCGCCGATTGCGGCATGCAGCACCCGCGAGAACGCGGCCTCGGTGCTGGTCGCGGCTTCCGCGCGGACCGATCGCTCGGGCTCGGTCGCGATCAGCGCGGTCATGGTGCCGATCAACACCATGGCCGCCATCACCACATAGCCCCACATCCAGGCTTCGCCGCGCGGAATGCCAGTGCTTTCAAATCCGCTGACAAGGAACAGCGCACCGGCGGTCGAAACCAGGAGGCCGATGCGGTAGGCCGCGACATAGGATGCCATCCCGGCGGCCTGTTCGCTCTCGGGCAGGCTCTCGACCCGGAATGCATCGACGACGATGTCCTGGGTCGACGAGGTCGCGGCGACCAGTAACGCGCCGAGCGCCACGAGCAGCGGCGAGCGTGCCGGATCGGTCAGCGCCAGCAGCAGGATTGCGATGATCAGCAGCGCCTGCGAAAACAGCAGCCAGCCGCGCCGACGGCCGAACTTGCGGGTGAGTAGCGGCACATGCATCGCGTCGGCCAGCGGCGCCCACAGGAACTTCAAGGTGTAGGGCGTGCCGACCAGCGCAAACAGGCCGATGGTGCCGAGATCGACGCCGGATTCGCGCATCCATACCAACAGCGTCGATCCCGACAGCGCCAGTGGCAGTCCGGACGAGAACCCCAGCAGCAACACGATCAGCACGCGCCGCTGTAGATAAACCGCGAAGGCGTCGCGCCAGGAGCCACGCGCGCCAGGGGGAATCGGCTTCGCGGGTGGCTTGTCCGGCGTGGTCATCCCGCCACGCTCGCGGATTCGATGCAACAAATGACGTCGTCATCGCCCGGCTTGACCGGACGACCCAGTATTCCAGAACGCCACGGTTCAGGATCAGGCAGGTCCCGCAATCTCGGAATAAAGATCATTCCAGTCCGGACTTATCTTTCTCGATCAACGCAATCTTCCAGGCTCGCGTCCATTTTTTGAGTCGCTTCTCCCGATGGATAGCCTGCTCGATCTGATCGAAACACTCGAAATAGACCAAACGGGCCACATTGTGGCGCTTGGTGAAGCTCTCGGCGATTTTCAATGAGGTCATTGGTTACGCCGACGTACAGCGTGCCACCGATGTGGCGGGCAAGAATGTAGACGTGGAAGCTGCGTGGCTTCATTCGTATGCTCTGGAATACCGGGTCGCCCGGTCAAGCCGGGCGATGACAATGAAGTCATAGCTTCGAAGTAACAAACTATTCCCCGGCCTGTAGCTGGCGCGGCAATGAAAACAGCCCTGGTGCGTCCGGCTCGACAATGCGCGGCGTTTCCACGGGCGCGTCGCCCTTGGAGAAATCAAGTTCCTCGATCCGTCCCGCGCGCTTTTCGATCTTGTCGGCGGAAATCAGGATCTGGCGGACGTCCTCGTTGGCCTGGGAAAAATGGTTCTGCAGTTTCAGCACGCGCTCGCGAAGACGGCCGAGGTCGTCCCCGAGGTTGAGCACCTCGGTGCGGATCTGGTCGGCGGCATCGCGCATCCGGGCGTCCATCAGGATCTGCTGCATCACCTGGATCGCCAACATCAGCAGCGACGGCGACACCAGCACGACGCGCAAGCGGTAGGCCTTCTGCACAACGTCGTCGAAGCCGTCGTGGATTTCCGCGTAGACCGATTCCGATGGCACGAACATCAGCGCGGTGTCCTGGGTTTCGCCGGCAATCAGATATTTCTCGGCGATATCGCTGACATGCTTCATCACGTCGGTGCGCAGCCGTTGGCTGGCAACCTTTTTTTCCTCGTCCGAGCGCGCGTCGTGCAGCGCGGTGAGCGATTCCAGCGGGAATTTCGCGTCGATGCAGAGCGGACGCTGGTCGGGCAGGAACACCACGCAATCCGGCCGCTTGCCGTTGGAAAGCGTGAACTGGAATTCGTAGGAGCCTTTCGGCAAGCCGTCCTGGACGATGGCTTCCATGCTCGCCTGGCCGAACGCGCCGCGTGACTGCTTGTTGGACAGCACGTCACGCAACGTGGTCACCTGCGAGGTCAGGTCGGTGAGATTCTTATGGGCGCTGTCGATGATGCCAAGCCGCTCGTGCAGCACGCGCAAGGAATCCATGGTGTTGCGGGTGGTTTGCTCCATCGACTGGCCGACGCGATAGGTGACGGAATCAAGCCGCTCGCTGACCGCGCGCGTCATCTCGGCCTGACGCCCGGCCAGATGCTGTCCCATCGCATCGACGCGGCCGGTGGCCTCGTTCTGCGCCCGCAGCATTTCATTCAGGCGATATTCCAGTTCCTCGGCGCGGATCGCTTGCGCCATCGCCAGCTCCGCGCCGCGCCGGCCGGACCGCGCGATCACGATCGCAATGCTCAAAAGCAGCAGCAGCGCGAGGCTGGCAAAGCCGATCAGCACCGCGCCGACGCGAACCGGCAGGTCGCCGATCATGAAAAGAATCTCGTTCATGCCACCGCTTGTACCCGATTCGGGGAGGGCGCGAACGAAGAGCGAACGTTTACGGTTAACCGGAAACGAAATTTCGATCGGCAACACCGGCCCGAAATCGCGCGCGGAATGCGAAAGGCGGCGCCCTGGCTGGATTGACCCCAGCAAATCAGCAGCTTAAATCGCCGATATGGCTATCCGAGAAATCATCATCCTACCCGACAAACAGTTGCGGCTGGTCTCCAGGCCGGTCGAAAAGGTGACGCCGGAGATCCGCAAGCTTGCCGACGACATGTTCGAAACCATGTATGACGCGCCGGGCATCGGGCTTGCCGCGATCCAGGTCGCACAGCCTTTGCGGATGATCACCATGGACCTCGCCAAGCGCGACGAAAATGGCGAGACCCAGCCGCGGCCGCGTGTCTTCATCAATCCGGAAGTGGTCTCGTCCTCGGAAGAGACGTCGGTCTACGAGGAAGGCTGCCTGTCGATCCCCGAATATTACGAGGAGGTCGAGCGGCCGGCGCGGGTGCGCGTGCGCTTCACCGATCTGGACGGCAAGATGCACGAGGAGGACGCCGAAGGCCTGTTCGCCACCTGCATCCAGCACGAGATCGACCATCTCAACGGTGTGCTGTTCGTGGACTATCTGTCAAAACTGAAGCGCGACCGCGTGCTGAAGAAGTTCACCAAAGCCGCCAAGCGAACGGCGGAGTAGCGGCCGGCGCCATTTCTCTTTCGTCATGGCCGGGCTCGTCCCGGCCATCCACGTCTTGAGCGCGACAAGGAAAGACGTGGATGCCCGCGACAAGCGCGGGCATGACGAGTAAAAATAGACTCGCAACAAGGCGCTAAATATTCATGCCGCTTCGTCTGATCTTCATGGGCACGCCTGATTTCGCGGTTCCGACGCTGCTGGAACTCGTGGCTCATGGTCATGAGATCGCGGCGGTCTATACCCGCGCGGCAAAGCCCGCCGGGCGCGGCATGAAGCTGCAACCCACGCCAGTAGAGCAGGAAGCGCGGCGGCTCGGCATTGCGGTGTTGACGCCGCCGACGCTGAAGACGCCAGAGGCGCTCGAGGAGTTTCGCGGCTTCAACGCCGATGCCGCCGTGGTCGTCGCCTATGGCATGATCCTGCCCGGAACCATTCTCGATGCGCCGCTGCTGGGCTGTTTCAACCTGCACGGCTCGCTGCTGCCGCGCTGGCGCGGCGCGGCGCCGATCAACCGCGCCATCATGGCCGGTGACGTCGAGAGCGGCGTGATGGTGATGAAGATGGACACAGGCCTCGACACCGGCGAGGTGGCGATGGCCGAACGTATCGCGATCACGGACGCGATGACCGCGGCCGATCTGCATGACGCGCTGGCGCCGCTCGGAGCCGACCTGATGGTGCGGGCGATGGGCGCGCTGGAGCGTGGCAAACTGCAGCTGACGCGGCAAAGCGAGCAGGGCGTGACCTATGCAGCCAAGATCGATAAGGCCGAGGCGAGGATCGACTGGAATCAGCCTGCGCACGCCGTGCTGCGCCATATTCACGGATTGTCGCCGTTTCCAGGCGCATGGTGCGAAATTGCCATCGACGATGGCCCCGCGCGATTAAAAATCCTCCGCTGCGAACAGGTCGGTCGCGCGGGCGCGCCGGGCGAACTGCTCGACGACCGCCTCACCATTGCTTGTAAAGGCGGCGCGATCCGACTCCTCGAACTGCAGCGCGCCGGGAAGGCGCCGATGAAGGCCGAGGAATTTTTGCGCGGCACGCCGCTCAAGCCGCCGATGCGGTTCGCGTGACGCTGTCATACCCCGCGAAGGCGGGGTATCCAGTACGCCGCGCCGTGCGAGTTTGAACCGCGACCTCGCGGAATACTGGATCATCCGCCTTCGCGGATGATGACAACGAAACCGGACCGAGATGCCCCGCTACAAGCTCATCATCGAATATGACGGCGGACCGTTCTGCGGCTGGCAGTTGCAGGACAACGGTCCTTCCGTGCAGGGCGCACTGGAGGCGGCGGTCAAAGCCATCTGCGGCGCGGAGGTTCGCGTGCAAGGCGCCGGGCGCACCGATGCCGGCGTGCACGCGCTGGGGCAGGTCGCGCATTGCGATATCGCAAGGCATTTCGTACCTGGCCGGTTTCGCGACGGCCTCAATGCGCATCTGCGCCCGCACCCGATCGGCGTGATTTCCGCCGACGTGGTGTCCGATACGTTCGAGGCGCGGTTCTCGGCGAAGAAGCGGCACTACCGCTATCGCATCAGCAATCGCCGTGCCAATCTCGCGCTCGACATCGGCCGTGTCTGGCGGCTGCCGCGGCCGCTCGACAGCGATGCGATGCATGCGGCAGCGCAGCGGCTGGTCGGCAAGCACGACTTCACGACCTTTCGCGACGCCGAGTGCCAGGCCAAATCGCCGGAAAAGACCCTCGACCAGCTCGACGTGATCAGAAACGGCGACGCCGTCGACATCGTGACCTCGGCGCGCTCGTTCCTGCATAGCCAGGTGCGCTCGATGGTTGGCTCGCTGGTCTGGGTCGGCGAAGGCCGCTGGAGCGCCGATGATCTTGCCGCCGCGCTCGCCGCCCGCTCGCGCGCCGCCTGTGGTCCGGTCGCGCCGCCCGATGGGCTCTATCTGGTGCGGGTGGATTATTGAGGGGGATGAGGCCGGCAACTTCATTCCGTCATACCCCGCGAAGGCGAGGTATCCAGTATTCCCTGATATTAGCGTCTGAAAGAGATACGGTGCGGAATACTGGATCGTCCGCCTTCGCGGACGATGACGACGGCCGTGATCATCTGTCGAGGCTTAAGCATGCGCTCGAAAAGCTTCTATGTTTACATTCTTGCCAGCCAGATCGGGGGCACGTTGTACATCGGCGTGACCGGCGACCTCATTCGCCGGATTGCACAACATCGGCTCAAACTTATCGAAAGCTTTACCGAAAAATATGACGTCACCAAATTGGTTTATTTCGAACAGTTCGATGCCCCTGAAAATGCGATCAGGCGCGAGAAGCAATTGAAGAAATGGAATCGAGCTTGGAAAATTCGCCTGATTGAGGAAAACAATCCGAACTGGGATGATCTTTATCCCGGAATAGCCGGAGCTTAAAATTTGTGTCATACCCCGCGAAGGCGGGGTATCCAGTACTCCCTGATGTTAGCGTCTAAAGAGATACGGTGCGGAATACTGGATCGTCCGCCGGAGGCTGTCATCGGGCGCGCATTCGCGCGACCCGGTGGCGGACGATGACGGATAATTCTCACCCAAAATACCGCTCCAACAACCCGCGATAGATCCTGGTCAGCTTCTCCAGATCGGAGACCGGTGTGCGTTCGTCGATCTGGTGCATGGTCTGGCCGACCAGGCCGAACTCGATCACCGGGCAATAGTGCGAGATGAAACGCGCATCCGACGTGCCGCCGCTGGTGCTCAGTTCCGGCTTGCGGCCGGTGACTTCCTCGATCGCGGCCACCGCGAGATCGGTAAAGGCGCCGGGCTTGGTCACGAATACGTCGGCGTTGGACGGCTCCCACACGACGCGGGCGCGCATCCAGTTGCCGGCCGCCTTCGCCACGCGCTGCTCGACCAGCTGGCGTAGCGATCGGTGGGTATGGTTATCGTTGAAGCGAATGTTGAACCTCGCTCGCGCCTGGCCCGGGATCACGTTGCTCGCGGTATTGCCGACATCGACGGAGGTGAATTCGAGGTTGGACGCCTGGAATTGCGCGCTGCCGTGATCGAGCGGCTCGTCGCTCAGCGCCACGATCAGCCGCGAAATATTCGGTACCGGATTGGCGGCGCGCTGCGGGTAGGCGACATGACCCTGGAGGCCGTCGACATAGAGCGTGCCGGATTGCGAGCCGCGGCGACCGATTTTGATGCAGTCTCCCAACACCGCGACGTTGCTGGGCTCGCCGAGTACGCAGTGATCGAGTTTTTCGCCGCGCTCGGCGACCCATTTCAAGAGCTTGATGGTGCCGTTAACGGCGACGTTTTCTTCGTCGCCGGTGATCAAAAACGAGATCGAGCCCTTCGGCTTGCCGCCGTGGTCCGCGAGATAGTCCAGCACCGCAGCGACGCTGCAGGCGATACCGCCCTTCATATCCACGGCGCCGCGACCATAGAGCAGGCCATCCTTGACCTCGCCCGAGAACGCGCCGTGGCTCCATGCGCTCTCGTCTCCGGGCGGCACCACGTCGGTATGCCCGGCGAAGCTGATGTGCGGCGCTTGATTGCCGATACGGGCATAGAGGTTATCGATGTCGGCCGTACCGGGCTCGCTGAAGGTGACGCGATGCACCTCGAAACCCCCGGTTTTCAGGATGTTTTCGAGCACGCCGAGCGCGCCGGCGTCGGCCGGAGTGACCGAGGGGCAGCGAATCAGGTCGCGGGCAATGGAAACGGCATCATTCATGGCTCCGGCTTAACATGGGCTCCCGGCGATGGGCCAGCGCCATGCGGCACGAATTGCAGCTCGCTGGTCTGATCCGGCCGGGCCGGTCGCGATCGGCTTCAGCGGGTTGGCCCCGAACCGGTCCCGATGGTTCAGGAATACAGCGTGATACCGCGCCCACACCACGAAAACGCAAATGGCCAACCGGGCAGGCCGGTCGCGATTGAATCGCCAAGCCGGTCCTCGCATTGCCGTTCGGCATGTTGGCCGCTGTAGGGAGCTTTCAGGTTCGGTGTTAATCGCGCAGCAGCTCGTTGATGCTGGTCTTGGCGCGGGTGCGCTCGTCGACGCGCTTGACGATCACGGCGCAGGCCGTCGACGGCCCCGGCTGACCGTTCTTCAACGGCCGGGCCGGCAGCGTGCCGGGCACCACCACGGCGTATTCAGGGACCTCGCCCACAAAGGTTTCGCCGGTATCGCGATCGACGATCTTGGTGGAAGCGCCGAGAAATACGCCCATCGCCAGCACCGCGCCCTTGCGCACGATCACGCCTTCGGCGACTTCCGAGCGCGCGCCGATGAAGCAATCGTCCTCGACGATCACCGGCCCGGCCTGCAGCGGCTCCAGCACGCCGCCGATGCCGACGCCGCCAGAAATGTGCACGCGCTTGCCGATTTGCGCGCAGGAGCCGACCGTCGACCAGGTGTCGATCATGGTGGCTTCATCGACATAGGCGCCGAGGTTGACGAAGGATGGCATCAGCACGACGTTGCGAGCGATGAAGGCCGAGCGGCGCACGATCGAGCCTGGCACCGCGCGGAAGCCGGCGTCGCGAAACCTGTTCTCGTCCCAGCCGTCGAATTTCGAGGGCACCTTGTCCCACCACGCGGCCTTGCCGGGGCCGCCGGAAATCGCGGCCATGTCGTTGAGACGGAAGGACAGCAGCACCGCCTTTTTCAGCCATTGATGCACTTTCCATTTGCTGCTGTCTTCGCGCTCGGCGACGCGCGCCTTGCCCTTGTCGAGCAGCTCCAGCGCATGCTCCACAGCGTCGCGAACTTCGCCCCTGGTGGCGGTCGAGATGCCGTCACGGGCGTCGAACGCCGCATTGAGGGTGGATTCGAGGGAGGCGAGAGACATCGATATTTCCTTGATATTCCTCTTGGGCGCGGGCGCGCGCACGATTGAAAATTCCGGGGCTTTGTCGGGATTTGGGGCCGCAGAGTCAAGGCTTGGCCAGCCATCGTCCCTGTATTCGCAGCGATAGCGAGATGGTGCGACTAGCTCAACCCTTGCAAAAATCCGGTCAAGTCGTCGGTGACGTGATCGACATGGGTCTCATCGCGACCTTCCAGCTCCCAGTCCTCACGCACCACTTCTCTGGTGCCGTCGGGCACCACCAGAATAGTAGTCATGCCGAGAAGGTGCGGCACCACGAGGTTGCGCGCCAGATCCTCGAACATCGCGGATCTCGCCGGATCGACGCCATGGCGGCCCAGGAATTTCTGGTAGGTCTGCGGCGCCGGCTTCGGCTCCAGTTCGGCGGCGATGATGTCGAATACTGCTTCGAAATGCGTAGCCAGACCGAGCCGCGACAGCACCGCGTCGGCATGGTCGGTCGAGCCGTTGGTCAGGATCAGCTTGCGACCGGGCAGTTTGGCGATCGCCGCGCCCATCGCCGGATTCGGCTCCAGCGGCGAATGGTCGATCTGGTGTACGTAACTGAGGAAATCGTCGGCACTGATACCGTGCTCGGTCATCATGCCGCGCATGGTGGTGCCGTAGCGGCGATAATAATCCTTCTGGATCACGCGGGCTTGGTCGGCGGATAGCTTCAGGTGTCGGCCTACGAATTCGCCGATCCGCTTGTCGACCTGCTGCCATAAATTGACGTGATGCGGGTACAGCGTGTTGTCGAGGTCGAACACCCAGGTGTCGACAAGGTCGAAGGTTCGGGGTGAAGTTGTCATGATCCGCCTTGTCCGTCATGCCCGCGAAGGCGGGCATCCAGTAAGCCGCGACGTCGAGTTGAAACATTCACACTTCGGAATACTGGATCATCCGCTTTCGCGGATGATGACGCCGGGAATGCAGTCTGTGACGCTTGAGAAGCCATCACGGCATCGCAAAGCGCAGCGTCTTGCCGCCGCTCGACATATCGACCGCTGCAAATCCGCTCGAGGCAAGCCCGCGGGCACTGCAATCGCCTTGGTCGTTGATCTCGAATTTGCTCTCGCGGGTGCAAAGCTCTTTCGTTCCGCCCCAGTTCAGCGGCTTGTCCTTGAGTTTGATGGTGCGGTTATCGGCATCGACGGCCTCGGCAAAGCTGAAGATCTGTTTGGGCTGGCCGGTAACGTCGGGATGCAGGCATTTGCCGGGATCGATGCGATACCAGCCGCGGCTGATCACCGTCTTGCCGTCGTCGGTGGCGACCGCGGCCATCACCTTGTGCGGGGTGTCGTTGCACCAGGTCAGGCCCGTGGAAGAGGGAGCCTGCACCGCGTCGATCATGGTGGCGAAGAAATTCGGCGACTGCACGCTATCCGGCGGCAGTCCGCGGCTCTTCAGGAATGCGGCAAGGGCTGCCTGCGTCTTGGGCCCGTCAACGCCGTCGATGGGAGCTGCGTCATAGCCCGCGATCACCAAGAGCCGCTGGATGCCGGCGAGCCGCGCCTGCTCGTCGTTGTAGTCGCTGTCTTCGGCGAGATAGGCCACCAGATTGCCGTCGTCCGCCGTGCTCGGCGTGATCTGGGTGAACGGCGCCGCCGTCTGTCCGGCGCGGCATTGCCGCGCGGCGGCGATCACAAAATCGTCTGGCGCGACGCACAGCGCATCGCTGCCATTTTGCGGGATCGGCGAGGAACCGTAGACGCCGAGCGCGCGGGCGCTGAGCAGGATCCGGTCGGCGGTCAGTGTCCCCTGCAACACCACGCGACAGGCCGCTGGATCGATCCGAAACCAGCCGCGCGTCGCGGTTGCCGCCTTGTCGTCGATGCCGATCGCGGCCTCGATCACGTAGCTCATGTGGTTGCAGAGCTTCAGGTCGGCGTGGGCGGCCGAGGCTGAGCCTGCAGCGACGACAAGAAACGCCAGGATAGCGCCTAACCACCGAATTCCGTCATACCTGGGCATGGCCGTCCACAGGACGGCGTCGCTTCCGCTCGCCTTTCCCCGGGCATCCACGTCTTTTTGCCATAACCGCCGCAAGCAAGGCGTGGATGGCCGGAATAAATCCGGCCATGACGATGGATGGTCGCGCGTTATCACTTGTGGATCAGCGTTCCTGTCCCCTGGTTGGTGAACAATTCGAGCAGGACCGCGTGCGGGGTCTTGCCGTCGATGATCACCACGCCTTGCACGCCCTGTTCGAGCGCGTAGATGCAGGTCTCGACCTTGGGAATCATGCCGCCGGAAATGGTGCCGTCGGCGATCAGCTT
>JAGXAJ010000130.1 GCA_018971625.1 Pseudomonadota bacterium
ATCCAGTCCGGCAAGTTCGCGCGCGACTGGATGCTGGAAAACAAGGTCAACCAGACCTCGTTCAAGGCGACCCGCGCCAAGCTTGCCACCCATCCGATCGAGGAAATCGGCGCCAAGCTCCGCGACATGATGCCGTGGATCAAGAAGGGTGCTCTCGTGGACAAGACGAAGAACTAGGAATTTGTAGCGGGGGGTAGGCGAGCGAGCCGCACGCGCCGTCGGAAGGGTAGCGGCCGGACAGCCAACAAAAAATTAAAGCTTGGTCCTTATGTTGCAAAGCGAGACCGCCTGTCGCGGTCTCGCTTTTTTTGCTCTTCGGATTTGTTGACTTGGGAATTGCGACTTGATCCGATCTCTCAGGTCGAGGATGACCGGCGAAGTTAGCTGCAATGCGGGCCCGATTTTGAGCAACTGACAGTTCATTCACATCCTCTGTCTGAAGCAATTCAAGCAGGCGCTTCGCCGAAAAAGGCGAGCAAGTTCATCGACAACGAGTCTACATTTAATCCGCATTCTCGCATCAGATGCAGCTAACGGGGCGTCTGATCGCGATGATCGGAGAGAGTCTTGCGCAAGTGGCTGAGCTGAGGCGACGCTTCACCGCTTGCGCGGCTTTGAAACCGTGGCGATTCCGCTCCCGGGGGCTGCGCGAGGGAGTGTACTACTTGCCGACCTTCGCCCACAGCCAGCGCGCCACCGCATCGGGCGACGATGCGCCGTCGTTGCCCGCCGCCCGCAGATTGGCGGCGCGCATCGTCGCAATGTCGATCTTACCGAGCAGTGGCTGCAAGGCCGTCCGCAATGCCTGATCATCGGCCCGTTTCGGCGCCAACAGCACGATCGCGTCGTAGGGCGGAATGGCATGCCTGTCGTCGTCCAGCACCACAAGATCATATTTCGCGATCAGCCCGTCGCTAGTGTAGCCCGCGATCACGTCGACTTCGCCGGAGGCAACCGCCGCATACATGAAATCCGGCTGCATCTGCCGCTGGGCGCGAAACGCGAGCCGATAGGTTTTCCGGATTCCGGTCCATTCCGGCCGCGAGAAGAACTCGTAATCCGCGGCGATCGACATGTCATGCGCATGCGAGACCAGATCGCTGATCGAGTGAATGCCGAGCGCTTCGGCGCGCTGACGCGGCATGAGCAGGGCGTAAGCATTGGCAAAGCCAAGTTCGCCGAGCAGCGTGACCTTCTGCTGTGCGAGGATCGTTTTCAGCTCAGCCAGCAGCTGTTCGCGTGGCTTGTTATCGCTGCGGTGAAACTGGTTGGCCCAGAGCGTGCCCGAATAGTCGACATAGACGTCGATATCCCCTGACACCAGCGCGTCGTAGATCACGTTGGAGCCGAGCCCCTCGCGCGTGCTCGCGGGGAGTCCGGCTGCCCGCAGCCGCTGCGCGACCAACGACGACAGCACATATTGCTCGGCGAAGGTCTTCGCGCCGACGATATATGTCGACGCGGGCTGCGTCATCGCGGGCACGAGCGTCGCTGCCACCAGCGCCGCAATGCCGATGCCGCCAAGCGCGGCGCGCAGCCGGCTGCGGTTGGCGATTCCGGCCTCGATCAGCGCCAGCAACTGGTCGACCGCGAGCGCGAGCAGCGCCGCCGCCGCACAGCCGAACAGCACAAACACCCAGTTCTGGGTCTGCAGTCCCGCGAAAATGTAATTGCCGAGGCTGGTCTGGCCGATCGGCGTCGACAGCGTCGCGGTGCCGATCACCCAGACGGCGGCCGTGCGGATGCCCGCCATCATCACCGGCAGCGCCAGGGGCAGTTCCACCGTGAGCAGCGATTGCCGTGGCGTCATGCCGACGCCCTGGGCCGCCTCGATAATTGCGGGATCGATGCCCCGCAGCCCGGTGATGGTGTTGCGCAGCACCGGCAGCATCGAATAGAGCGCGAGCGCCAGCACCGCAGGCAGGAAGCCGAACGCCGAGAAGCCGAAGCCGAACCAGGATAGCGTCAATGCCGCGAACGCCAGCAGCAACGGATAGAACAGCGCCAGCAACGCCAGCCCCGGCACGGTCTGCACGATGCTGGCAAGTCCGAGCAGCGCGCCGCGCAACACGGGCCGGTTACGCGAGAGAATCGCGAGCGGCAGGCTGACCACCAATCCCAGCGCCAGTGCGGTGATGCTGACGCGCAAATGGTTGCCGAGGTAATCCGGCAGATGCGTCAAAGCCTCGTGCCAGCGTGGATCGGAAAAAAGACTCATGCCACACTGTCCCGTGGCAGCAGTGTGTTCAACCGTTCGGCCTGCCGCCGCGGCGTGCGCAAGAGCTCGCCAACGTAAGGATCCGGGCTTGCCGAAAGCTCGGCCGGCGTACCCTGCGCGAGCAGCCGGCCAGCGCGCATCACCGCGATGCGGTCGGCGAGCAGAATCGCTTCCGTCATGTCGTGGGTGATCATCACGGTGGTCAACCCGAGCTTCTTGTGCAGCGCGCGGTAGTCGTCGCCGAGCGCATCGCGGGTGAGGGGGTCGAGCGCGCCGAACGGTTCGTCCATCAGCACGATGCGGGGCTTTGCCGCCAGCGCTCGGGCGACGCCGACGCGTTGACGCTGCCCGCCCGACAGTTCATGCGGCATGCGGTCGCGATGCTGTGCACGGTCGAGCCGGATCAGTTCGAGCAGTTCGTCGACCCGTGCGGCGATCTCCGCCGCCGGCATCCCCAGCAATTTGGGTGTGATCCCGATATTGCCGGAGACGCTCATATGCGGGAACAGGCCGCCACTCTGAAACACATAGCCGATGCGGCGGCGTAGCCGGATCGGATTGCCCTCGCGGACATCCTCGCCTTCGACCGTGATACGGCCGGCGTCGGCATCGATCAGCCGGTTGGCGAGCCGCAGCAGCGTGGTCTTGCCGGAGCCGGAGCCGCCGACGATGGCGAGGAACTCACCCTCGGCCACGCCGAGGGAGACGTCGTCGACCGCGCGCACGCGGCCGCCATCGAAGCTCTTGGCGACATGCGTAAAGCCAATCAAGGGCGAGCCGGGCATTCGATCTATCCTCGTTCGCCTTGAATTGGGAAGGCTTGGATGGGAACGCTTGGACAGGAAAGGCAAGCACCGAGTACCACGTCGCCGGCCTGCGTTGAACTTATCCCTGGCAGGCGCTAAGGCATCAACCAACCTTTGGGGGAACGTGGTGGATATGGCAAAGCCGATAGCGATCGCGCTGGACGATGCGACGGTGGCTTTTCGGCTGGCCGACAACAAGGCGAATTACCCGCGGCGATGACATCACCGATCATTCACCACGTCACCACGCTCGATCTGTGCGTGCAGCCCTTCGTATGGCCGTTCGCGACCGAGCGGCGCGAGGATATCGACGCTCATTTCCGGGCCCGTCAGGCCGAGAAGCCGCAGATGTGGAACGGACGGGTGCTGATGGGACGAAACCCGGTGTTTGCCGGCAAGCATTTCAGCGCGGACGCGTTCGAGACCTCGTTTGCGAGCTTCCTCGCCTGGCGCGATTGGGACTATCCGGACAAGGACGTGTTTGATGGTTTCGGCATGGGCGCGCTGCGCTGTTCCGACGGCGCATTCGCGCTTGGCGAGATGGGCCCGCAGAACGCGACCGGCGGTCGGGTCTATTTCCCGTCGGGCACGCCCGATCCGAGCGACATTCGCAACGGCAAGGTCGACATCGCAGGCAGCGTCGTGCGCGAGATGGAAGAGGAAACCGGGCTTTTGCCCGCTGATTATCGCGCCCATTCGGATTGGGATTGCGTGGTGTCCGGCGCCATTATCGCGATGATCAGGATGCTCGACGTCGAGTTGACCGGAGAAGCGCTGCGCGGGCGCATCGAGGCCAACCTCGCCCGTCAGCAACAGCCGGAACTATCGGGGATCCATCTGGTGCGCGGACCTCGTGATCTGACCCCGGCGATGCCGCGCTTCATCACCGCCTATCTCGAGCGGCAATTCAGCGGCTGACCAGGAAAGAAAGACGGCCCGTCATGAGCAAGAAGCATTCCAAAAATTCCTCACAGCCTCTCGCGGCCGAGCTCAAGCCGTTCGTCGCGCCATTCCGCATCGATGGCTCCGGCGAATTTCATTTGAAATCGCACAAGACCGCCGAGAAAGGCGGCATCGACAAGGACAAGGGCGAGACGATCATCGAGGCCAATCGCAAGCGGCTCAATGATTTCCAGGAACGGCTTTACGCGCAGGACCGCTGGTCGTTGCTGTTGATCTTCCAGGGCATGGACGCCGCCGGCAAGGATAGCGCGATTAAGAGCATATTCGACGGCGTCAATCCGCAGGGCTGCGAGGTGACGTCGTTCAAGCAGCCGTCGGTACATGAACTCGACCACGATTTCATGTGGCGCAGCATGCTGGCGCTGCCCGAGCGCGGCCGTATCGGCATCTTCAACCGCTCCTATTACGAGGAGTGCCTGGTGGTGCGAGTGCATCCGCAGGCGCTCGCCGCGCAAAAAATTCCCGCAAAGCTTGTGACCAGAAATATCTGGCGCGAGCGGTTCGAGGATATCTCCGCGTTCGAGCGCTACCTCGCGCGCAACGGCACCGTGATCCTGAAGTTCTTCCTCAACGTGTCGAAGCAGGAGCAGCGCGAGCGATTCCTGGATCGGCTTGACGAGTCCGCGAAGAACTGGAAGTTTTCCATGGCCGACATCCACGAGCGCGCATTGTGGGCCAAATACCAGGCTGCATACCAGGAGGTGGTCCGGCACACCTCAAGCCCGGCGGCGCCGTGGTTCGTGGTGCCGGCGGATCATAAATGGTTCGCACGGGTGGTGATCGGCTCCGCCATCGTCAGCGCGCTCGATGCCCTCGGTCTGACGTTCCCGAAAGTCGACGCCGCCATGCTGACCGAGTTCAAGCAGGTACGCCATGCGCTGCAACACGAGGGCAAGAAGCTCGCTGTGAAAACGGCCGTGAAGAAGGCGGCAAAATCGCCAGGATCGTAGCAGGGCACGCGAAGCCGTAACCCACCAATATCTACTCGGACGTCGATGTGGGAGACGCGCGTTGGTTCGCCCCAGGCTCCTGAAGCGACCAAATTAAGTCACCTATCCTGACCATCTTTTGGCATTGCAGCGGCGGCTGTTTCTCGTCTAGAACGGCCTTAAGCCGTGTTATCCGCAATAAACCGTCAACGGTTTTGGCCGAGGATGCGGGCTTTCAAGGGTCTCGGGCTTTCAAGGGTCTGGCAATGCTGATTCGCAGCGAAAAGTTCGGAGTTCAGGGCGACGCGGCCAAGGCCGGTGCCTGCGTGACTTCGGCTGCGTCCGTGTCCACCCTGCTCCTTGGCGGGCTTCTGCTTCTTATCGGCCCCTGAGGGCCGTCTGGGCGGTTTGTGCCTGGGCACTCAGGGGTCGCGCGAGATCGAAAGAACCCCTTCAGCGCTCCGCCAAAAGCAGCGCACCAGCTACAAGGAATCCGTGAGATGACTACCGCCAAAAAGTCCGAAAAGGACCGTGTTATCGTATTCGACACCACCTTGCGCGACGGCGAGCAGTGCCCCGGCGCGACCATGACGTTCGAGGAAAAACTCGAGATCGCCGAAATGCTCGATGACATGGGCGTCGACGTGATCGAGGCCGGCTTTCCCATCACCTCGGAAGGCGACTTCCAGGCGGTCAGCGAGATCGCCCGCCGCTCCAAGAACGCCGTGATCGCCGGTCTGTCGCGCGCCCACCC
>JAGXAJ010000067.1 GCA_018971625.1 Pseudomonadota bacterium
CGGCAAGGCTGTCGCGTTCAGGCCAACAATCAAGGATGGCGTCTTCGACGTCGTCTTCAGAGCCCAGATGATTGCAACCATCGACATCCGGCCAGAAAGTGTCCACGATGTCTCCGAACACCCGTCCACCATCTCCCCGGTCTGAACAGTAGCATGCGGCCAGGCAATGGGATGGGACCGACGATGCAGCATGACTCGGGTTTCGGCGTACTGACAGGCAACAATATCCAGACGCAGTTCTTCAAGGCTGGAACAACCATTTTCCGGGAAGGCGAGCGGGCGCAGGACCTGTTCGTCATCAAGAGCGGCGAAGTACGAATCCAGATCGGCAACAGGACCATTAGCGAACTTTCGGCCGATCATATTTTCGGCGAGATGGCTTTGATCGACAGTGAACCGCGCAGCGCGACCGCGATCGCCGTGACGGATGTGGAGCTTGTGCCGTTGTCCGAGAAGCAATTCCTGTTTCTGGTAAGCCAGACCCCCTACTTCGCGCTCAAGGTCATGCGGGTTCTCGCCCAGCGGCTTCGGACGACGAACAAGACGTTTGGCTGACCTGCTTCCGGGATCGTGACAGCGGCGTCTCCCGCGCGAATGGTGGAGATCGGGGCTCGCTGTAACAAATCTGTCATGCAGCAAAACTAAATAGAAGCAACGCTCTATAGCGTTTTCGAGCGAAGCATGCCCTCGGACTTGCTCCGTGGGTGGCGTCCGGTTCGCGTAAAGAAAACGCGTTAAAATAAGAAGCTAGAGCCCGGTTCTGATTCAATCAGAACCGATAAGGCTCTAGCTCAAATTTTGCTGCTGATGGGGGAGACTTTGATGCGTCGCGCAATCCTTTTGCTTTCCGCTGGTCTGACAACGCTTTTCGCTTGCGCCGCGGCGGCGCAAAACAATACGCCGCACAACGTCATCCTGTTCGTCCCGGACGGCCTGCGCGGCCGGATCGTGACGCCCGACAGCGCGCCCGCGATGGCCGATGTCCGCGACAGAGGCGTCAATTTCAGCAACTCGCATTCGCTGTTTCCGACCTTCACCACCGCCAATGCTTCGGCGATGGCAACTGGCCACCACCTCGGCGACACCGGTGATTTCAGCAACACGATCTTTACCGGCTATCCCGTTAGCGCAGCCGGCGGCACGGTTACGCCGTTCCTTGAATCCGATCCCGTGCTGCGTGACGCCGACGAGCATTTCGGCGGTGATTATCTGAATGAGGAGACCGTACTGAAAATGGCCCGCGCCAAGGGCTACAGCACGGCGGCGATCGGCAAGCTCGGTCCGACCCTGATCTTCGATCATACTGACAAGATCGGCAGCGACGGCCTGCACTCCATCGTGGTCGATGATTCCACCGGCAGCAAGAACGGCGTTCCGCTGTCGCAGGAGATGCAGGACGCCATGACCAAGGCCGGTCTCGCCTTGGCGACGCCCTCGCGCGGCGACAATGGCAAGGCTGGTGATTTCAGGACCGCGGGCACCACGGTGCCCAACACCACGCAACAGGCTTATTTGGCTGACGTCGCCACCAAGGTGGTGTTGCCGATGTTCAAGGCCCGCAACAAGCCGTTCGTGCTGGTGTTCTGGTCGCGCGATCCGGACGGCAGCCAGCATAATAATGGCGACAGTCTCAACGCCGTGACCCCCGGCATCAACGGCCCGACCTCGATGGCCGGCATCAAGAACGCCGATAACAATCTGGCGCAGTTGCGCAAGGCGCTCGACGATCTCGATCTCGCCGCCACCACCGACGTCATCGTCTCCTCCGATCATGGCTTCTCGACGATTTCAAAGGAAAGCATGACCAGCCCATCGGCGAAGGCTAGCTACAATGACACGCCGAAGGATTTCCTGCCGCTGGGCTTCCTGGCGCTCGATCTGGCCAAGGCGCTCGATTTGCCGCTGTACGATCCGAATAACAAAAATGCGCCCGTCGCCGACGGCGCCCATCCGAAGGCCGGCAACGGCTTGCTCGGCAACGATCCCGCCAAACCCGATCTCGTGATCGCCACCAATGGCGGGTCGGATCTGATCTATTTGCCGAACCGTGACAAGAAGCTCGCGGGGCGCACGATCAAGGCGCTGCTGGAACAGGACTATGTCAGCGGCATTTTTGTCGACGACAAGCTCGGCCGGTTTCCCGGCACACTGGAAATGTCGCAGCTTGGCCTGAAGGGCAAAGCGGTCACGCCGAACCCTTCGATCATTGTCAATTTTCGCTCCTATGCCGGCGACTGCGGAGAGCCGACCAACTGCTCGATCGAGATCGCCGACACCATATTGCGGCAGGGCCAGGGTATGCACGGCAGCTTCAGCCGCGGCGATACCCTGAATTTCACCGCGGCGATCGGACCCGACTTCAAGGCCGGCTACGTCGATCCCCTGCCTGTCAACAACGCCGATGTCGGCATGACCATCGCACAATTGATGGGCTTGCGGTCGTCAGCCAATGGCGGGCTCATCGGCCGCGTCATGTCCGAGGCCCTGCCCAACGGCGTCGTCACAAAGGCGGTTGACGGAACGATCGTCTCGAAACCGGCGGCGAACGGCCTAAAGACCATCGTAAAATATCAGCGCGTGCTGTCGCACCGCTATTTCGACGCTGCGGGATTTACGGGTCGCACGGTCGGGCTTGACCCGGACGGCGGCAAACAGAAAACGGCGGGGAAATAGCCGCGGTGCCGATCTGCGCCGGGCCGGCCCAATCTACGTTCCAATGTCGAACAGCTTCGGCATCTGCAGCAGCGCCACGGCGGCAACAGCGGCGACCAGCTTCATCAGAGTGCGATTGCTGCGTGGCCTGCCGCGCATCTGGCTTGCGATCCATTCCAGCACTTCGGCGTCGACGCCGACGGGCGGTGTCGGTTCCCAGCTTGCGATCGGGATTTCCGGCGACAGCGCGACGGTACGCGCGGGCACCGGCAAGCCCGAGGCGGATGCCGCGTGATGCACTATCGCCCTCGCCGGTAAGCGACCCTCGTCGCTACGTTCGGCAGTGTTGCCAAATAATCGTGATGTGTCGGAAGCCCGGCGAAAGGCCCGGCGTAATGGCCGCCATAACAGACGGAATCGGGGCATTCCGGAGCCTTGCGGCGCACTATAGCCCTTTTGTCTCGGGAGCTATCGACGGAAGAAGATGCTAGGAGTTCCAAGGATTTGGGAAAGGAATTTATCCTTTTGCCGAAGCGGTTCCGTTTCGCGGGGCCGGCTCCTATAGTGGAGCATCCGATTTCATCTGTAACTTGAACGACATGAGGACGTAACATGGCTCTTCCAATTGGCGCAGTGGCCCCGGATTTCGAGGCTGAAACCACCGAAGGAAAGATCAAATTCCACGACTGGATCGGCAACAGCTGGGCGTTGCTGTTTTCGCATCCGAAAGATTTCACCCCGGTCTGCACCACCGAACTTGGCACGGTGGCCAGGATGAAGCCCGACTTCGACAAACGCGGCGTCAAACTGATCGGCCTGAGCGTCGACCCGGTCGATCGGCACGCTAAATGGGCCGAAGACATCAAGGAGACGCAGGGTACCGCGCCGAACTATCCGATGATCGGCGACACCGACCTGAAAGTCTCGAAGCTTTACGACATGCTGCCGGCCTCCGCTTCCGGCGACGTGTTGAAACGCACTGCCGCCGACAACCAGACCGTCCGCAACGTCTTTGTCATCGGGCCAGACAAGACGATCAGGCTGGTGCTGGTCTATCCGATGAGCACCGGCCGTAACTTCCAGGAGATCTTGCGCGCTATCGACTCGCTTCAGATGACCGCGAAACACCGCATTTCGACGCCGGCGGACTGGAAGCCGGGCGAAGACGTCATCATTTCGGGTTCGGTGAGCGACGAGGAAGCCAAGAAAATCTATCCGCAAGGCTGGAAATCGCCAAAGCCGTATATCCGGATCGTGTCGCAGCCAAAGTGACTGCTGGCGCTCCAAAGGCCATCACCCGCAACAGCGGGTGATGGAGCCTCTTGATGGCTCCCGCACCCGGTGCTTCCTGCATCGTCTGGTTTCACGACGATCTTCCCCTTTCCGATCATCCCGCCTTGCATGCGACCGTCGGCACCGGTTCGGCGGTGAGCGCGGCCGGCGTTCACGCCGTCCAATCCGATCCTGCAGGGCGAGAAGCTCGATCGCGCCGGCGCTTGGCGCTGGGTTCCGGAACTCGCGACGACGCAATGACCAGATCCATCAGCCGTGGAGTGCAGCCCCACTCGATCTCACGGCTGCCGGTGTAGAACTTGGCAGGCGCTATCCGCGTCCGAGCGCGCGCTTGCGGCCTATGCCAGGCTTCGCGATGCGTGAATGAGCGCCGCGTTTGACGCGAGAAGAAATCGCGCTATCGTCCTTTGACTTGCTAAACACTGGGGGACGACGACATGGACGACGATAAACCGGTTCTCGATCAGGTGACCGACGCGATCGGCACGGCGGCGACCACGACCGCCGAAACGGCCAAGACGGTGGTCAAAAAGGTCAGGAGGGCCGCCAGGAAAGCCGCCAAGAAAGTGATGCCGAAGAAGGCCAGTAAGAAGGCCAAAAAGGCAGCGAAGAAATCAGCCCGCAAAGCCACGAAAGCCAACAGGAAAATTGCGAAGAAGACCGCCAAAAAAGGCAAGAAGAGCAAGGCGAAGAAATCGAGACGCTGAGTTTCGCGACATGAAAAAAGCCTCTGGATTGAACACCCGGAGGCCCTTTCTTGTCGACTTTCTTGCCAAACGTCAGGCGCGGCCCGCGCCTGTTGACCAGCAAACTGCGGCGGCCCGGGCCACTATGCCTCCCATCGCGATCACGTCGTCGCCGAAGAGGCCATGAGAGCAGTTACCGCCAGCACCGCGGCAGGATTGGCGAAATCCTTGCGCATCCAGAACTGCGATTGCCTGAATAGCATCACCGGCAATCGTGAAGCGGCATCCCCTGCCCGATTGCAAGGGATGACTGGAAAACGCAGCCAGCGAGCGGCCGCTACCTAAAACTCTTCCGGACAGGGATCGACGATCTTCCAGAGATCCACACCGTTCTTGATCTTCTTCATTTCGGTGGTCAGGCCGCCATTGCGGCGAATCCAGTCCTTCACCGTATCAGGATAATAGGACATCAGGTCGGCGGTGCCCTCGGCGCTGGTGACCTTGATGCCGAAGGTGAAGGCCTTGTCGTAATAGGCCTGGTGGAAGCCGATACTGGCGCGCGGCGTCACGCAGATCTTGTTCAGCGGCACGATGCCGAACACCAAAGTGCAGGCCGAATTGCAAATGCCGTCGATAATGACACGCTCGTGTCGATCCCGGATGCGCTGGTACTTTTCCTTGTATTCGCTGACATAGCCGCCGTGGTCGCGGGTGATGCGCAGGTCGGCCTGCGCCGGCGCTGCGCCGAGTAGCGGAAACGACAGCGAGAGCAGTAGCAGGATCAGAGGCGTGATGCGCATATCGGAATCGGAAGCCGCTCAAAACCCTTAATGGTCGACCGCAAGACCGGAGCCAACTCTGGCCATACTGTGTTGGGAATTCGTTAAGCATCCGAATCCGGGCGAAAATCGGTCCCAAACGGCCGCTTTTCGTATTATTCCAGTGCACCCAATGGTCTTCCGGCCACCTGGCGACCCCGCGCGGCCTATGAAGAGGCACCTCAGGCCAGCAGCGGTAGCGAGCTCTCCGGAGCCTTTTCTTTATTGACCGCTGGATTGGCGGGGCGCTGGCGGTGTAGCACAATCGCCTACGGCGAAACGGGTGAAGGTGAGGAATGGCTGAAGCAGACCTGGGTATTCTGATCCGCTCGATCGCGAGGAAGAACAACAAGACCCTGATGGAGGCCGCGAAGAAACAACGCGGCAAATACCTGGCGATGGCCGCCAAAGCGACGAACAAAACGACCCGGGACCGTTACCGGCTGATGGCCAGGCATACCGTCCTCTACGCGACCGCTGCCGCCAGGCGGATACAGGTCTCCGCCGACAATGCGGCCGATAGCTACCGTCGTTCGATGAAGAATGCGGTCGAGCAGCCGCCGGCAAACAAATCGGTTAAAAAGAAAGGCTGAGCGGCGGGGCAGCCCCTCCATTTGCCGCGGGGTATTGAAAAGTCCGCAGCCAAATGCGAACACCTCGGCTGACGCCTGTCTGAAAGCTATGACCAAAGCCAATAATAGCTTTCGAATGCGTGCAACAAAATACTGCGCTCGTAGCTCAGCTGGATAGAGCATCGGATTTCGATTCCGAGGGTCGGGAGTTCGAATCTCTCCGAGCGCGCCAATGAAATCAACGACTTATCGACCTCAATCCCGTAACACTTTGTACCTGGGAAACTCTCGGGAAACCTTTCCGGAGGGTCGAAGGGCGGTGCTGGCATCCACCATTTTTTTCTTGAGCGGCGCGCGCGCCGCACGTGGATGGGCTGACGGCATGACGAACTTCCCGCGCGAAGTCTGCGAACAGGCGCTGGCTCACGTTGTCGAGAACGACTGAGCGGCAGTAGAGCAGGCCTCAATTCCCGCTAAAGGTCACGAGCACGACGGCCTATATTTTCCACCATCTGGAAGATTGACACGACCGATTTCTTCTATATACCGGAAAATACTTCGAAGTTTAAGAGCGAATCTAACAGCGACCACCAGAACAATGAGAAAAGCAGCAAAAAGCACTGGTTTGAACAAGGAGAAAAGGGAATGACACTCAAACAGACCGAGCAAGTAGTAATGCTCGCAGTCTTGCGTAAGCAGCCCGACGCGTATGGCGTCGCCATCTATGAGGAATTGAAAACAAGGCTCAACAAAGCGGTTCCCATGGCGACGATCTACGCAAACCTCGAAACTCTCGAAAAGAAAGGTTTTCTCAAAAGCAAACAGGGACAGGCGACCGCAGAACGCGGTGGCCGAGCGAAGATGTTCTTCGAAATCACGGGTAAGGGTCAAATGGCCCTAAATGCGTCATTGCAACAGCTCGACCGCTTGCGGGAGGGCATTAAATTGGCAGGAGCTACGGCGTGAAAGATTATGATTGGATGGCGCACGAGATAGGCCAAAACATCGTTGAGGTTACAATGCGCTTCGACGAAGAAAGTCGACGTTTCCTCGTAAGAGACCTACCCGATGATCGCTTAGAAAGAGCACTTCGTATTCAGGCTGCCATCAGAGCCGCAACGCATGAGCACGAACTAAAACAAAGCAGAGCCGATCTGATGGCGTGCATTGAAGAATTGACTCTCAATGCTGAAAAACTGCTTGGGGAAAAAGAAGCAAAGCCGTCGCCCCCTCGCATCGCGCAGCTTTGCATGTCGTTATTAGCACCGAAGAAGTCGGCACAGGCCCTCTTGGGCGATCTACTCGAAACGTTTCACAAGAACGCAGATCGCTTTGGCGAAAAAGAAGCGCGTCGAATGTATTGGTTTGAGGTAGTGTCGTCGGCGGGGCCTTGGATCAAGCGTCTCTTTTTCGCGGTCGTGGTAGACTACGTGCGGTCTAAGTTCGGGCTCTAACATATACTGAATCAACAGCGTGTTATTGAATGGGGAATCATGGGGCTCGCGAGGCGTGAAGCACGGGCGATTCAATACGTATTCGGGCTAATACCACCTTTGAAAAACATTGATGCTTGAAATCCTCAAAAGCATTTCGTGGTCTAACGTCGCGAGCATAATTTTTGGAGCCACAATAAGCGCAATCGTTTCCTACGCTTTGCAGAGAAATTCGTTCGCGGAGGCACGACGCATAAAGGAGCACGACAGATACGAAGTTCGCAAAGCTCAGGCCTATTCTCTTTTCTTCAAGATGATACGAATACATTCGACCATCGTATTGCTGAGGAAAGCCGTATCCGATTCCATATCACAGGCCGATGGAAAAGGACTAAAGAGCGCTTCGTTGTGGCAGAAGATTCAGCCGTTTGGCAACTTGCCCCCTCGAGTTAAGTTCACGTCTGACGAAATGGCCCTCTTGCTCTCATTAGATATTACGCTGTTTAACGAAGCCGGGCCCTACGACGACATCCACAACAGCTTCCTCGATCTATGTGAGTTGTACGGCGTGAAGCGGTACGCGCTGATGGAGAAATTCGGGGCGAAAATGGCAGGCGGCATAGGGATAACTGGCTTAACTCAGGCGGAGTCGGATTGGCTGTCACCCCGAGCTTTCGAATTAAACGGGCTGGCTACAGTTATGCTTCAGCGAGCGCAACACGACGCAGTCGAAGCCAAAGGCATTCTGGAGCGAATGCACGCTTTATTTGTAAAGCATTTTCAATTGAACCCGAAACTTGAGCATAAGGAGCTTTGAGCGTCACCCGGTGCGCAAAGCCAACCCCACTATCCACCCCTGTCGCGCAAACGATAAATTTATCTCGTCAACTCGACGTACCTTTGCAGAAGCGTCGCAAGGTCCGCATCTTCATTGCCTGCGCGGCACGTTCCTCACGTGGGCACAGGAAGAGACCGACTTCGAAGAAGAGATTGTTGAGCACTGCATGCATCACATTACCGGTGACGCTGCGGAAAAGGCCTACAAGCATAGCAAGGCATTGCGAAAGCGTTGTCAGGTTTTGCAAGCCTGGGCCGACTTCGCGACCAAGCCGCCAGCTAAAATTGTCAGCCTAGATCGTGCTGCTTAGTTCTATGCGCTAAGCTCGTGGCCGACCGAGCGCCTTCGTCGCCGCGTTTTGGGCATCGAACACATACCGGTTCGCTTGGCGCTTGGCGTTGGGATTGACCTCGATGCGCGCACCGTGGAGGCTGACGGTGCCATTGCTCAGGATCGGGAAACGGAAGATGTGACCGTCTGCGGTGTGCTTAACGACCACCTCGGTCTCCAAAATCTCTGCGGTGAAATCGGTATCGGCCACGCGGATCACCTCTGCTACTTCGGGCCGACCTGAAATCGCAAGGTTTCCTCCACCTTCAACGCGCGGTCTATGACTTCGCGAACCGCCACCTCCGCTTGGTGCTCCGTGGCGGCATCTCCTATTCTCAGCATTTCTGGCCGGCCGACCCTCACGCTCCAACGCCACACATTAGGCGTCTTGCCGCGAACAATCGAATAACTAACGCCGCGATGCTTCATCGTGGATCGAACGCTGGGGTATCATTCTCGTTCCGCCGAGCGCTGACGCTGCCTAGCCCGTTTGCCCCGATCCAGCCCGTCAAGTCTCCTGACTGGATACCTACCGCCGGCTTTGTTCCACCCCGCCGCTAAAAAAGACTGGCCTTTGAAGTTCCAGGGCACATCGTTCCCGTGTCACCGCCTGGCCCGTTGGCATTTACCGGTGATGAGAACGCTATTTTGCGCACGCCTTTTTCTGACGGAAAGGAGTGCGCTGTTGAGGCGTCGTTTCAAACAGACCATTTCGCTCAAAGATCGCCTGACCGCATTCGCAAAGAACAAACGTGACCAAGCTGCTGCGCCGCCCATCGGCATGAAGCGTGACGAACTGCTTCGCAGCGCCCGGCGCGCAGACACCGCCGCGCATCTGGATGATTGGGCGAATTCGGCAGGATTGAAGCCGCCTAAATAAAGGTCCGCGTCCAAAGCCACTTGTAGCCAACCACCGCCCCCCAAGCCCTAGCGGCTTCCTTCGGGAGCCGATCGGCGGAATCATGGGGGCATGCCGAACCTTACCCGCCGCTTCTCCAACGAGCGCTCGTGAAGTGTCCGGTCTGCGACACGGCCAGCCCTGCGGTCTCTATCCGCATTCAACCTCTTGTGTCCTGGTTTGATTTTGCAAGTGTTCGATTAATTAGCATATGATACCCGCCTGACGCGTAACCTGGGAGACGTTCCAATGTGGATGCCCAAAGAAATCGAGGTTTTCGCCGACTACACTGAATATGCTCGCGAGCGGACACATGCCGGGACTGAGCTGACGCGGGAAATGATTGTCCGCTCCCGAGAGCAGCTTGAGCACGCTCGCGACATTCTTAAAACCGATGTCCCCAAAATTTGGCGTCCCAAGCCAAAGTAAATTTGTAGCTATCAAACAAGGCCGTTGTCGATCGGATCAATTACTTTGACGATAAGCTGCCGAAGTTCGTACAGCGTCTTAAGATTATTTTCGAAGCCTCGAAGCGCCTCCTCTGCGGCTTTGGTGTCATGACCATCTGCCCTGAGCCGATCAATGAGAAGCTACTGGTTTGTGATATGCCGCTCGGCAAGCGCGATGCGTCCGTCTGCCTGACCAAGCCGTAATTCTTCGGCGTGCCGGTCCATGATCATCATCTCCGCTGATGCATCCTTGAAACGCGGCGCGCGCCAGCAGCGGTTCCCGGGCGCGGAGAGCTACCGCCATCCGAGGATCATCGGAACACCATCGGAGCTTGCGGGTTGCCTTCTGGCACTACAAAAAAGGACTTGAAAATGTCGAACCAGAAACAGAGCGAACAGCAGACCCAGCACAAGGACAAGAACAAAGAAATGGCCAAAAGCAAGGATCACGGGCTTCATACAAAGCAAGAGGGTGAACCTGACGAGAACGAGAAGGGCGGCGTTGGCACTGGCACTGTCAGCACGGGTGGCTCGTCTGATGGAACTGGTACTGTCTGAATAATACGCCCCCGGCCCTCGCCTTGGTGCAATTGGCAACACAGCAAGGGGACAGCCGGATTGGCGAAGGGTGGCGGGATGCTGTCCCCCTTCGCCGATGCCACAATCCGCTTGCCGTCTTTGCCCACGTTGATCCGCCCGAGGCTGAGATATGGACCGCGCCATTCTTGAACAGCACTTAGCTCAAGCCCAGCGGCACGTTATCGAAGGATTGGAGCATCTGGGGCTGCAGGAACAGATAATCGCAGACCTAGAACGTGGAGGTCACGACGCTGCTGAAGCTCTAAAGGTACTCGCCACCTTGAGAAAGACCCAAGCGACCCATGAGGACAGCGTGAAGCGCATCCTCAGCGAACTCAAAGCCAGCGACAATTAATCAGGCGAACTGACGGCCCGTCTCAGGGCGCTGTCTAATTTAGGTGGGGGCTCCTCACGGAAGCGGCACGCGAGTGCTATTTCTTCAGCTCCTTCAGAATGCGGTCGCGGTGCTCAATGTGCAGCATCTGGCTTGCATAGAAGTTGTCAAGAAGCTTCCGGGCTTCCGTGGTATCGTGGCCTCCTCGGACAAGGCTCGTAATCCGGTCTTCTTGATCGGCAATGTGCCGCTCGCCCTGTGCGCAGTGGCGCTCGGCTTCCTTTAGGTGATGCAGATGCATCGCGCGAATATGATCTGGTTGGCGAGGACCTAGCATTGTCAGCTCCCTGGCCTATGCAGGCGGGAGCACGATCGGTCTCTCAGCCACCGACGCCTACGGCACAGCCTCAGCCGGTGATGGCTATCAACGTACCACGATCGACTTCGTTCAGGAAGGAACTCAGCCGAAAGTTCGGTTTGCGGGCCTCTTAACCAATGTCTCGGTCGATTTGCTGGATCGTGCTGGCGATGATGTTGCGGTGTTCGTACATCGTTCGAAGGCTATCCTGGAGGACTTTAAGTGTCCGTTCTGCTAGTTCAATGTCATAGCCCTTGATCCGCAGCCTTATGATTTTCAGCTCTTGGTCCTCAATAATCCGCTCGCCTCGATCGATGTGGCGATCGGCTGTAGCAATTCGAAGTCCCGATCCATAGGAGCTTCTCCGACAAGTCAGAACTCCAACCGCCGACGATGCTTCTATGTTCCGCACTTACTCCCCACTTTGGTCCCACTCACCTTGGGCTTAATGTTCTCGATGATTCCCTTGGCCCTCATGTGAACCGGCCATCTTTCAACTGGCGTAAAGCAAACTCCTCGAAGAGGCCGCATCAGCCGCCGGCCTCTTCGCCCTAACCCAAATCGTGCTGTCATTGGCCGCAAAGCTTCAAGCCGCCAGCCGCCTGGCCGTTCGTCCTCGATTTGCATGTTGCGACAAACCGTTGCTTCTACAAAACCCGATCCCTCAGCGCCAACCGACCTAAAAGGACTTCTCCGTCGCCGGCCGGTGCCTGTTCTTCGGCACGAAGCCTGACCGGGTTGCCTCGCGCGGCTGGCGCACCCAAACCTCGCGGTTCGGATGCATGCCGGCCCCGCGCGTGGCAGGCACGGCGCTCAACCGCGCCCGGTGCAACAGACGGGTATCGGCATCGCCACAGTTTGGATGGATGCCGCCGTTGGCTGCCACCAGCTTGTCCCAAGCCGCCTTGCGTTGCTTGAAAGTAGCAGCGTCCGCCAGCGGCGTGCAGTTGAGCTCGTTCTTGTTGAGATCCGCGACGATCTCGTCGCCGTCCTGAATGAGGGCGATGGGGCCGCCGAGGCCCGCTTCGGGGCCGACATGGCCGATAACAAGCCCGACCGACCCGCCGGAGAACCGGGCATCGGTCATCAGCGCCACCACGATGCCCCGCTCACGGCACAGCGTGGTGATACGCGAGGTGGGATCGAGCATCTCCGGCATGCCTGGCGCCCCGCTTGGTCCCTCGTAGCGCACGATGATCATGTCGTTGTTCTGGAACCGCTCGGGCGTCTGGTCGAGCGCCGTGAGCAGGTTCTGCTCGCCCTCAAAGACACACGCCTTGCCGCGGAACAGATTGTTTTCCAGTCCGCCCTCGACGCCAGCTAGCTTCAGGATCGCCGAAAACTCCGGTGAAAGATTGCCGCCGAGAACGCGCAGGCCGCCGGTCGGCTTATAGGGCTTGGCGACGGGATAGATCACCTCGCCATCTGCGGTCCTGGCGTCGAGGCGCTTGACCTGCTGGGCCAGCGTTTCGCCGGTACAGGTCAATACCTCGCCATTGAGCAGTCCTGCCTCCAGCAGTTCGCGGACAATCACCTGCACGCCACCGACGCGGTCGATGTCGACCATCGAATACTTGCCATAAGGGCGGGCATCGGTGAGCACCGGAACGACGTACTGCGACAGATGGTTGAACTCGGCTGGCGTCATGACCTCTTTCCAGAAGTCCGCGAATCCCGCGGCGCGCGCGATCTCCGGCGCATGCAGCGTGACGTTGGTCGACCCGCCGATCGCCATCGCAACGATAACGGCGTTGCGGATCGAATCGCGGACGACGATGTCGCGCGGCTTGAGGCCTTTCGCGATCATTTGCGCAAGGTGCTCGACCAACTGGTCTGGAAATTCCTTGAGGCGGCGCGGATCGTCGGATGGCGGAGCCACCATGTGCAGCGGCTGCATGCCGACGACGCCGATGAAGGTCTGCATGGTGTTGTAGGTGAACATGCCGCCGCAGCTTCCGTAACCGGGGCAAGCATGGCAGGCAATGTGGTGGCGATGTGCGGCGTCGGGGTGGCCGGCGACCTGATAGGCGCTGACAATGTCGAGTTTCTCGCCGGTTTCCGGGTCCGTGCCGGGATGAATCGGGCCGTCCGACATGATGATCGAGGGTTGATTGTGCTCGAGCAGAGCGGCCATCATTCCAACCGGCGGCTTGTCGCAGGCCACGACGGCAATGGTGCCAGCCAGGCCGGTGGCGCTTAGATGTTCGCAGAGCGCATCGTGAGTGACCTCGCGCCCGATGAGCGAATAGCGCATTTCGCGCGTGCCATTGCGGATGCCGTCCGACGTTGCAATGGTATATTCAGGCTCGACGAGACGGAGATTCAACCGGCCCGTCCCCTTGCCGATGCGGCTCTTGAGACTGGCATGGATAGCCTCAACCTTTGCCGCAACACCCATATAACACTGGCTGTCGCCCTTGGTGCCGACCACGCCGACCGACGGCTCATGGATCAGGTCCGGGTCGGTACCAAGCTCCCGTGCGATCCCGATGGTTTGCGCCGAGCGGCCTGGATGGCGGTCTATGATCACGATGTTCGATTCAGTCACGGCGAATTCCTTACAAGCGAAGCGGCTGTCGATCGACAATATGTGACGATATGTAGACTGTACCGCTGACGCTCGTCACGAAATTAAGGGGACACCCGGCTCGGATCTGCCGATTGGAGGCTTTGAGGCGCCGCTACGTCGGGTGTGCCGTCTCTTTCTTGACCCAATTGTGGCAGAGCCTGCCGATAATCGCCTATTCTGCCCGTCTGAGTCCGTTTCCCGTCAATTGAGCATTACGATGAGCCTCCGCTGGCAACTTGTTGCGATTGCCATCATTTTCCTTGCAGCTCCGTCCGCTGCCGAGACCCAGTCAGAACCAAGCACGATTGCGTTCGCGAGGATTTCCGGCAGATGCAGTACACTAATGGTCGCCGGGCGCTACTTTGCGTGTCGCGCCGTTGCGTTCTACCAGAACGAGGTAGGACGGGCCAATTTCACCATCGTCCTGGACGATCCCACCGACAGCCGGCACATCATCACGTTTTCGGGCGACAATGGCCGCAGGCTGGATGATCGGTACGAACTGCCGATCGACCGGATGCTGTTGAAGTCCAAGGATCGGCCGAAGCGGGACGGCCTGCCGGTGCCGTTGGTCGAGACATCGACCGGAATGTGCATGCAGCTGGGAAGCTTCGTGTCGGGCCAGATTTCCAGCATCGCCTGCAACGCAACCGACCGAAACGGCAGAAGCTATGAGTTGCAGTTCGAGTCCGATGGCTCTCCGGTCAGGATGTGGCGTGTGCGGCCCTCGCGGCCGACGATCAAATAGTGCTGCGCTGCGTACGTCATGCGCAAAATGCGGCAACCATCGATTCCCCTGATGCCGGTTCCCGCGGCGAGATCGACCGCTGCGGCCCCGTAAATTGCCGGGAAACGGTCGCCACGCCCCCGTGTGATCTGCTTCACATCGGCTGCGCGCAATCGCGGCTATGACGTCGGTACCGCCCTTCCCCCGGGCCCTGAATTCGGAAGTCGCAAATGGCCACCATCGCAAGGGTTCTCGCACGCGCTTTTCCCAAGGCGTCGTTCGACGCCGAGGTCATCAAGCTACTCGCGCTGTTTTGCGGCACTGGATTGCTGCTGTCACTGCTGATGATGATCTACGGGCTGGATCTCGGCGCCGCATTTTTCTAGCGCATCCACCGCTAATGGCCATATCGGCCGCATCCGTACCTATGGAGGTGCGTACAGCCCTGGATTTTCCCGCGGCGTTGGCCCGCCATGCATGCACCGCCATTCGCGGGCCGCCGACACGGCAACATCGATTAAATCAAGGCTGCATCCGAAAAACGCGACAGATTATTACTGAACACCGGGATCAAAAGCATCTGCCGCGGCGGCTGAGATTGTGCAATTTCGGCCGTCGCCGGTCGTTCAGACCGAACCTTACCAGATGTTATTGGCGAAAAAGCCAAATTGCGGTCGTTGCGCCACCAACATGGTCGGTGGGCTCACGCGCTTCCTGGCCACCCTGCGCTTCCGAGCCGGTTTCGCTTCCCGCTTTTTCAGATCAGCCGGCGTGAGTTGTGCGTAGGCATCACGCGCCGTCAACCTGGTGGTCGGAACGTCGGCTGCCTGCGCGGGGACAGGAGGGGCTGGCGCAATGCTGGCGGTCTGAACCGGCGCTACGACAACAGGCTTGGCGCTGGTATCGAAAACCACGCGTTCTGGCCATTTGCGATCGCTGTGAATCCGTATCATTGGCAAGTCGGCTGCCGTATTTGTCGCCTTCACAACGGGCGAGGACGGCAATTCTGCACTGACAACAAAAAGCAGCGCGAGCAGCGCTGCTCCGACGAACAGAAAATATCGCATCACGGGCATTTCAGTCTACTCCGCCCGCGCCAACGGGATCACTCTCACAACTTGCGTTCACCTAATTGGTTCCTTTTGGTCCCATTAGGTTCAAAGGGCCTGTTCGCTTCTTCGTGAACGAGCCCCCCGCCGGGGCATTTAAATCAAATGCGGCTGGCCGCCACCAGCGTACATTTGGCGCGGTCGGCGTTAACGTTAACGAAGCCGACATGCAGCCGAGCGAAGCGTTTTCGGCCCCTCATCCTGACGGTGTCGTGAATTATGCGCGTGCGGTCGGTCAAGTGACTACCGTCCCGGCGGCTAAAGGCACAGGAGATCTCGATGTCCTTGACCGCATAGTTATTGCCATTGCGCAGCGTAAAGGTCACGAGCGCGTTCGATCCGAGGCCTCCCCTGCGCCAATGCTGCGACAAGATCCTCAGGCCGTCTACCGCGGCCGTTTCCGGCGGCGCGGTTTCCGGTTGAGGCGAGGCGTCATCCGCCGCCGGAGCTGTAATGGCTGCTGGCACCGGTTCCGGGGCCGCGGTCATCAGACGCCCCGGCTGGCCATTCACCGTCTGGTTGCGAAAGCCAAACGAACGCGGCCAATTCGTCACGCCGAGCACAAATCCCGCAATCAGGATGGCCAGGACGGCAGCCCCGCCCGCGTTGAGATATCCGGGTCTCCAGCACCACGCCATCCTTTTCGACCATCCCTGGAAATGGCCGCCCAAGGCGACAAGTCTGGTCAGTTCGAGGCGAGGCAGCCCGGTATTCATTGTTACCCCGTTAGGTTGAGGCTGGGTACTCCGACTGCCGACGGTGGGTCCACCGGTTAATCTCTAATTCTCAAAATCGCAAATGGTTGCACAGCGCGGTAGCAAGCCGGCCACCGACACGACCAGCCGCGCGCACAGGGATGGTCTTGCCGGAATCGGGCCGCCAAGTTGACCGCGGCAGAAGCGCTGCGACAAGCGGCGACCCAAGGCAGATCAACATACCGCTGGTTACCTGGGATCATTTTTCACCTTCCTAGCCCGGATCCGGAGGCGACCGCCGCTTGGCTGCAAAAGTTCTGGGCGGCGTGATCATCCGCGGCCCCGGTCGTATCGACGTGAAACCCAGCGGCGCCAACCGGGCGTCCGCATCTGCTTCATCTGCGGACCGCAGCGAATTCGATCGAGCCGCTCGAACGCGACAAGAAATATGTCCAGGCCGGCGCGTTAGCCCGATGCAAAAATACCGCCTGACCGCGTCTCCGATGTCATATTTTTGTAATAGCAGACGCCGCTCCACGGCGATGATCGCGGTCAACCTGGCGCGTTGACGCTCCATGCCAGTTTGGCATAACTGATCTCTGCTCCGTCGGAACAGGCGGGGTAGCGGGACATTATGAAAAACGGTCTGTATTCGATCCATGTCACCTTGCAGGATGGCCGTTCTGGCAAGGGTAGCGGCGTTGTCATGTTCCGGGATGGCAAAATTCTCGGCGGTGACGCTTACCTGTTTTATATCGGCAGCTATACGGTCAAGCCCGGAAATACCTTCAAGGGCGAGGTGCTGATCCAGCGCCATACGTCGAGCCCGGACGCTAATCCGCTATTTGGCGGCCCAAGCCCCGTTGGCGTCGGCGTTTCGGGAACCTTCGACGACACCTCCGCTGTGATGGACGGCACTGCGCTGGTGGGTAAGGCCAGCCAGATTTTCAGGGCGACGCTGCGCTTCCTCGCCGACGGCGAATAGGCCGTCGAGCTACCGCACGATCCGCGCTGGCTATTCGGCCGCCTGCTCCAACGGCGCCACCTTGGGCAGGATGATCCGGACTCGGGTACCCTTGCCGGGCTCGGAATCGAGGTCGAGCCGTCCGCCCAGCCGACTGGTCACGATGCTGTAGACGATATGCAGGCCGAGCCCTGTACCGCCCTGGTCGCGCCGCGTCGTGAAAAACGGATCGAAGGCACGGCGGCGGACGTCGAGACTCATGCCGCAGCCATTGTCGGAAAACAGGATCTCGACATTATCCTTGCTAAACTCTCGGGCTTGGATATCGACAGTTCCCGGCCTGCCATCCGGAAAGGCGTGCGCCATCGAATTGAGGAACAAGTTGGTCAGAACCTGCCCGTAGGGACCGGGATAGCTGTTCATCGTGAGATTGGGCTGGCAGTCAACCGTCAGCGTCAGATGGTGCTTCCGCAATCCTGGCCGCAGACTCATCACCACCTGCTCGGTCAGATCGCTGAGGTCAAAGGTGCGCTGGTCGCTGTAGTTGCGGTCGGCGGCCACCTGCTTGAAGGACTGGATCAGTTCGGCGGCGCGATTGAGGTTTGCCACCAGTTGCGAGGAGGCATCGCGGCTGGTCTGAAGAAACTCGTTCAGGCGGGAACGCCGGAGATCGCCGCGTTCGACTTCGTCGGTAAACGTTGCAGTCTTGCGTTCCAGTGATGAGGCGACCGTCAGGCTGATGCCGATCGGGTTGTTGACCTCGTGGGCGACGCCCGCCACCAGGCGGCCGAGTGCCGCGAGTTTTTCCGCCTCGATCAGCGAATTCTGCGTGTCCCGCAGATTGCGCAACGCGGCTTCCGCGGCATCCTTGGCCTTGCGCATCTCCAGCTCGCCGCGCTTGCGTTCGTCGATGTCGAGTGCGACGGTGACGATGCTTTCAATCTCGCCTTCCGCATCGAGCAGCGGCAGCTTGTTGACAAGCCACTGCCGCACATTGCCAGCGGAATCCATGTATTCCTCTTCGTAAAATCCCAGCCCCCTGCGGGTCGCCAACACCCGCTTGTCGTAGTCGTCGGTCTTTTGCGAGCCATAACGCGACATCAGATCGCTGGTGGTGCGGCCGATCGCATCGGCGGGATCGATGCCGAAAATGCCGGCCGTGTAGCGGTTCATCAGGACATAGTGCAGATTCCTGTCCTTGACGTTGATCACCGCAGGTACGGTGTCGATCACCTGCTGCAAGAGCCTGCGGCCTTCGGCGATCGCATCTTCGGCGCGCTTCTGGTCAGTAATATCGCGAACCGTACCCTCGTAGCGAACGGCCTGGCCGGCTTCGTCACGTACCACGGTAGCGCTGTCGGACAGCCATAAGATTGAGCCCGTACGCTGACGCACCTGATATTCGAACTCGCGCACCATGCCGTCACGCTGCATCATCGATCGATATAGCGCGCGTGCCGACGGGTTGACGTATATCGTATGCGCAATGTCGCTGACCGCGTTGATCAGCTCCTCCGGCGTCTCGTATCCCAGTATTCGCGCCAATGCCGGATTGGCATTGAGCAAGGCGCCGCCGGGTGTGGTCACGTAGATTCCGTCGACCGAGCCTTCGAACAGCTTGCGATAGCTTTCCTCGGCGAGCCGCTGCTCGGCGAGAGCGTGGATCGCCGCCTCTCGCGCGGTGTCGGCATCGACCAGCGAACGACGGAACACCTCGGCGGCACGGGCGATATCGCCGATTTCGTTTTCGACATCGGTGGCGGGGATCAAGGTGTGCTTCTCGCCACCGGCAAGCGCCCGGATCGCCTTGGCGATGGACTTGAGGGGACGAACCGTGCGGCCGACTACCAACAGCGCGGCTGCAACTCCGGACAGCACGCCGACAATGCCGAGCAGGATGCTCTGCCATTTGTCGTCCCGAAGTGTCCTGCCGAAATCGGTGGCTAGTTCCCGCCCCCTGCGGGCGCTGACGTCGCGCAACAAGTCGGTTACCCGCCCGATCTGCCGGCCTTCGGTGCCAAGAACTTCCCTGCCGAGATCGGCGATCTGGTTTTCGACATCCGACACCGCGACGATGGCATCAGCATAATCGCCCACCGCCGTGCCGCTGACCGTAACCTGCCGCATCCGCCGGGCCGCCCGCTCTGCGGCCAAAGGGTTGCGTGCCAGCAAAGCTTCGGAAATCTGGCTTTGCGTCCGCAATAGCTCCCTCACCGCGGCCGGATCGCTCATCGATGCGATCGCGGCTTCAAACCGCTCGCGCGCGGGCGGCAAGGCCGCGATCAACTCTGAGCGGCGTGCGATCAGGGCCATGACACGGTCGATGCCCTCGCGATAGTTCGCCAACCGCTGCGCGACACCGTCGATCATATTCTGCTGTTCGGGGGCGAGTTCCAGGCGGGTCTTTTTCAAAAGTGCGCTTAGGGTCGAGACCGCCCCTCCCACCCGGTCCGACTGGGCGTTCGGATCGGTCACGAAATCGCGCGCCGCGAGCCGCAACTCGTTCACCCGCCGGTCAATCTCCTCGGCGAGGTCGCCGACATCCTGCAGCCGTTGCAGCTCGGCAAAGGTCGCATCGATATGGCGGATGGCGATGACACTCGCCGTGCTGGTCGCCGTAATGACCACCAGTACCAGCAGGAAACTGCCAAAGGTCAATTGACCGATCGACAGCGAGAGCGATCGTATCCGTTGGATGGTGGCGACAAAGGACATGAGGCTTAGGACCGGCTCCGAACGCCCTTTATAGGATGGAATCCGGCCCAAGGGGAACCATCGGGAACCGCGACCGGGACCGGGACCGGTTCGTCGCGCGCCCGCCTTAATCCAAGGGGCTGGGCGTTCTTAAGCACCCCGGACCCACAAGCGAGCGGTGTCGCTGATGATCCCGGCAAACTCCATGCGCGAAGCCGGCTTGGGCGGCAGTCGGTGGGAGCTTCCGTTGCACGTCCGGCTTGCAGCGCGAGATCGTCTCGTTGAATTTGCAAGCAGGATGAGCCAGCACCTGGGAACGTCGCCTTGCGCTCAGTCAAGGCTGCGCGGTCCGCCGCTTCGATTTCGGAAGCGCGTTTGGCACCGATGAACGCACCTGCGCCTTGCGGTCGTGCCAGCAGGATACCGCTTTCCTCAAAGGTCTCGCGGATTGCGGCGATGCGAAAGCTCAGCGCCGCGGCATCGAACTCCCCGCCGCGGGTTAGAATCCTGTGCGCCCGATGACCTCCTTGTCGCTGGCATCGACGCTGCCGCCGGGAAACACCGGCGCTGATGGCGGATCACCGCGCCCTTATCCTTGCCTTTGTCGAACACGTCGAAGACCGAGGAATCGGCGGTGATGTGGGCGGCGGTCGGCAACGGCTTGTGGAAAGTGATGTCGCCTTTCAGGGCAACCTTGGCAAACGTGGAAAATATTCGGTCGGACGAAACGAGCCTAACAACGCAAAAACAGCGCAGCAAGCAAGCGATGCGATCAGTTTTTTGGGCGTAAGCTACTCCGCCGCAATCTGCCTCGGCGCAGGCGGCGGGTTGGCAAGGTCCGCCATCAATTGCGCGTGGCGCGCCCGGACATCCGCTGCCGCTTTCTCCTTCACCGGCCCGTAACCCCTGATGCGATCGGGCAGCGAGAGCAATTCCACCGCGGTCTCCAGCGTCACCGGCGATAGAGCGCCAAGCACGGCTGCGACGTCCTTTTCGTAAGATGCGATCAGCTCGCGCTCGAGCTTGCGGTCGGGGCTGTGGCCGAAGATGTCCAACGGCGTGCCGCGCAGACCGCGCAGGCCGGCCAGTATCCGGAACGCCGGCATCATCCAGGCGCCGAACGCGCGTTTCTTCGGTCTGCCCAGCGCATCCTTGCTCCCGCTGAGCATCGGCGGCGCCAGGTTGAAGCTGATCCTGAAATCGCCGTCGAACTGCTCGCGGAGCTGCTTTTCAAAGCCGCCGTCGGTATAGAGCCGCGCAACTTCATACTCGTCCTTGTAGGCAAGCAGCCTGGCGTAGTTGATGGCAACCGCGCGCGGCAGTTCGTCGCCGAGCCCGAGATCGATCGCGGCATGACGCACCTGCATCACCTGATCGCGATAGCGCGCCGCAAGCTTTGCGTTCTGATAGTCCTTCAGCAAAGAGGAGCGATGCGCGATGATCTCGTCAAGCGACATTTCATCGAGCGTCTTCACGGCCGTCCGCTCGTCCTGGTCCTTCATCATCGCGACCAGCCGCGCCGGATCGACCGCGGCCAGACGTCCGAGCTGGAACGCCTGGGTGTTCATCTTGACGGCGACGCCATTGACCTCGATCGCCTGCTCGATCGCCTTTGCCGTAAGCGGCAGCAGCCCCTTCTGATAGGCATAGCCCATCATCATGATGTTGGTGGCGATGGAATCGCCGAGCAGCGTTTCCGCGGGCTTGGTAAAGTCGAAGAACGAGGCGTCCTTGCGCAGCGCAGTTTCCAGTACGCTATTGATCTTGCGGGCCGGGAAATTGAAGTCGCGGTTGAGAACGAAATCGGCGGTCGGAATGAGATGGCTGTTGATGATGCCGCTGGTGCGGCTCGCTTCGCACAGCGTCATCACGTCCTTGGATGCCGCGACCACCTCGTCGGCGGCGAGCACGAGATCGGCGGTGCCGGTGACGATGCGCGAACAGGTCACGTCCGCCGTATGCTCCGAGAGGCGCACGTGGCTCAACACCGCTCCGCCCTTTTGCGCGAGGCCGGACATATCCAGGATCATGCTGGCCTTGCCCTCGATATGGGCGGCCATGCCGAGCAACGCGCCGATAGTAAGCACGCCGGTACCGCCGACGCCGGCGACCGCGACGTTGTAGGGCTTGTCGAGCGGCGGCCGCGAGGCAGGCTCCGGCAGCGCGCCGATGTCGCCGAGGTTGGCCGGGGCGCGGCGGCGCAGCTTGCCGCCATCGACCGTGACAAAGGACGGGCAAAAGCCCTTCAGACAGGAATAGTCCTTGTTGCAGGTCGATTGATTGATGGCGCGCTTGCGCCCGAGTTCGGTTTCCAGCGGCTCGACCGAGATGCAGTTCGACTGCACCGAACAATCGCCGCAGCCTTCGCACACGGCGGGATTGATCAGCACCCGACGTGGCGGGTCTTCCAGCAGACCGCGCTTCCGACGGCGGCGCTTTTCCGCCGCGCAGGTCTGCACGAAGACGATCGCCGAGGTGCCCTTGATCGCGCGGCACTCCTTCATGACCGCGTCGAGTTCGTCGCGGTGACGGGTGATAACGCCGGGCGCGATGTTGGAGGCGGGATAGAGGTTTGGATTCTCGGACACGAGATAGATGCTGCGGATGCCTTCGGCGTGAAGCTGGAAGGTGATCTGCTGCGGCGACAACTCGCCGTCGACATGCTGGCCGCCAGTCATGGCGGTGGCGTCGTTATAGAGGATCTTGTAGGTGATGTTGGCACCCGAAGAGACGGCCTGACGGATCGCCAGCGTCCCCGAGTGGAAATACGTGCCATCGCCGAGATTGGCGAACACATGTTCTTCCTTGGTGAAGGGCGCAACGCCAACCCACGGCACGCCCTCGCCCCCCATATGGGTGTAGGTCTCGGTGTTGCGGTCCATCCACAGCGCCATGAAGTGGCAGCCGATGCCGGCAAAGGCCCGGCTTCCCTCCGGCACCTTGGTCGAGGTGTTGTGCGGGCAGCCCGAGCAGAAATACGGCGTGCGGCTGACGGGCGCGACCGCCTGCATCTGCGTCGCATCGCGGCCGTTGAACCAGTCAGCCTTGGCGCGGAGCATGGCCTTGATTTCGGGATTGAGATCGAGCCGCAGCAGACGTTCGGTCAGCGAACTTGCAAGGGAAGCGACTGAAAGCTCGGCCGCGAAGGTGAGAAAGCGCTTGTCGTGATCGTCCATCTTGCCGACGATGCGCGGGCGGACGTCGTCGCGCCAGTTGAACAGTTCCTGCTTGACCTGGTTCTCGACGATCTCGCGCCGCTCCTCGATGATGAATATCTCCTCCAAGCCGACCGCGAAATTGCGCACGCCCTCCGGCTCGAGCGGCCAAGGCATGCCGATCTTGTAGAGTCGGATGCCAATCTTGGCGGCAATCTCCGGCGTGATCCCGAGTTCGCGCAGCGCCTGGCGGATATCCTCGTAGCTCTTGCCGGACGCCATGATGCCGTAGCGCGCGTTCGGCGAATCCATGGTGACGCGGTTGATCTTGTTGGCCCGTGCAAAGGCAACGGCGGCGTAACCCTTGTAGTCCTGCAGGCGCAGGTCCTGCAGGTAGCGGTCATCCGGCCAGCGCAGGTTGAGCCCGCCTTTCGGCATCTCGAAATCGGCAGGAATGACGAAGGGCGTCATCTCGTCAGTAAGATCGATCTCGGCGGTAGTCTCGATCACCTCGGTGATCACCTTCATCCCGACCCAGCAACCGGAGTAGCGCGACATCGCGATGCCGAGCAGGCCCACCTCGATCATCTCGTGGATGCTTGAGGGATAAAGATAGGGCATCAGCGCCGAGATGAAGGCGTGGTCCGACTGGTGCGGGACGGTCGAGGATTTGGCGCCATGGTCATCCCCGGCAATACAGAGCACGCCGCCGTGCTTGGCCGAGCCCGCAGTATTGCCGTGACGAAACACATCGCCGCAGCGGTCGACGCCAGGGCCCTTGCCGTACCAGATGCCGACCACGCCGTCATAATTCGAGCCGGGCGAGAGGTGGAGCTGCTGCGAGCCCCAGATCGCGGTTGCCGCAAGGTCCTCGTTTACGCCGGGTTGGAACTTGATGTTGTACTGCTCGAGATGCTTGCGGGCAGCGAACAGCTGCTGATCATAGCCGCCGAGCGGCGAGCCGCGATAGCCGGAGACGAAGCCCGCGGTGTTGAGACCCGCGGCACGGTCCCGCCTGATCTGGGCCATTGGCAGCCTGACCAGCGCCTGGATGCCCGTCAGGAAGACATGGCCGGTGCCTTGCGTGTATTTCTGATCGAGACTGATCGGACCCTGGTTGATGCCCATTTCACCCTCTTCGAAAAGTCCGGACGGCCATGGCCGCTCGTCCTTTTCATGTAGTTGTCCAGACCGTTAGAACCAGTCTATGTCGGTTTTTACGGGCCGTGCATCACACATCTCGGCAATGGAGACCCGCACCGTGCAGAACGCAATTTCCTGCCTGGAATAGAGGCCGGCGATTTCGGTTTGTGTCTTTGTAGACCCTTGGTACGAAATAGCGTGGCGGATCACTTCCCTCGAAATAGGACTATAAGGAGCGGGGGAGCATTTTGACGCGGTTACGATATGCGAGCGATTCTGCTGATTCTGTTTTTGTGCACCGCATTCGTCTGCGGTGATGCGCACGGTCAGTCCCCTTCCGCAGACAAACTTTCCGCCGAAACGATCGAGCGCGGCAAGGCCTTGACGGACGCCGGCGGTTGCGCCGGCTGCCACACCTCCGACCCCGCAAAGCCGTTCGCGGGAGGAAAGCGCATCGTTACCTCCATCGGTGCGATCTATTCATCCAATCTGACACCGGACCGCGATACCGGGATTGGCGCATGGAGCGACCAGGACTTCCGGCGTGCACTGCGCGAGGGCGTGGCACCCGACGGTTCGGGCTATTATCCGGTCTTTCCCTACCCTTATTTCACGAGATTGACCCGCGACGATATCCAGGCGATCCGCGCCTATCTCGCGACGCTAACACCTGTTCACAACCCTATTCCGTCGCCCGAGTTGCGATGGCCGCTGAACTATCGCGTCCTGTTGCGCGGTTGGGACTGGCTGTTCTTCAAGCCCGGCATCCTGCAGCCTGATCAGCAAAAGAGCACGGAATGGAATCGGGGCCATTATCTGGTCGCGGGCCCAGGCCATTGCGGCGCATGCCACACGCCGAAGAATGTGTTCGGCGCCGAGCGGCGGACCCATGCATTGGGCGGAGGCCTTGTTCAGGACCAATTTGCGCCGCGGCTCGATGCCGCCGAGCACAGTGGGTTGAAATCGTGGAGCGTCGACGACATCGTCGAATATCTGCAGAGCGGACGTAACGGCCGCAGCCATGCCAGCGGATTGATGGCCGACATCGTGCGTGACTCGACCTCCATCATGAGCGACGCCGATATCCGCGCCATCGCCATCTATCTCAAGGATTTGCCACCGGGCGAGCGGGAGCCCAACGCGCTGCCGCCACCGCCAGCTCAAATGAGCGACGGTGAAAAGGTGTACAAGGGCTCGTGCGTCACTTGTCATGAGGCTGATGGCAGCGGCTCGCCGCGGATCTATCCACCGCTCCCCGGCAACGCCAATCTGCAATCTGCCATTGCCGCAAGCACACTGCGCATCATCCTCGACGGCGCGCAGACCCTGACTACGCCGCGAGCGCCAAACCCCGGATCGATGCCAGCTTACGCCGATAAACTTTCGGATCAGGAGATCGCCGATGTCACGACCTATATCCGCAATTCATGGGGTAACTCGGCATCCGCGGTAACCGCGGCGCAGGTAGCAAAGGCGCGCAAGTAGCCGATGTCCGAGCGCCCGTCCTCGTCGGTGCGAATTTTGGCATTTTCCAGGGTTCCGTGCTGGACAACCCTGCGAAACCTCAGAACCCGCGTGGTCCGAAATCAGGCCTGTTCAGGGAACCTCGAGGGGGTAACGGCCATTGCCATGGGATTAGCGGAGGAACCATTCATGGCCAACGAACGCATCCCCGAAGATTCCCACCGTCCGACTTTTGGCGGCGACGAGACACGCGAGCCGGCCGTTCTCGACAATAAGCTGCAGCCCGACCCCGGACTCGCCGAAGGTCCCGCCAGCAATGGCCGGATCGCGATATTCGCGGTCGGCATCGCCGTCGTTCTCGGCATCGTGTTCTATAGCCTGAATACCTCGTCGATCAATCACGCCGGCACCTCGCCGACGGCCCAGAATGCAGCTCCGGCCTCACCCACGCAGAACACTGCGCAACCGCCCCAGACGACTGCACAGACCTCGCCGACAGCATCACCGCCAGGCGACGCCGCTTCGCATCCCAATACCAGTCCGGGCGTCACCACTGGCGCCAGCCCGGCTGTACCGGCAAGCCAGAATCGCACCAGCAATCCCACAACGGCTCCTGCCAGCAAGTAGATTTCGAACCACCTCCCGAATGGTAAGAGCCCCGGCATCGGCCGGGGCTTTTTGTCCGGGGCTCTTTTGCAACCTTTACGGCATCGGCGGGCGTCTCAGCCGAACAACTTGTTCAACTCACCGGCGGGATGGCCATGGCCGAGTTCGGTGAATGTCCCCTTCTCCGCCATCTCCCGCACCGAGCGCACGAAGCCGGCCCATGCCGTGCGCGCCAGCGAGCCGCCAACGCTGATACGACGAACCCCCAACGCTTCGACTTCTTTCAATGAAAGGCCGGACGCGCCGATCAGGAAATTGACAGGCTTCGGGTGCACGGCTTTCACTATGGCCGATATTTGCTCTTTGGTCTTGATGCCAGGCGCGTAAAGGCAATCCGCGCCTGCTTCCGAATAGGCCTTAAGACGATAGATCACCATGTCGAGATCATCGCGCCCGACCAGAAAACCCTCGCAGCGGCCGGTCAGCAGCACGCCATTGTTGTCGGCATCGATCGCGGCCCGCGCCGCCTTGATGCGCGCGATCGCCAGCCCGCGCTCGTAAAGCGGCGCTTTCGTATCGCCAGTTGAGTCCTCGATCGACAACCCGGCCACCCCGGTCTGGACGGCTCGCGCGACATTGGCCGCGACCTCATCCGGCTCACTAGGTAGTGGTGACGATTTAACTATCTGAGCCATATTGCGATGGCAGCGAGTTTGACGAAGCCCATGAAGTTGACGAGGAGTTTGTCGTATCGGGTTGCGACGCGCCTGAACTGCTTGAGCTTGTTGAAGAAGCGCTCGATACGGTTG
>JAGXAJ010000131.1 GCA_018971625.1 Pseudomonadota bacterium
GTCATCCTAGCGCTGGTGGCAGACCTTACCTCAGAAGAAAGCCGGACCAAGGCGATGGCGATGGTTGGTATCACCATCGGAGCCTCATTCATGATCGCTCTAGTCGCGGGACCTATCATCGCGGGACTTGCCGGTGTCGCTGGGATCTTCTGGCTGATGGTAGGTTTGGCGCTCCTCGGCATTAGCACTACGATGTTCATCGTGCCAAGCCCACACCGCCTGAGCCTACATGGCGATGCTGAGACCGTGCCGGCAATGCTAGGATCGGTCTTGAAAAACAGGGAACTGCTCCGCCTTGATTTTGGGATCTTCGCTTTGCATGCCATGCTGACGGCGAGTTTTCTCGTGGTGCCGGAACTCTTGCGCGAAGGACTCAATGTGACGAGCCGCAACCAGTGGATCGTCTATTTGCCGGTCTTGCTCGTGTCCATTGCAGTGATGGTCCCGGCGATCATCGTCGCTGAAAAATACAAGCGCATGAAAGTTGTGGTGGTAGGCGCCGTAGGATCGCTCGCAGCCAGTCAGATTATGCTCATTTTCAGCAGCCAGAATGTCTATGTTCTGCTCGCCGCGATTACGATCTTCTTTGCGGGTTTCAACATCATGGAGGCGAGTCTGCCTTCTCTCATTACTAAGACGGCGCCACGCGATGCCAAGGGTACAGCGGCTGGAGTCTATTCGAGTTCGCAATTTTTGGGAATTTTCGTAGGCGGCGCCGCAGGGGGCTGGATGCAACAGAATGCCGGAAGCATTGGTGTATTCATATTATCAGGAGCCCTTGCTTTTCTGTGGCTGGCCGCCGCAGCTACAATGGCACATCCTAGCGCGCTTTCTGATAGCACATCTCGGGCAGATCTCTGACGCAAGCTGCAAGGCCAGAGCGCCTTGCTGGCTTCGGTGCTGATAGGCGTTTCGCTCCAAGAGCGAGATCGGTTTTTGGAGAAGCTGACGCTCCGGATCGATGGGAAAGATCGATCGCTTTGAGGAGGAAATCGCGATCATTGTTGTTGTCAGTGAGAGCGAGGACCAGGTTTAGGCGGGAGCGCTCATTCAGTTGCGGGACATGTCCTCGGAAAGGCTTTCTTGTCGTTTGCCCATGACAAACGCGAAATGACAAGGGTCGTCGAGCCTTTCACAAAGGAGCTGGCATACTATGGGCGACCCCCGGCGGAACCGAAAAGCAATGTTGAAGTTGCTCGGAAATGCGCTGCTGGTCCAACATAGAGATCAGGCCCCTGTTGAGTAGCAGTACGGTGTGGCCATGTCGTAGGTGGAGAAGATCACCGGGCGTCTGGCCGACTTGGATGATGTAATCGTGGTGATCCGGCGCCCGGGCCGAATTGGATGGGCGTTGAGGATCGAACGCAGCGGTAAAGTTGTCGATCGATTTTATGGAACCGCGTTGGCCGGCTCACGCCATCGCGCGACGATGCGGAGAGTGAGGCGGATATCGCGTTCGCATCGGGCCGCCCGTTGATGATGGAAAATCAGGTGCAGCCTCCAAACGGTCCTGCTCGCATCGCACGGCTCTACCTGCCATTGCCGACGATAACGGCCGGGTGGCGGGTATCGTGGCCGGAAGCACAAAGATCGTCTAAAATCCGCAAAGGCAGATTTCAGGGGACGCATCGGCCAGCGCATGCCTTTAGTCGTTATCGGGTGACAATGGAGCCGCGAAGCGGGCGAGCCCGGAAACACCGATGGTAATCGCTGATGGCGGAGAATATCTGCAGATCGGAAACGACACGATTTTGTCAATGAGGGCTGCGGCTATTCGGATCGGCAGAGAAAGCATTTCTGGCTGAGACCAGGCGGGCAATGCCCATTCGGCGGCTATTGGGCCAGGTTCAATCATGGATCACAATTTAATGAGCGGGGATAACGCCGCGGATCCAGAATAGGCATTTACCTTGTCTAAGGATCGCAAAGGCGCTAACCGCTCTCTTTATGGTTCAGGCCGACAACCATAGCCCATCGACGATCGGTTCAGATGCTCCTGCCAAAAAGCATGACGCGATTTATTTCGCTATCGCAATGGCTGCGCTTGCCCTGTGGTGGCTCGCCCGGAAGCATGCGTCACTCCTACCGCTGTGGGCCCCCTGGGAGTTTTCGTGGTTCGAATTCCTGTCCGCGTGGCTGACGATCTATTGGTATATCCGTGGAGTTGCGGCGGTATCTGCTGTCGAGCGCCCGTCCCTCCTTCGGCAAATATCGTTCTTCATCGGAATGCTCGTGATCTATGCGGTGCTCGAAACCCACTTCGAATACCTGGCCGAACACCAATTCTTCTTCAACCGTATCCAGCATGTCGCCATGCATCATATCGGGCCCTTACTGATTGCCCTGAGCTGGCCTGGCGCTGAGATCAAGCGTGGCATGCCGGCGTGGTTCCGACGTTTGGTCGAACACAGAATTCCGGCCAGCATCGTTCATGTTCTGCAGCAGCCGGTATTGGCAGCTTTCCTGTTCGTCGGCTCCTTCTTTTTCTGGCTTATTCCGTCGATACACTTCCACGCCATGATCGACCCGCGTCTTTTCGCGCTGATGAATTGGACGATGGTCATCGATGGCATCCTATACTGGTGCCTGGTTCTCGATCCGCGTTCGTCACCGCCGGCGCGGGTATCGTTTGGCGGCCGTGCCGCGTTGGCAGTAGTAGTCATGTTCCCGCAGATTATCGGGGGCGCACTCATCACGTTCAGTTCGCGCGATCTCTACTCATTCTACGATCTCTGCGGACGCATCTATCCAAACCTCGGAGCACATTACGACCAGACCGTCGGCGGCCTGATCACCTGGATCCCGCCGGCGATGATGAGTGTGGTTGCGCTCTTGTTGGTTTTGAATGCGATGCGTTTGTCGGAAGAAAGGAGCTTGGCCAATGAACCCCACGATGAAACGACTCCAGTCATCGACGCGAGCCAATGGACGGGGTAGCAAAGGGGTTGCTCTTGCCGTGGCCGCACTTGCGGGCGTTGTCACTATAGGGAGCACGGCGGCGGCTGCCAATGGTATCACGATCGAAAAGCCCTGGTTGCGGTTCATCATCAAGGGCCGCCCGGCCGGCGGCTATTTCACCTTGCGTAACGACACCGATCGGACCATCGAACTGACGGGCGCCTCTTCGATTGGCTGCGGCATGGTGATGCTGCATCAAAGCAAAAACGAAGGTGGGGTAGACAAGATGCTGCCAGTCAAAACCGTCACAGTGCCCGCGCACGGCACCCTGAATTTTAGGCCCGGAAGCTATCATCTGATGTGCATGCACCCGCAGAGCACGGTCGCTGTTGGCGGCGCCGTGCCGATCGCCTTGAAGTTCGCCGATGGCAAGACGATAAGCGCCGATTTTCCGGTAAAGGGGCCCGGCGGGTAGCTCAGCGAATCAGATCGCATTTTCGATCCATTGCCACAGGCTGACCTGGCCGGACTGCGAAACCAGTTGTTGCAGATCGGCCGTCATGCCGGTGAGCTTGGCATTCGGTTCCGCGAGGCCCGTAAACAAGAGCCGGATCGCGCCCGTGCGATCGAACACATATACCGCAGAACCATGGGTCACCTCAGGGGGATTGCCTTTGCTTCCGGGCTGCACCGAGTAGGCCACGCGATAGCGTTTAGCGAGGGCGGCGAGTTGATCAGGCGTGCCGCGCAAGCCAACGACCTGCGGAGCGAATGCGGCGGTATAGCTTTTCAGCACAGGCAATGTGTCACGACCGGGGTCAACGGTGACAAACAACACTCGTACATCATCCGCCTTCTTCCCAAGGGCCTTGAGCATAGTGGAACTGTCAAGCAGCGTGGTCGGGCAGACATCCGGGCAGGATGTATAACCGAAATAGAGCAGAACAACCTTGCCCTTGAAGTCAGCCGACGTGACGGTCTTTCCATCCGATGCGCGCGTCATGGTAAAATCAAGCGACGGCAGAACGCCTGTCATATCGGTCGAGTTCCAGGCTTTTGCCTGCGATCCGGTCATCAGCAGCGTCGCCAATAAACCGGCGCCAAACGACCTACAAAATACGTTGAGCACCGAGCCCCACGAATTCCGCCTCTGGAAGACTTTCAGATTTGCCATGAACACCTCCTGCGCGGCGCAAACTTCCTGATGCCAGCCACCGATTCAATCGCGTTCGACGTACGCGGCCGGCTATCGAACCTGCCGGTCCATCTGGAGCGTAACCCCTTCATCTCGTAAAGGGACGGGTTCATTGCTGCAAAGCCGTCATGAACGGTTGAGATCAAAACGTCGTGTCATTGCCTGCGGCCGACGGCAAAGCCCGCATTTGCATTTGCTACACGAGCCTTGAGGGTTTACGAGTCTGGGCCGCAAACATCCGCAAACATCAGCGTGAGCACATACCCGGCGTGACCGACTGTCCTCCTCATCCGCATCTCCGACGCTCGCCGAATTTCCGCCTCAAGCGGATTTGGTGGCTCTCCATGATTGCAGCGTTCTTCGGCCTGATGGCTAGGTTAGGCTGGCTGCAACTCGCAAGCGACGGATTCGTTCGACGGGATTTAATCTTCGATCCGGTCATCATGGCAGCCGCTGCATTGGCCTGCCTCATCTATGCCCTTGGAGCGATGCGGGGGGCCACGTCGACCCTCCCGCTGCGACGTTGGCGTCTCGCCGCTTTTGCCACCGGCATTGGAATGGTGCTGCTGGCGTTGGAGCCGCCGCTCGGTGCGCTGGCACGGCAGCTCTTTCTTGCGCGGCAATTACAGGATCTGCTGCTCGGCATTGTGGCCCCTATCCTGATTGTGATTTCGATGCCCGGGGCGGCGCTCATCTCCGGCTTATTCGGAGAAAAACCGAGCAATGTGCCCTCCTGTCAAACAGACGACACGGAACTTCGAGCCGATTCCATATGGCGATGCGCGGGCGCGACCGCGTTGTCCATTGTCGTGTTCTCTATATGGCTCTATCCGCCGCTTCAAAACGCTGCTGTCACCAGTCCGTTTGCTGAAACGACCTTGAGTGTGACGACATTCGGGGTAGCACTTTTATTCTGGAGCTTTATCTTCGATTTTCGCCCTCTCCCGGCAGGGGCTGGCTACGGCAGCCGCCTCATGATGCTCTGGATCACGTCTCTCTCGCATATCGGAATCGGCGCCTACCTGGTCGTGAAGACCGAGATCCTCTATTCGGCTTATGGTCCGATCGCTAGGCACGTCGACATTAGCCCGCTCACAGATGAGACGGTCGGAGGCTTCATCATCTGGGTGCCGAGCGCGCTGCTCTGTCTCGCCGCGGTCATCATGGTCATCCATCTGTGGGGACTGCATGAGAATCGAATCTGGGCGAAATACTCAAATTGGTCGTCTTCGAATTCTGCCGCCTTGTTGTTTCCGACCACCGGTGAACAGCTTATCGCGTTGGCACGACCAAAAAACCGCGCGCAAGCCATTGCGGTGGTAACGTTTGTTGTGGCTGTGTTCGGATTTACGATCATCAGCGGGATTCTCAATCACATCAACAATGAACGTCGTGCCGACACACGCGGCCCGTTGGTGGCGCAACATTTGCTTCCACATTCAGTGACCGCCCATCACTTGACGGAGTGAACCGACAACTGGCCGATCGCCAAG
>JAGXAJ010000068.1 GCA_018971625.1 Pseudomonadota bacterium
GCTCTTATTGTAACTGCGGGCGCGCAGCTATTGACAGTAGATCAATTTATGCGCGACGGCCATTTGCTGCATTGAGCCGGAATGCACACCAAGGCGCAATCCCTGGACCGCTCTGAGTTCATGCGTTCACGTCGTGAGCGTCGAGATTTATCCGCCGATCTGGCCGCGATGCCTCAAGAAATGATCGGCGAGCACGCAGGCCATCATGGCTTCTCCCACCGGTACGGCCCGAATGCCGACGCACGGGTCATGGCGGCCCTTGGTGATGATATCGGTGTCGTGGCCACTGCGATCGACGGTGCGGCGCGGCGACAGAATCGACGAGGTCGGCTTCACCGCGAAGCGCGCCACTACCGGCTGCCCGGTGGAGATGCCGCCGAGGATGCCGCCGGCATTGTTGGAGAGGAAGCGCGCGCCGTTATTGCCGGTGCGCATCTCGTCGGCATTTTCCTCGCCCGATAATTCGGCAGCCCCGAAGCCGGCGCCAATCTCAACGCCTTTCACCGCGTTGATGCTCATCAGTGCCGCGGCGATATCTGCATCGAGTTTTGCATAGATCGGCGCGCCCAGTCCGGCAGCAACCCCCTCGGCGACAATCTCGAGCACCGCACCAATCGATGAGCCGCGCTTGCGGATGCCATCCAGATATTCTTCGAAGAACGCGGCCCTCTCCTTGTCCGGACAGAAAAACGGATTGCGCGCGATCTCGTCCCAATCCCATTTGGTGCGATCGATCTTGTGCGGGCCCATCTGCACCAGCGCGCCGCGCACTTTGACATCCGGCAGGATCTTGCGGGCGACCGCACCGGCTGCGACCCGGGTCGCGGTTTCGCGCGCCGAAGAGCGGCCGCCGCCACGATAATCGCGCAGGCCGTATTTGGCTTCATAGGTGAAATCGGCATGTCCGGGGCGAAATTTGTCCTTGATCTCGGAATAGTCCTTCGAGCGCTGGTCGGTGTTCTCGATCAGAAGGGCGATCGGCGTTCCCGTCGTGACCTGCACGCCGGTCTCGGGATGCGCCATTACGCCGGACAAAATTCTGACCGCATCCGGCTCCTGGCGCTGCGTGGTGAAGCGCGACTGGCCGGGCCGGCGGCGATCGAGATCGCGCTGGATGTCCTCAGACGTCAGCGGGATCAGCGGCGGGCAGCCATCGACGACGCAGCCGATCGCGATACCGTGGCTCTCGCCAAAGGTCGTAACCCGAAACATGTGGCCGAAGGTGTTAAACGACATCGAATTTCCGAGAGCGATCCACGCGCCCTGTGGTAGCGAGAAGTCGCGAAAACCGCAACTTTCGTCGCGGCCAAATACGGGGGTCGGCCTCGTCTTAACTATATTTCTGCAAACCACCGTCGCGAAACACGTAGACCACGCCCTGTCCGATCCGGCTCTCGACGGCCTCCAGTTCGGTCGCTAAGCCGAGTGCTACCATCAACGCGCGCATGGTGCCCCCATGAGCGACCGTGACCGTATCCGTTGTCACGGAATCGAACCAGGCGCGCACCCGCAAGGTCACGCTGGCATAGCTTTCGCCCGCCGGCGCGGCGACGCTCCATTTGTTCACGGCACGCGCGGCGAAGGTCACGGCGTCATTCGCCTGCATTTCCGGTACCGTCAATCCTTCCCAATGGCCGAAACCGATCTCGCGCAGGCGCTCGTCGATGGCGTATTCGGCCACCGGCAATTTCAGCGCGCCGCGCACCAATTCCATGGTCGAACGGGCGCGGCCGAGTGGGCTCGAGACGAACGGCAACGCAGAGGCCAACCGGCCATCCTGCGCCAGCAGGCGGCCGAGGATTTCACCCGATGCAGCCGCCTGACTGCGGCCAAATTGATTGAGCGGGATATCCTTCGACCCTTGGAAGCGACCTTCCACGTTCCACCCGGTTTGGCCGTGGCGAATATAATAGATCGTGGACCGCATCGAGACTTCGTGATTATTCCTTGTCCGCGGAATTGCTGAGCGAAATGTCAGGCGCGTCCGGACGCTTCATGCCCACGACGTGATAGCCCGAATCGACGTGATGAACCTCGCCGGTGACGCCGCGCGACAAGTCCGATAGCAGGTACAGCGCGCTGTCGCCGACCTCCTCGATGGTCACGGTGCGGCGCATCGGCGCGTTGTATTCGTTCCATTTCAGAATATAGCGGAAATCGCCGATGCCGGACGCCGCCAGCGTCTTGATCGGCCCTGCCGAAATCGCGTTGACGCGGATGTTCTTCTCGCCGAGATCGGCGGCGAGATAGCGCACGCTCGCCTCCAGCGCCGCCTTGGCCACGCCCATCACGTTGTAATGCGGCATCCATTTCTCGGCGCCGTAGTAGGTCAGCGTCAGGATCGAGCCACCGTCGGTGAGCAGCTTTTCGGCGCGTTGCACGATCGCGGTCAGCGAATAGCAGCTGATCAGCATGGTCCTGGAGAAATTGTCCGCGGTGGTTTCGAGGTAGCGGCCGTCGAGTTGGTCCTTGTCGGAGAACGCGATGGCGTGGACGACGAAATCGATCTTGCCCCACTTCTCCTTAAGTACCTCGAATACCGCGTCGATGGTCGCGGGATCGGTGACGTCGCAATGGCCCAGCAAAATACCGTCGAGCTCCCTGGCGAGCGGCTCGACCCGCTTCCTGAGCGAATCGCCCTGCCAGGTCAGCGCGATCTCCGCCCCCGCCGCGCGGCAGGCCTTGGCGACCCCCCAGGCGATCGAGCGGTTATTGGCGACGCCGAGAACCACCCCGCGTTTGCCATGCATCAGAGCTGCATTTTGTGACATTCGGTTTCCAATCGGCCTTAACCAAGTCTGGAGGTACACCACCGCTCCCGGCCGGTACAGTACAAATCGGCAGCTCGATTCGGCATCCGCAAGCCCTACCGGAATAGTCGAATTGCCCAGGTGTTATGTTTGTGCAAGGCGTTCGCGCCAGACGAGCCCAAACCCGACCGCAAGATCAAGCGTTGATGACCGCCTTTCGCCAGAGTGTCGAAGCCATGATTCCGGCCCTGCGCCGCTACGCGCGTGCGCTGGTGCGGGACGTCGACATCGCTGACGACCTGGTGCAGGACACGCTGGTGCGGGCGCTGCGCTCGGAGCGGCTGTTTCTGGGCGGCTACGTCAGGAGTTGGCTGTATACGATCCTGACCAATCTGAACAAGAACCGGCGGCGCTCGCTAGCCTGGCGGCCGCAATTCAGCCGCGGCTCGACAACAATCCCGATGCCAGCGGGACCGAGGCGGCGGGCTGCGATATTTCCCGCACGCTCGCGACCCTGGTGGAAGAATAGCGCGCGGTATTGCGGCTGGTGATGCTGGAGGGATTAAGCTACCGCGAAGTCGCTGACATCCAGGGTTGCCGATCGGCACCGTCACGTCGCGGCTTACTCGCGCGCGCCCACGTGAGAGCCTTGCTGGGGAACGAACGTCCAATGTTGTGGCGGGTGAAATGACGACAACGAATATGCATTTGAGAATGATCAAGACAATAATCAGGAATCAAAATGAAGTTATGTGGACGATGCGCGGGTTTGCATCACGACGAGTTTTTTCAGTTTCCTCCGATGGGAGAAATTGCAAGGGGCAGGCCTTTATTGATCGCGCGCTTGCCGATCGAGATTGGGCAGAGACATGATTGACCGAGATATTCCTGTAACTGAAGACGAACTGCATGCCTATGTCGGCAATGAATTGCCGACTGAACGCCGCGTCGATGTCGAGAGGTGGCTCGCGGCGCACCCCGCCGATGCCGAGCGGGTCCAGTCGTGGCGCGCGATCGCGGATGCGTTGCATGCACGCTACGATTCGGTCGCCGACAGGCAGTGCCGGCGCGGCTCGAGATCGAGCGCTTGGTGCGGCAGCCACGCAAATGGATCTATGGCGCCATCGCCGCCACGCTGGTGGCGTTCGTGGCCGGCGGCAGCGTCGGCTGGAAGTGCGTCACTCCGTCGAGGTGCCTGGCAGCGAGCGCGCCCATCTGCAGCAATGGCCGACCAAGCGTTGCGGCTGGGACGTCCGTGCGCCCGAACTGGCGACGGCCGGATCGAAACTGGTCGGCGGTCGGCTGTTGCCCGGTCCCCGCGGGCCGGCGTCGTTCCTGATCTATGAGAGCGCTACGGGCGAGCGCTTTACGGTTTACACCGCGAAAGCCGATGCCGAGACGACGCAGATGCGATACGAGGCGGCCGGCGGCGAGAGCACGTTGTTCTGGACCGATCGCGGTGTCGGCTATGTGGTGAGCGGTGGCGCCGATCGCGGGCGGCTGACCCAGATCGCGCGGGCGGTCTACGACGAGATGGACAAAAACGGCGGATAGGCGAGCAGAGTCAATAAGCTCTTAATAAAGTTGGATCAGCCCCTTGATATGTTAGGTCAGCCTCGCCGTCCCAATTCCGACATCGAAAATCTGGAATGAAGTCATGGCTACGTCTCATTATCGCACCGGATGATCACGCGAAATTGTACCGCGCTTGATCCGCCGATCGGCGCAAGCGGCCTCGATCGGGGTTTGGTACCGCGCTGGTCCCCCTTTCGAGGCCGCTCCCTTCGTGACACGAGATGATCCCCGCCGAATATCCGGTCCGAAAGCCAAATAATCAGCCGAGGTCACTGCGCGGATTGTAGGTGTGTCCGTCGCGCCACTTTTGCATCAACGCCTCCAGTTCGGCATCGTTCCCGTCTGGGAGCATGATCCGGGTGGTGACAAAGAGGTCGCCGGATGCTCCGGCGGCCTTCGGCAGGCCCTTGCTCTTGAGCCGGAAGATTCGGCCGCTCGAGGTATTCTTCGGAATCGCCAATTCAACGGCGTTGCCCAGCGTTGGCACCCGAACCTTGCCGCCCAGCACCGCCTCATAGAGCGTGATCGGCAGATCGGCGCGCAGATCGCTGCCGTCGACCTTGAAAAACGGATGCGGCGCGATGCTGATGGTGATCAAGAGGTCGCCCGGCGGATGACCGGGCGCGGTATCGCCCTGCCCCTTCAACCGGATCTGCTGGCCGGCGACCACACCGCTGGGAATCTTGACATTGAGTTCCTTGCCGGTCGGCAGACGAACTCGCTTTTCCGCACCTTTGACCGCCTCTTCCAGCGATACTGACATCGCGACGTTGATATCAAGATCGAGCGCGATTCCGCCCGGGTCGAACTCGAAGGCCCCGCCGCCCGGTCGGCCGCGCCCGGAGCCGCCGCTGAACATGCTGTTGAGAATGTCCTCGAAACCGCCGCCGCCAAAGCCGCCGGGCCCCGCGCCGCCGGTGCGGAAGGTACGCGACTGGAAGCCGCCGGCTCCGCGCGCTCGCGGATCGCCGCCGGGAAAGCCACCACCTCCGGAAAATCCCTGGAAACGCGGTTTGCCTTCGGCATCAATCTCGCCGCGATCGAATTGCTTGCGCTTGTCCTCGTCGCCAATGATCTCGTTGGCCGAATTCAGCTCGGAAAAGCGCGCCGCTGCCTTCGGGTCATTTTTGTTGCTGTCCGGGTGATGCTTCTTGGCGAGCTTGCGATAGGCGCTCTTGATCGCCGCAGCGCTGGCGCCCCGCGGCACCCCCAAGACCTCATAGGGGTCGCGCATCCGTTACGTCTCCTTCAGGGAAAGTCGGACCTTGAGTTTCGGGCTTTCGGCCCCTCAGGCTCATCTGGGGTCTTCGTGGCATTTTTGCAACGGGAGTCATCTAACTCAACCCTGCTGCCACGGCTTTAGCGTATGGATCTCCCACTGGCCCCGGCCGGACTTGCAGGCCGCGCCCTGCAGCCAGCTTTGCGACGTGCCATTGACATAACTTGCTAGAAAATCCCGGCAGGTGCGTCCCTCCGAGGAATAGGCCTGCGCCAGCGGCGTCACCGACCCCCGCGCCCCGGTCTCGGGGTTTTCCCAAGGCTGGCTGGAATCCTTGTCACCCTTGGTCAGCACGTCAGAAACGGCATTGCGAGCAAAGGCGAGGTCGCTCTCGGTGGGCGCGTGGGGCGCCGGCTTGACCGCGCCGGTGGCCTCCGGATCATCCATCCTGGCGTAGGCGTTATCGGTGCGGGACATGCTGCAGCCGCTTGAGGCCAACCCGACTAGAATCAGTGTCATCATGGTGCCGGCCGGCGCGATCACCGATAGGCCTAGGCGCCGCCATGTCCTATATAGGGCTTGCCTATATTGGGACGGTAGCGCGCTGTGGGCCGCGGGCGGGCGCAATTCGGATCTCCTGACATGACGGACACGACCTCCATCCAACACCCCATACCGTTAACATCCGGTGATTTCACCGCCGCCGACGAGCCCTACGCGCTGTTCGGCAAGTGGTTCGCCGAAGCCGAGAAGGCTGAACCGAACGATCCCAACGCGATGGCGCTCGCCACCGTCGACGCTGATGGTCTACCTGATGTACGCATGGTGCTGATGAAGGGCTACGATACCGAGGGTTTCGTGTTCTATAGCCACATCGCGAGTCAGAAGGGCCGTGAACTCGCCACAAATCCTAAGGCGGCATTACTATTTCACTGGAAGTCGCTGCGCCGGCAGGTGCGCATCCGCGGCAAAGCGTCACCGGTGACGGAAGCCGAAGCCGACGCCTACTTCGCGACGCGGCCGAAGCAGGCCCAGATCGGCGCCTGGGCCAGCAAGCAATCGCAGCCGCTGGAAAGTCGGTTTGCCTTCGAACAGGCGATCGCAAAAATCGCCGCCAAGCACATCGTCGGCGAAGTGCCGCGGCCGCCGGGCTGGAGCGGTTGGCGCATTGCACCTTCACAGTTTGAATTCTGGCACGATCGCCCGTTCCGCCTACACGACCGCATCGAATTCCGCCGCGCGACGCCGGACCAGCCATGGTCCAAAACGCGGCTCTATCCCTGACGCAAGCTTCCGTTTTCAGGATCTTTTTCGAGACCTTCAAGGACTTCCATGTCGTCTTCCGCCAACGTACCACGGCGCACGCTGCTTCTGACCGGAGCCAGCCGCGGCATCGGCCATGCCACCGCCATCCGCTTTGCCAGCGCGGGATGGCGCGTCATCACCTGCTCGCGGCACGCTTTTCCGGAAGTATGCCCGTGGGGCGCCGGACCTGAAGATCACATCCAGGTCGACCTCGCCGATCATGCCGATACCGCGCGCGCGATCGCGGAAATTCGCAAGCGGCTCGACGTTGGCGAATTGCAGGCGTTGGTCAACAACGCCGCGATCTCGCCGAAAGCCGCCGACGGCAGTCGGCTTGGCACCGTCGATACTGACATCGACATGTGGAGCCACGTGTTCCGGGTGAACTTCTTCGCACCGATCATGATGGCGCGCGGTCTGATCGAGGAACTCAAGGCAGCCAAGGGCTCGGTGGTCAACGTCACCTCGATCGCAGGCTCCCGTGTGCATCCCTTCGCGGGCGTGGCCTATGCAACCTCGAAGGCGGCGCTCGCTTCATTGACCCGCGAAATGGCCTCGGATTTCGGCCGTGTCGGCGTCCGCGTCAATTCGATCGCGCCTGGCGAGATTGACACTTCGATATTGTCTCCAGGCACGGAGAAGATTGTCGATCAACAGATCCCGCTACACCGGCTCGGAACGCCGGACGAGGTCGCCAAGATTATCTACGTGCTGTGCAGCGAGACGAGTTCTTACGTCAACGGCGCCGAGATCCATATCAATGGCGGCCAGCACGTATAGCTGCTCACCCACCCCGAGCAGCCACGCTTTTGTGGCTCCTCGAGCTTGCAGCCTCAACACAATTGTCAATCCGCAAACGACCGATACGATGCGCCGATGTTGAACGCGCTGGAGCAATCGTCTTCGTTCTCGCCTTCCGACAGTGCCGCGCCGCAATGGCGGCAGGCACGCACCATCAGTGCAAGCGCCTTTCCGGAAGCGTTACGGACCTGTCGATAGCTCGCGAAATCGACGACGTTGGGTCCTGACGTTACGACTTTTTCAACCATTGCTGTTCTCGCGGCATGAGACGACTTTATCGCAGATAAATTTCGCTCAAACGTTCAGCGCACTGCTCAAATTTTATCGGAGAGGCTGAGGCAGGCTTTTTGCCGGCATTCCGCCTGCAGTCAACGGAGTCTTAACGCGCTTACAACCACCGCTTCCACTTGAAGAACACGTAAGGCAGCACCGCCGCGAGCACCATCGTCGCCAGTGCGATTGGATAGCCGTGCTGCCATTCCAGCTCCGGCATCACCTTGAAATTCATGCCGTAGACCGAGGCGATCAAGGTCGGCGGCATCAATACCACCGCCATCACCGAAAACAGCTGATGATATTGTTCTGCTCGAGATTGACGACGCCAAGCATCGCGTCCAGCACGAAGGTGATCTTGTTGGAGAGATAGGAGGCGTGATCGGTCAACGACGTCACGTCGCGCTGCATGTTTTAAGCTGTTCGCGCATGTCCTTGGACCATTTGGCGCCGTCCTCCGCGGCCGCCACGAAGGTCACCACGCGTCCGACCAAGACCAGGCTCTCCCGCACCTTCGAGGTCAAATCGCCCTTGCGGCCGATCGCGATCAGGATGTCGGAATAGCGCTTGGCATGGCCGGTGCGCGCTGCTCCGTCGGGCTCGAAAATACTGTGGTTGATATTGTCCATGTCGCCACCCGCCCGCTCGAGGATGTCGGCATTGCGGTCGATCACCGCATCCAGCAGTTCCATCAGCACCATTTCTCCAATAATCGCGGCGGGACAACCGCGTGCCAGCTTGTACTCCACCAGTATGAACGGCTTCGGCGCATCGTAGCGCACGGTTACCAGCCGGTGACCGGAGACGATGAAAGTCACGGCGGTCGTGCGTGGTTCTCGCTATCCGACGAGCACATCAGCGTAGCCGTCATGTAGCGAGCGCCGTTTTCGATATAGAGCCGGCTGGAAATCTCGATCTCCTGCATGTCCTCCCGGGTCGGGACCGATTCCGGCGAGCCGCTCCACGGCGCGGTCCTCTTCCGCGGCCGGCTTGACGAGGTCGATCCAGACGGCGCCGTCGGGCGGAAACGAGCTTTTTCAGCGAGGTTTCGGCTGGAACGAACACCGAGAGCAGAACAGGGCGGGCGGCCCAGCCAACAGGAGTTGGCTCGATTCTGGCAAGCGCCGATGACGCGGCATTAACCCGGCGATCCACATTTGCGGCAGCTGGATGGCAAGGCTGTGACAGCGATTCGGCAAGGTTCCGCGAGCAACCCCAAAAATCAGCTGGATGTCGAAAATCTGCGGCAAAAAAGCCACAGGGAGCATCCGACATTCGGCATGGTCCATCTAAATTCTGGAATTATGACCGATTCCGTCGATAATGCGATCAATGGAATCGTGGCGTTTTGAGGCGCAACCTTGGCGCTGCGCCGGTAAAAAACTTCGATTGGAAGTGCTATGTCGTCGCTGAAGTTGACGTTGGGAATTCTGGCCGCAGGCCTCATGCTGTCAGGCTGCATGCAGGGCACAACCTATGAGGCGACCAATACGACCGCTTTCAAGCCGCGCGACAAGGAACTGCTTTCCAAGATCCGCTACACCAACGTTCCTGTCGCCGAGCCGTTCCGCCGTGCCATCGTCGAATATCACCGCAAGGAAGCTCCGGGCTCGATCTTGGTCGATTCCGACAATCACTATCTCTATTACGTGCTCGATGGTGGCAAGGCGATCCGTTACGGCATCACCGTCGGTGAGGAAGCGATGGCTTGGTCCGGAATCGCCAAGATCGGCAGCATGACCGAATGGCCCGCCTGGCACCCGACCAAGGGTGAGATCGAGCGGCTGGGCGTTCCGAGCTTCGTGGCGCCCGGACCTGACAATCCGATGGGTTCGCGTGCGATGTATCTCTACTCCGGCGGCAAGGACACGCTATTCCGGATTCATGGCACCAACCAGCCCGAATATATCGGCGCCTCGATTTCGTCGGGATGCATCCGCATGACCAACGAGGATGCGATCGATCTTTATAATCGCGTGAAGATCGGGACCGTCGTCGTGGTGCTCGAGCCGCATCATGGCGACTCGCCGTTTAATTCACAGATGGCACTTCAGGGCGGCAGCGGCTCGATCTTTCAGTGACCGCTCGCGACAGATACCAGTAAAGAGCGCCGGTTTACCGGCGCTTTTTGATTGGCGGCGGAACAGGATTGGCCACCGCATCGGTAGCCTCCGATTTGGCCGCAGCCGGCCTTGTCGCACCAAGTTTTGCCGTATCCGGCCTCGAAGCGTCCGACGTGGCAGCCTCCTCGCGCGGGGGCGCTTCCGCCGGTCGCTCGGCTGGCAGCATCGGCGCGATCTGCGGCATCGGATCCCACACGTTCCATTGGCAGATTCTGTAGTTATTGTGCCGCGCAATTAAATCGAGATGGATATGATCCTCGTGGTAACCGTCCGAACCCGGGCCCAGCACGGTGGTGAACCGCGCGCAAACCGAATGCAGCACGTTCTCGCGGACCTCGCGCGACACGTTACGATCAACTAGCGAGATCGATTGGCCATTGGCGAGCTGGAAGCCACGGACGTCAAGCGCATTGGCACGGCCGTGTTCGGACAATTGCGCACCGGCCACACGGTTACGCCCGCGGCATTCGTACGAGTCGAGATTGTCCAGCGCGCTGATGGCGCTGCCGAGGCTGGTGATGAGCGGCGCGACGTCGGTACGAACCCAGGCTGCGACCTCCGAGGCCATGGCGCAGCGCAGGATCGCGGGGGGTTTGACCATGACCTGGCGCTTGTCCGGCAGCACCACCTTCTCCAGTCGCACCAGATCTTCGCCGCCGCAGCCGCCGGGACCATGGATATCGGCAATGCTAGGAGCGATCGCGACTTGATCCGTCAGCGCCTGTCGGCAAGCCGACGGCGGCTGCGGTGCGGGTGCGGCGGCCTGCTCTGGCGGCTTTTTGTTCGGGGCAGGTAGTAATTTGCCGGCGGCACTAGGCTGCTCCGGCTCGGCTGCCGGGGCTTCAGACGGACGCGGCCTCGGCAGGGGTACGGCCATAGGCAACGTGGCTTTAGCTGAATGCCGGCCTTTAGCTGAATGCAGCCTTGGCCTGCTCTCCCAGAACAAACCGTTCCAAGGCAAGAGATTGACGCGGCGCGCCGCCATCGCGGAGCCGGATGACGCCCAAATCGATAGCAGCGCGGCCGCGGCGGCGATGATTGTCATCGTAGCGCGATCACAAGGCCGTTTGCGGGTCGCTTTCTCCGCGTTAAACTTCATGTCAATTCCGTGATGACCGCGAGGAACGATAACCGAGAGGAACGTCCGTATGCTTGGATTGATGCAAGATTGGCCTTTGCTTTGTCATCGCATTATCGAGCACGCGGCCAAGTTCCACGGCACCCAAGAGGTTGTGACTCGCTCCGTGGAAGGCCCGATTTATCGCACCAATTACGCCCAAATTCACGCTCGCGCCCTGAAGGTCTCGCAAAGCCTGCTACGCGACGGCATCAAGCTCAGCGATCGTGTCGCCACCATCGCCTGGAATACCTGGCGCCATCTCGAAAGCTGGTACGGCATCATGGGCATCGGCGCGATTTGCCATACCGTGAACCCGCGGCTTTTCCCCGAGCAGATCGCCTGGATCATCAATCATGCCGAAGACCGCGTGGTGATGATCGACACCACCTTCCTGCCGATGGTGGAAAAGGTCGCCGACAAGATGCCGAGCGTCGAGCGCTTCGTCATTTACACCGACAAGGCGCATATGCCGCAGACCACGCTGAAAAACGCGATCTCTTACGAAGAGTGGATTGCGCTGGCAGACGGCGATTTCGCCTGGAAGGATTTCGACGAAAATACCGCAGCCGCGATGTGCTACACCTCAGGCACTACAGGCGATCCCAAGGGCGTGCTGTATTCGCACCGCTCCAACGTGCTGCACGCACTGATGGCCAATTCCCGGGATGCGCTGGGCACGTCGGCCGCCGACATCATGCTGCCGGTGGTGCCGCTGTTCCACGCCAACAGCTGGGGTATCGCGTTCTCGGCGCCTTCAATGGGCACCAAACTGGTGATGCCCGGCCCGAAACTCGACGGCGTCTCGGTCTACGAACTGCTCGATACCGAGAAGGTCACCTACACCGCGGGTGTGCCGACGGTATGGCTGATGCTGCTGAACCACATGGCCACCAATAACCTCAAATTGCCCCATTTGCGCATGGTCGTATGCGGCGGCTCGGCGATGCCACGTTCGATGATCAAATCGTTCCTCGATATGGGCGTCGAAGTCCGCCACGCTTGGGGTATGACTGAGATGAGCCCGCTCGGCACTCTCGCGGCGTTGAAACCACCCTTTATCGAACTGCAAGGCGAGCAGCGGCTCGATATCCTGCAGACCCAGGGCTATCCGCCCTACGGCGTGCAGATGAAGATTACCGACGATGCCGGCAAGGAACTGCCTTGGGACGGCAAGACCTTTGGCCGGCTCAAGGTTTCGGGCCCTGCCGTGTCGAAAGCCTATTTCCGGGTCGATACCGATATCCTTGACGAGCATGGCTATTTCGACACCGGCGATGTCGCGACCATCGATCCGCACGGCTACATGCGGATCACCGATCGCTCCAAGGATGTGATCAAGTCCGGTGGTGAATGGATCTCCTCGATCGATCTGGAAAACCTCGCGGTCGCCCACCCGGCGGTGGCGGAAGCTGCCGTGATCGGCGTCCGTCATCCCAAATGGGACGAGCGGCCGCTTTTGATCGTACAACTCAAGCAGGGCCAGAAGGCCAGCCGCGAGGACATCCTGAAATTCATGGATGGCAAGATCGCCAAATGGTGGATGCCGGCCGACGTGGCCTTTGTCGACGGCATCCCGCACACCGCAACAGGAAAGATCCTGAAAACCGCGTTGCGCGACCAGTTCAAGAGCTACAGTTTTCCCAACGCAGCGGCGTGAGCGAGAAGAGAGCGAATAACGAATAGGGAGTGGCGAATAGGTAAGACTCGCCATTCGCCCCTTTCCCCTTGAATTCGTCCTGGCGTCGTGGTCTCAAACGGCGGTCCGGCAGGTGAGGCCGGCTCAGTTCCAACCCGGCAGAATTGAAGCGATGGCCCGCAGGTTTTCCGCTCCCTACCAGACGGAGCCCGTGTCCAGCCTCGCTTCGTGGGCGCGCAACCTTGCGGTATTTTCCGTGGTCGCGGTGCTGGTCTCGATCCTGATCGTCCGCTTCGGCTTCCTCGAGGTGAAGCCTGCGCTGGCGACGTTTTTTGGCGCGCTCGGCTGCGCCGTGCTTTCGATTCTGGTTGGCTTCGCCGCCTTCGTCGCGATCTGGCGAAACGGCTCGCGCGGCATGAGCCGCATCCTGCTGGCGATACTGATCGACGTCCTGGTGCTGGCCTACCCGGCCTATCTCGGCCTGCAATATCGCAAGCTGCCGCAAATCCACGACATCACCACCGATCCGATCGATCCACCCAGCTTTGATGCGCTGGCGCGGCTGCGCGGCGGCGATGGCACCAATACCGCGGTCTACGCGGGGCTGTATTCCGCTGAGCAGCAGCGGCTGGCCTATCCCGATGTCGAGCCGATCGATCTGGAAATCCCGGTGCAGCGCGCCTACGAGATTGCACGGCAACTGGTCGCCCGACGAAAGTGGCTGATCATCGACGAGCGGCCGCCACTGCCGCCGCGCCGCATCGGCCACATCGAAGCGGTGGCGCGAACCCCGATCATGGGATTCCGCGAGGACGTCGCGATCCGGGTGGTCGCCGACGGCGATGATTCACGGATCGATATCCGCTCCTCGTCGCGCTACTTTGAGAGCGATCTCGGGAGCAACGCCGCGCGGATCCTCAAATTCGCAGACGATCTCAACAACGCCGTCGACAACGCCAATCAGCGGCCTGCCGTCAAGAAGCCGCAACTGCCAATCAAACCGCCGGCCAGGACGGTGAAGAAGTGAAAGACGGCGAATGGTGAGTAGCGAACAGCGAAGGAGGAAGAAAAATCAGGTTAGATATTCTTCCTTTATTCGTAATTCCCTATTTGCCACTCGCCATCGTCCTACACCAATCTGTACGTCCCGCCGATCACGGGGTCTCCGTTGGTTGCCACAATGCCGCGCCCGACCAGATCTTCCAGATGCGCCAGCACGGAATAGCCGGCCGCGTTCATCAGCCGCGGGTCGATGCCGATATAGATCGCCCGCACCATGGTCGGGATATCGGTTTCGCCCTTGGCGAGCCGGTGCAGGATCGAGGCCTCGCGCGCCTGGCGATGCCGGACCAGGAAGCGCACATACCGCGGCCCGTCCGGTATTTCCGGGCCGTGGCCGGAGAAATACAAATCCTCGTCGCGGGCCGCGAGCCGGTCCAGCGAAGCCATGTAGTCGACCATCGATCCGTCTGGCGGCGCCACGATCGAAGTCGACCAGCCCATGACGTGATCGCCGACGAAACTGATTTTCCGCTGTGGCCAGGCGAACGCCAGATGGTTGGCGGTGTGCCCCGGTGTCGCCACCGCCTGCAGCACCCAGCAGTGGCCCTCGATGGTCTCGCCATCGGCTACCCTGACGTCGGGGCTGAACTCGCGGTCGGCGCCGGATTCCGGATTGTGCTTCTCGGCCTCATAGCGCGGTCGAGACGCCCGGTGCGGACCTTCGGCATAGACGGCGGCGCCGGTTGCCGCCTTGAGCCGCACGGTGTTTGGCGAGTGGTCGCGATGGGTGTGAGTGACCAGAATATGTGTCACGGTTTCGCCACGCACCGCATCCAGTAGCGCCGCCGCATGGGCCTCATCGTCGGGACCTGGATCGATGATCGCGACCTTGCCCTTGCCCACAATGTAACTGACGGTGCCGGTAAAGGTGAACGGACTCGGATTGTCGCAGAGAATCCGCCGCACTTCGGGGCGAACCTGGTCGACCACGCCGGGTTTCAGCGGAAAATTGCGATTGAACGGGATGTCGTCGTTATCGGCCATGACGAATCGAAATGGCTTTCATGCGGCCACGACGCAACCAGCCTTACGAAAACGCCTGGATGCCGGTAATGGCGCGGCCAAGGATCAAGGCGTGGACGTCGTGGGCGCCTTCATAGGTGTTGACGGTTTCCAGATTCGCGGTATGGCGCATGACGTGGTATTCAATCTGGATACCGTTGCCGCCATGCATGTCGCGCGAGGTCCGCGCGATGTCGAGCGCCTTGCCGCAATTGTTGCGCTTGACGATGGAGATCATCTCCGGCGCCATTTTGCCCTCGTCCATCAGCCGTCCGACGCGCAAGGAAGCCTGCAGGCCGAGAGCGATGTCGGTCTGCATGTCCGCGAGCTTCTTCTGCACCAGTTGCGTCGCCGCCAGCGGTCGGCCGAACTGCTTGCGGTCGAGCGTATATTGCCGGGCGCGGTGCATGCAGTCTTCCGCCGCGCCCATTGCACCCCAGGAAATGCCGTAGCGGGCGCGATTGAGGCAGCCGAAAGGCCCCTTCAGGCCGGACACGTTGGGCAACAGCGCGCTTTCCGGCACCTCGACGCCGTCCATCACGACCTCGCCGGTCACCGAGGCGCGCAGCGATAGCTTGCCCTCGATCTTCGGCGCCGACAGGCCCTTCATGCCCTTTTCGAGCACAAAGCCGCGGATCTGGTTGTCATGCCCGGATGATTTTGCCCATACCACAAATACATCGGCGATCGGCGCATTTGAGATCCACATCTTGGAGCCGCTCAGGCGATAGCCGTCGGGAATTTTCTCCGCGCGGGTCTTCATGCCGCCCGGATCGGAACCGGCGTCGGGCTCGGTCAGACCGAAGCAGCCGACCCATTCGCCGGTGGCGAGCTTGGGCAAATATTTCTTGCGCTGGCTCTCGTCGCCATAGGCGTAGATCGGGTGCATGACCAGCGAGGACTGCACCGAGTTCATCGAGCGATAGCCGGAATCGACCCGCTCGATTTCGCGCGCGACCAGCCCATAGGCGACATAGCTGGCATTGGCGCAGCCATATTCCTCCGGCAGGGTGATCCCGATCAAGCCGAGTTCGCCCATTTCGTTGAAAATCTCGCGATCTGTTTTTTCTTCCAGATAGGCTTTGGCCACGCGCGGCATCAGCTTGTCCTGCGCATAGGCGCGTGCGGTGTCGCGGATCATTCGCTCATCTTCGGTGAGTTGCTCATCGAGCATGAACGGATCGTCCCATTGGAAAGCCGGCGTGGACGGCTTGTCCTTGGCCTGAGGGCGCGCACTCATGGAAAATCCTTTCGCATTATGGCCGTATGCCTTCCAAAGTAAGGCGCTATCGCTCCAAGTGCAATTGAATTGGACATGTTTGAAAAAAGGGCGAACTTAGCCTTCGAGGCGTTCGTTCGAGACGATCTCGATTCCGAATCCTGACAGTCCCTTGTAGTCGTGCACGGACGAGGTGAGATTGCGGATCGAGGTGATGCCAAGGTCGCGCAGGATCTGCGCGCCGACGCCGACCTCGCGCCATTGCCTGTTGCGGTCGGCTTCCGCCGACTTCGGTTGGCCAAGAGGCTCGACTGGGACGCCGGCGGCGCCGTCGCGCAAATAGACCAGTACGCCGCGATTGGCCTTTTTGAAATGCTGCAGCACCGCCTGCATCCGCGCGGGACCCGTGAACAGGTCCTTGACGATGTTGGGTTTATGCAGCCGGGTCAGCACGTTCCTGCCGTCGCCGATATCGTTATAGACGAAAGCGGCATGCGCGATCGAGTCGAACGGCGAACGATAGGCGTAACCCTGCAGCGGGCCAATCGGACTGTCAGTCGTAAAGGTGGCGACCCGCTCGATCAGTTTCTCGCGCGCCTGGCGGTAGGCGATCATGTCGGCGATGGTGACGTGCTTGAGCTGGTGGACGGCGGCGAAGCGGGCCACCAGCTCGCCCTTCATCACGGTGCCGTCGTCGTTCATCAACTCGCTGATGACGCCGACCGGCGGCAGGCCCGATAGCTTGCAGAGATCGACCGCGGCCTCAGTATGACCCGAGCGCAGCAACACGCCGCCGTCGCGCGCGATCAGCGGAAACACATGGCCGGGGCGGACAAAATCATTGGCGCCAGCATTCGGATTGGCCAGCGCCCGGCAGGCCGAGGCGCGTTCGTCCGCCGAAATGCCAGTCCCGCCATCAGGCTTGTAGTCGATCGAGACCGTGAAGGCGGTGGTATGGCTGGACTCATTATGAGCAACCATCGGATCGAGTCGCAGCCGACGCGCGTCCTCAGTCGTAATCGGCGCACAGACGATACCCGAGGTGTGGCGGATGATGAATGCCATCTTGTCGGCGCTGCACAGCGACGCCGCCGTGATCAAGTCCCCCTCACCCTCGCGATCGTCATCGTCGGTGACCACGACGATCTCGCCGCGGGAAAAAGCTCGCAAAACGTCCTGGATCGGATCGGCCATTTAAATTCTCACATTATATGAGACCATTAGCCGGACTCGCCAGGCCGCGCCAGCTCGATTCCGTCAGCCAGTACGGCTGACGGGGCAAGCCCGCGCGCCTGCGGCAAGCCGGCTGCGGCTATGCTTTGCGAGCCTCTCGCACGACCAGATCCGTGAAGGCATAGCGGCGCTCGCTGACGTCTGCCGCAGGGGATTTGATGTGCTCGCCGGAAGCGTCAATGTCGAGAAGCGGACCGGTACACGATTTTAAGCGGAGGGCGCTTACTTCATCCCGGAGGTTGTTAGCGAACCATAATATTAGAGCGTCTTCATAATATTAGAGCGTCTTCAGTTTGCGCGTATGTTAACTAAAATTGGCCTTCACCCCTGCCGCATGCATCGTTAAAGCTGAACAGACGTTCAGGATTCTCTTCCGGTTCCCCCGGGAACATTGCACTTGGTGCGCTGTTACATTCCCGATCAACCGAGGAGGATAGCATGAAGAAGTTTGGTTATGTCATTGCCGCGCTCGCTGCCATTGCGATCGCCGCGCCATCGATCGCAAGCGCCGAAACCGTCCTCGTCAAGCATCATGGCATGCATCGCGACCATGGATGGCATCATGATCACTGGCATCATCACGATCGGACGGTGATCATCAAGCATGGTCATCATCACGATATGTAAGCGCCGTGAAAATGGCCCCCTGGCGGGGCCATTTTCATATATCCTGACTTCAGGATCGCCTCCTCGCCGCGAATTTCAATCCCACACCGGCCAGAAGCTAGGTTTTACAAAACGCTGACCTTTCTGACGGCTGGCGGCGGCGTCTGCTCTCGGGTCGCGCGCCTTCCGCCAACATAGGCGAGCATCGAAAAGGCTTCGATGCTTGCGGCCTGCGCTATTGGCGTTGCCAATTGCAGATGCCGCCGGACTTACACGGCCAGACCTGAATCCGCGTATCGAACGCCTCGGCATCGAGCGGATTGCTATGGTGCCGCGCCAGCCGGGTTCGCGCCGAACCGCGCGGCTTCTCCGCGCGAACGTGCGCCAGGCGGACTTTCATGCGGTTTTTCGCAACGGTGGTCTTGGGAGCGGTCTTGGGAGCGGCCTTGGGAGCGGCCTGCACTTGGGCGGTGGTCTTTGCGGGGTCAGTGCTGGCCTCGATCGGGAACGGTGCGAATCGGGTTGAGGGGCCGAGCGTCTTTGGCGACAGCACCGCTTTCGACAAATCGAGGTCAAAAAAATCACCCGGCTGGTATTCGGTCGCAAAACAAGCACCGTCCCACGCCAGCAACGTCGAGCAAATGACGGCGCCGCAAACATGTTTCAGGACCATCGGGAGGTCTCCTGAAGAAAATCAAATACCGGTACGGACTGATTTAGGAAGCGGCGCTGGTTCATGCCAGTGGATATTGCCAGAAGGCTTTATTCGCCGACGAAGATCTGAAGCGGCCTGATTTCCCCGCCCTGCAACAGATCAGCCGCCGGTGGCAAAACCGGGATAGAGCGTCATGCCGCCATCGACATAAAGCGTGGTGCCGACCACATAGTCGGAATGATCCGATGCAAGCCAGACCGCGGCGCGCGCGATGTCCTCGGGCTCGCCAATGCGGCCATAGGGAACGAGCATCATCAGCGCATCGTAGGCTTCTTTTGTCTGCCAGGCCGCGGTGTTGATCGGGGTCCGGATCGCGCCGGGCGCGATGGCATTGACGCGAATCCGCTTCGGCGCGACTTCCTGCGCCAGGCTCTCCATCATCAGCTTGATGGCGCCCTTGGATGCCGCGTAATTGGCGTGGCCTGCCCACGGAATCTCCTGATGAACCGAGCTCATGCAGATAATCTTGCCCGCCGCGCAGGAAACCTCCGGCACCACCCCGCGGCGCAGGAATTCGCGCACCGCCGCGCGCGCACACAGAAACTGCCCGGTCAGATTGACGTCCAGAACCTTGTTCCACTGCGCCAGCGTCATTTCATGAAACGCCGCGTCACGTTGCAGGCCCGCATTGGCCACGAGGATGTCGGTCGTGCCGAACTCCTCTTTCATACGGGCGAACATTGCGTCAACCTGTTCTTCCGACGAGACGTCGGCCTTATGCGCATAAGCCTTGCTGCCGGCTTTCTTGATTTCCTCGACCACGGCGTTCGCCGCGTCGTCACCCTCGACAAAATTAACGACAACATCGGCACCGGCCTGTCCCAACGCGACCGCGACGCCCTTGCCGATGCCGGAATTGGCGCCGGTAACCAACGCCTTCTGACCGGAGAGCAATTTATGAACAGCTACGGGTGGAGCAGTCGAGTCCGATACAGCGGGATTGGCTAGGGTCATCTGATAACTCCGGAACAGTTCCATCACCACCGGCTGGGCGCCCTTGTTCTCCAGCAAAGACCAGCCGATTATCGAAGACAAGGCCAGGGGCTGCCCGGCCTTGGCTTCAGACGTCAGATTACCGTGATGCGCCTCAGACGGTGGCTCGGATTAGCCCTTCGCCAGCGGCATCGCGACGAAGCGGGTCGCATCAGCGGTTTTGACTCGCATCAGAACGCTGTGCTTGCCGCTATCCTTGGCGGCGTTCAGCGCTGTCCTGACGTCGCCGACATTGGAGACGTTCTTGCCGCCGACATTGAGGATGATGTCACCGATCCGGAAACCATGCTCGGCGGCAGGACCATCCGGATCGATCGCCGTCACCACGACACCCTTGTCACCGGAACCATCCACGTCAGCCGCAGGGGCCAGTTGCAGCCCGAGATGCGGCGTGCCCGCCATTTCCCTCGACTGCTGTTCGCCAGCATTGGCGTGACGGTCGTTTGGCATTTCGCCGAGCGCCACCGTCAAGGTCTTGGCTTGACCCTGGTGCAACACGTCGAGCTTCACCGACGTGCCCGGCGCGATCATGCTGATGTGGCGGGCGAGATCGCGCGCGTCCTTTACCTCGGCGCCATTGACCGCGGTGATTACGTCACCTGCCTCGATGCCGGCCTTGGCCGCCGGACTGCCGTCCTGCGGATTGTCGACTATGGCGCCCCTCGCCTGCTTGAGGCCGAGGCTGTCGGCGATATCGGCCGTCACCGGCTGCACCTGGACGCCGAGCCAGCCGCGCGTGACGTAACCCTTGTCCTTGAGCTGGGCGACGACAAGCTTGGCCGTCTCGGACGGAATGTCGAAGCCGATTCCGACCGAGCCGCCCGACGGCGAATAGATCGCGGTGTTGACGCCGATGACGTTGCCGTTCATATCGAACGCCGGACCACCTGAGTTGCCCTTGTTGATAGGCGCGTCGATCTGGATGTAATCGTCATACGGGCCCGCGCCGATATCGCGGCCGCGCGCTGAAACAATCCCGGCGGTGACGGTGCCGCCGAGTCCGAAGGGGTTGCCGACCGCGACCACCCAGTCACCGACGCGCGGTAGCGCATCCGCGAATTTTACATAGGTGAAATCCTTCTTGCCATCGACCTTGATCAGCGCGAGGTCGGTTTTCTTGTCGGTGCCGATCACCTTGGCGGTGTAGACCGTGCCGTCATCGGTGGTCACATGTACAGACTGAGCGTGGTCGACCACGTGGTTGTTGGTCACGGCATAACCATCGGGCGAAATGAAGAAACCCGAACCCTCACCGGTGATAACCTCGTGACGCTGCGGCATAGGAATGCGAAAATCGAATCGCTTGAACTGCTCGAACGGCGAGCCGGACTGATCGGAATCCATCCGCTCGTTCTGCATAATGTTCCCATTTTCGGCGTCACCGTTGATCCTGACGCTAACCGAAATGACCGCGGGTTTGACCTTGGAGACGAGATCGGCGAAGCCCGGTGCATTCGATGTGGTTTCGGCGGCATGCGCCGATGAAGTCCATGCTGGCAGATTGAGCGGCAGATAGTTGCCGGGACCCGCGGCGAGAACGGCGAAACTGAGACCGGCAACGGAAGCCAGCAGCGCCAGCCGATGCGGCTTCAAAACTTTTCGTGATGTTGGACGGGAAGGATTTGGTTGATCGTGCATTTAGCGTCTCCAATGTTGGACGATGGAAGTCCGTCGTGAGAATCCCTTCTTGAGAATCCCCTCGCCACAACATGGGCGGTGTACATTACATGGTCCTTTTCGGACGATTAACGTTTTGCAAGGACTGTGCGACGAACCACCGCATGCTTTTGGATTAACGACCGTAGCGGAACTTCTCCTCGGCGCAGGGGTTTTCATCGCCGCGCGCACTGAAGCCTTATGACTACGCGCTGCCCGAAAGCTTGTGATCGTGCGTCCGAACGACACGACGTGATGACGCACCGCGTCTAATTGCCCATCCAAGTTTAGTCTAATTGCCCATCCAAGTTCCGCCGGAACATTGCAGCAGCCTGATTGCACCGATAGTCGAATAATCAACCAGCCAGCCGAGGCTTAACATCCTCTGTCCAAATCGTTCCGACCGGAGGACATTGCGATGACATTCCGTCGTATTTCCACGCTCGATTACTATGCCGTAGCATTCGGGCTTTTCCTGTTCGCGTCCCCGTGGTTATTTGCCTATGTCAGCGAAAAGGTACGCATCGAGGTTTGGGCTTCGGGCGCGGCAATTGCGGCCATCGCGATCGCCGCGATCGTTGCCTTTTCCGATTGGGAGGAATGGCTCAATCTCCTGCTCGGGATCTGGCTTGTGATATCGCCGTGGATACTCGGGTTCGTGCATACGAGGGCCATGCATGTCAGCATCCTGATCGGTGTGATGGTCACCTTCATCGCCGGGCTGGAGCTTTGGCTCACGCATTACGAACCGAACTATGGAGAGCAATCCGAACACGGCGCGCCGGAAGGTCCACATGTTGGCACGCCGCAGCATGGCGGCTGAATTCAAACGATCGGCCGTTACTTCGACAAGTCTGGCGGCACTTCGATAAAATCGTCTTCTTTCCGTACGAACCGGCGGTGCTGCGGCATCTCGCCGGTTTGTCCGCTCGAAGCCCTCGCACGCGGAGCAAGACCCCCGATTGCACTCCCGGGCGATCACTGTTCGGCCGATACTGAAACCTCTTCGCCCTGTTCTATCGCAAAGTCGTCGCAAGCAATGCGATCGGCCCTTGAGCACAGTCTTCGGCGGCCGAGACGGAAGCGATCAAAGGCGATTTGCGAAAACCGCCGATTTTCGCGGGACATTCCTTATGGCTATATTGGCGATGGGTTGAGTCTCTGACGAGCGGAAAATTCAGAGGACGTCTTCGATGCCGCTGATGCGTGGCAAAATCGTGGGATACGACAGCGAACGGATGTCGTTCAGCTTCACGATGATAAACGGTGACAACATCGTCGAATGCCGTATCAGTGGCGCCGCAATGGATCAGTTGATCGGCGCGAAAGGCACCGAGAACCTCGCGCGACAGGCCCAGTTCCTGGCGCATCGCGACCAGATTGAAAGGATTGCCTCGGACCTGTACGACGCCGGACCGCCGGTCAACGGCGCGGTCATTCGTATCTTCACCAAGCACGTTGAAGCGAAGGCTTGAATCCCTTCGCGGCCACCATGCCGGATCATGCGCACAGTTTCAAGAAGCGCCATTCAGCGTGAAACGCTCGATGGCTTCACTCGCTTGCAGATCTATGAAAATAGCCAAGCACGATCTCCGCGCTGCCACGCCTGAATGGCCAAGGCTACTCAGCGAAGCGGAAGTATCGCGGCGGCGTGGCGCTCATGCCCGGAGATCGCGAAACGCTCCGTCCAGCCGGTCCAGCGCTTCGGTGAGAATTGAACGTGGCGTGGCGAAATTGAAGCGCAGCCAGGTTTCACCACCCGGCCCGAACTGCGGACCTGGGCTCGCAAAAATCCTCGCCCGGCCGCTGACGCGCGCGGCAACATCTTCCGCCTTAAGTCCGGTTCCCGAAAAATTCACCCAGGCGAGATACGTGGCGTCGAGCCGCATCGACCGCGCACCGGGCGCCGCAGCCTCAATTCGCGCATCGAACAGATCACGATTGCCCTTGAGATATGGCAGCAATTGATAGAGCCAGCCCTCGCCGGTTCGCCACGCCGCTTCCGTCGCGATCATGCCGAAGGAATTATAGGAACCGAGCCCGCTCGCCGCGATACGGGCATCGATCCGGCGCTTCAGTGAAACATTCGACGTCACGCAGGCCCCGACATGGGCGCCGGCAAGATTGAAGGTCTTGGTCGCGGCGACGCAGGTAATCAGGCGATCGGCGATATCGGGCGCGGCGATGATGGTCGGCGTGTGCGTGGCCCCGTCGAGAACAAGATCGCAATGGATTTCGTCGGAAACCAGAATCAAATCATGTTCGCTGCAAAAGGTGGCGAGTGCGCGAATCTCCTCGGCCGACCACACGGTGCCGCCCGGATTATGCGGACTACAGAAAAACACGACCCTGGTGCGCGGCGTCAGCGTCGCGCGCAGCGCATCGAGGTCCATCACGTAGCGGCCCTGACGCTCGAGCAGTTGCGCATCGAGGATGTGTCGATCGTTGGCCAGAATGATTCTGCGGAACGCATGATAGACCGGCGGGAATACCACGACGTCGTCACCGGGGTCACAGATGGCTTGCAGGATCAGGCCCAGCCCCGCCACGACGCCCGGAGTCGGGCTCACCCACGCCGGATCAATCGACAGGCCATGCCGACGCGCCAGCCAATCGGCCAGTGCCGCCGCCCAACTGCCAGTGTCGGCATAGTAACCATGGATACCACGATTGACGATCGTCGCCAGCGCTTCCGTCACACCCGAGGGCGCGGCAAAATCCATGTCAGCTACCCACATCGGGATGGCATCTTCAGCCGTGATGCCCGAGAGCTTCGCCATCATGTCCCATTTTGTCGCATGCGTGCCGCGGCGCTCAATTACAAGATCGAAATCAGACATCGGGACAGCGGCTCCTGGGCTTGGAAAACCTGCGCGCGCTTCTTCGGCCGGATGGCTCCGGCACGCCGCCGATTTTGGCCATGTCATCATCAGTGAGCATGCGATGTCAAAGCGGCAGAAGCCCCGCCCAAGAGCCGGCTCGCATGTGGGCCGAAAACGTCTCGCGAGTGACGGCGTCGGGCACCGCCCGACGGAAAAGCAATTCGGTTGATAAAAAAATAGATAGATCAAACAGTTAGCCTTCAAAGTGCGATCGGGATTGGAGCCAAACATGGCGGATTTTGAGCCAGGAGCGGGAACATGTGCCGCAGAAAATGCAATATTTTCCGGCAAAAAACCCACACAGCGCGGTCGTGGCCCAAGGGAGGTTCTACCCCATGTCTGAAGTGATACCCTTCCAGAAACGCCCCTCTAAAAGTCCGGAAGAGGAAACGGCAGAGTTTCTAAAGCTACTCGAACGCATCAGGTCCGCAGGACAAAAGAAAAAGTAGAAGAAAGGCCCGGCATTCCCGCCGGGCCTTTCTGCAATCGCCCCGCTTTGCGAAAGAACAATCCACAAGTCAGCCGGCACGGCAAAGCACCGCGTGCATTAGCGTTACGATGTTTCGCGAACTTCGATCATCCAACAAATCTGAACGGCGCGTGAATGCCCCTTATCAATATTTCAATATTTCGGTGGGCCGGGATGGCGAATTCCATATGCAGAGAGCAGGTTTCAGCTAATCTGTTGTTGTTTGCCGAACAACTTGGGAGCATTCCATGAAGTCACTCGCTTATGTCTTCGCTGCATTTCTCACCTTGGCTGTCGCAGCCCCGGCTTTTGCCGGCGACATGCATCACCACCATCATCACCATCATCACCACCACCATCATCACCATTACTAACGAAATTGGCCCCTTAAACGGGGCCTTTTTCACTACGGCACTGTGTTTGGCAATGGCCGGCATGTCCGGCGGCATCATGGCTGCGAAGCGACCGGCTTTCAGACTTTCGCAGCGGGGGTCGAACCAACCCACCTCGGTCCGGCAAAAGGTGCCGACACCGAGACGCTGCTGATGCCTTATTGGCGCAGTCAGCGCAGAGGCTTCAAGACCCACCAGATCAGTAAATAAACGTTCGCTCTGCTCCGCCGCGACGGATCTCAACCGCTCGCTCCCATCAACGGCGGTCGCGTGCTGCTGCTAACCGGCCAGCGACCCTGCGTTGTTGGCCGGCCAGCAAGCGGTACATTCGCACGGAAAGGAACCAAGTTCGGGTTCCCTCGGAACCTAGCCGTGGTCCTGACGTTGGCTCTCCATTCAACCCAGGAGGAGAGAATGAAATATTTGATTATCGCCATGTCGCTTTTGGCAGCTCCGGCATTGGCGGATGAAATTGGCGTGCATGCCGGGCCGGTCGGAGCAGGCGTGACTGTTGGCCAGTCCCCCGAATACCGCGACCATGATCGCGATCGCACCACCGTAATCAAGGAGCGCGAGCCGCGCGAAACCGATCGCACGACCGTCATCAAGAAGGAACATGGAGACGGGACCGAAAGCAAGACCGTCATTCATCACGATAACGACTGAGCGCCATTACTCCTGGAGACAGGACTGCTGGAAAACAGGAGCGATCACGAGGCGTCAGGATCAGCTGACGAGGAGCGGACGTTGACAAACTGACGTTCGCCCGTCGTTGTTTGGCGAGCGTTTGTCGCTCTGCCGGCCTTGCCCCGACCGGCGGTTGCGACGATTTGCAGGTTGCGGGCGAAATATGGACGTTCCTGATTCGCCGATGCATAGGCGATCCCATGAACATGCCCGATCCCATGAATATGCCCCTTGAGCCGTCATGGTTGGATATCACCCTCCGTTTAGCACTGACGATGCTGGCCGGCGCAATCATTGGATTTAACCGAGGCGCACGAGGCCACGCCGCCGGCTTTCGGACCACCATCCTTGTCGGCTTGGCGGCAGCTGTTGCCATGATCCAAGCCAACATATTGCTGCCGGTAAGTGGTAAGACCTCCGAATCGTTCGCTGTGATGGATCTGATGCGGCTCCCGCTCGGCATTCTGACTGGCGTGGGGTTCATCGGTGGTGGCACCATCCTGAAAAAGGGCGATCTGGTCACCGGCGTGACGACCGCCGCTACCCTGTGGTTGATGACCGTGATCGGACTTTGTCTCGGCGGCGGCCAACTGGTACTCGGTACGATTGCGACTGCGCTCGCGGTCCTGACCCTCTGGGTCCTGAAATGGGTCGATCTCGTCATCCCTCGCGAACACCGCGCAAAGCTTACCGTGACCTGTCCCGCCCAGTGGAACGTATTGGAGGATATACCCAAGCTGATCCGCCCAATGAAATACCGAGCGCGCTTTCATGAACAAAAGCGCAGCCTTGATCCTGACCAGACGGATTATTCATTCGAGCTGTCGTGGAGACGGCCAGAACTCGATGGGCCACCGATCGAATTGCTGCAGACGATTGATCGCCACTTCCCGATCAAATCGTTCGAGCTGACCACAGACAATGGCCGCTAAATAATGATCGATAATCGAGCAACGGATTCATCGAAGTGATCCTAGGTCGTAGTGACGAATTAAGGAACGGGGGTTCCCAGAGGAGAGCAAATCAGATTCAACGCTGATTTTTGGAGATCGGCGATGGATTGCGACGCACTTCGGGATGATCAGTGGGAACGGGTTCGAGGATTTGTGCCTGGCGGCAGGA
>JAGXAJ010000132.1 GCA_018971625.1 Pseudomonadota bacterium
GATCAGGTACTGCTCAGTGTTACGGATCGCGGGCCGGGCATTCCGGAGGCCTATCGCCGCCATGCGGTGGAGCGCTTTGTCAGGCTTGAGGCGAGCCGTACCCTGCCGGGTTCTGGTCTTGGTCTCAGCCTGGCGTCGGCCGTAGCGACGCTACATGGCGGCGATCTCATACTGAGCGACGGCAATCCGGGCCTCCGCGCCACGCTCGCGCTGCCTGCGCGGGCCCGCGTCAACGAGCGGGTTGCGGCGCAAATGCAGGATGTGCCACAGAAGGTGGCATGAATTTTTCCGCACCTGACAGGGCGGACCAAGGCGGTCTGGCCGCGCGATTCGTGGACGGACCCCAGCTGTCCGATGCTCTCGATGCTGAACGGCGTCTGGCGGGCTGGCTCGCCGATCTCGAGCCGGCGCACGCGGCTGCAATCCGCCAACTCGCCGCGCAATTTCCACAAGCTGGTATCATTCTTTCGGGTATCGCAGAAGCGTCGCCTTATTTGTTCGACTTGATGCGGGCCGACGCCGCCCGTCTGGTTCGGCTGCTCGGCTGCGATCCGGATCGGCATCTGGCGCAACTGATCGACAGCGCCTGCCGCGAAGTATCGGTCGCCACCAGCGAGGCTGGCGCGATGCAGTTGCTGCGTCGCATGAAATCGGAAGCCGCTCTTTTGATCGCGCTGTGCGACATCGGCGGCGTCTGGCCCGTCATGCAAGTGACATCGGCGCTGACCTGGCTTGCGGTCAGTTCCGTGCAAGCGGCGCTGCGCTACCTGATGCGAGAGGCGACCGCGCGCGCGAAGATGTCGCCGCCCGACCCGGACAGGCCGGAAGAGGGCAGTGGCCTGATCGTGCTGGCGATGGGCAAAATGGGAGCTGGAGAGTTGAACTACTCCAGCGACATCGATCTGATCGTCTTTTTCGATTCCAGCGCGCCGACATTGGCGCCGGACATCGAGGCACAGCCGTTCTTCGTGCGCCTTGCGCAGGGCCTGTCGCGGATTCTACAGCAACGCACCGGCGACGGTTATGTGTTTCGCGTCGATCTTCGGCTGCGGCCGGATCCTGCTTCGACGCAGGTCGCCATTTCCACCGAGGCGGCGCTGCACTATTACGAGCGGGAAGGGCGGACCTGGGAACGTGCAGCGATGATCAAAGCTCGACCGTGTGCCGGCGATGCCAAAGCAGGCGAGGCAATGATCACGGACATCGCGCCGTTCGTATGGCGCAAGCATCTGGACTTTGCGGCGCTTGCCGACGTGCACGACATGAAGCGGCAGATGCAGATCTATCGCGGCCAAAACGATATCGCGGTCGAAGGTCACAATGTCAAGATCGGCCGCGGCGGTATCCGCGAGATCGAGTTTTTCGCCCAGACCCAGCAATTGATCGCCGGCGGCCGCCACCCGGAACTGCGGGTGCGGCCGACATTGCAGGCGCTGGACGTGCTGGCGTCGAGCAACTGGATTACCTTCGAGGCGCGTGACCAGATGTCGGCTGCCTACCTGTTTTTGCGCCGGGTCGAGCATCGGCTGCAGATGGTCGCTGACGAACAGACCCATGCCCTGCCTGACAGCGCGGAAGCGGTGGAGCGCTTCGCCCGGTTTCTCGGCTATGACAGCCGCGCCAGCTTTGCTGTCGACCTGCTTGGCCATCTCAATGTCGTGCAGGGGCATTACGGCAAACTGTTCGAAGGCGATCCAGCCGGCACCGCGAAGCTGCCGCCCGCCGACTACAGCGCCGGCCCGCACGATCAGCGTCTGCTCGAACATCTGGCCGCGCTTGGCTTCAAGAAGCCGGCGGCGGCGGCGTCCACCGTGCAGCAGTGGATGGTCGGCGACTATCGCGCGTTCCGGCAAGAGGCGACGCGCAACGCGTTCGTCGAATTCGTTCCCGCTCTGATCGAGGGTCTCGCCAATGCTGAAGAGCCCGACGACGCGGTCGCTGCCTTCGACCGCTTTCTGCAGGCGTTACAGCGCGGCGCGCGGCTGATTTCGCTGCTCGGCCAGAACCGCGATCTGGTCGCGCTGGTGGCGCTGATCCTGGGCGCCGCCCCACGGCTCGGCGACATGCTGGCACGGCAGCCGCAGATCATGGACGGCCTGATCGATCCACGTTTCTTCGGCGCAATGCCGGACCAGCGTGAATTGTCCACCCGGCTGGCGGCGACGCTGGCGGATGCGAATTCCTACGAGGAGTTCCTCGATCGCCTGCGGCTGTTCGGCCAGGAAAGCCTGTTCCTGATCGGGACGCGAATTCTGTCCGGCACTGTATCCGCCTCCCAGGCTGGCGTTGCTTTTGCCGATGTTGCCGAAGGCATCGTCGATACCGTGCACGGCCTGGTGACCGAACAGTTCGCCGCCCAGTATGGCCGGATCAAGGATCAGGAGACCGCGATCCTGGCGATGGGCAGGCTTGGCAGCCGCGAGATGACCGCTTCCTCCGATCTCGATCTCATCCTCCTGTACGACTTCGACCACGACCAGCCGGACTCGGATGGGGTCCGATCGCTGACGGGCGCGCATTATTTTGCCCGCTTCACCCAGCGACTGATCAGCGCATTCACCACCCGGACCAATTACGGCGTGCTGTACGAGGTCGATATGCGGCTGCGCCCTTCCGGCCGGGCCGGCCCGGTGGCCTCGCGCCTCGATTCGTTCGCGCAGTATCAGGATCGCGAGGCGTGGACCTGGGAACACATGGCGCTGACGCGGGCGCGCGTGATTTCGGCGTCGCCGGATCTTCGCCGAGAGATCGAGCGGATTATTCGCGAGGTGCTGACTCGGCCGCGCGACGCGGCAAGCGTTGCGACCGATGTCGCAGACATGCGCCGCGCGGTGGCGCTGGAGAAAGGCGAGGACGACGTTTGGGATCTCAAATATGCCGCCGGCGGTCTGATCGATATCGATTTCATCGCGCAATATCTGCAACTCGTTCACGCCGCCACCAAGCCTGATATTCTCGACGTCAGCACGCTGCAGGTGCTCGACAATGCCGCGCGGCTCGGCGTGCTGTCGGCCTCGTCGGCAGAAACCCTGCGCAGCGCGGCGCGGCTTTATCACGACCTGACGCAAATCCTGCGGCTCTGCGTCACCGGCAAATTCAGGCCCGAAGCGGCTGGCGTGGATCTCTTGCGCGTGATGGCGCGCGCTGGCGATGCGCCGGACTTCTCCTCGCTCGCAGCGCGGGTGAAGGAGATCCAGACCGAAGTGCGCCGGGTGTTTTCGGAAATCGTGGGCTAATCGCCGGGCGCGTATGCGACGGTCGGATTTGACGGCTCCGCACGCGCGAACCACTTCTGCCGCGCGGCAGAATGAGCAGCCTCGCGCCCTCAAGGCCGGCATGCTCCGAATGGTTCGGCGCCGCGCCCACTGGTTCAGAATTGGAATTCATATATCTGTCTTATCAAAAAGCTCATTGTTCTCGTGCTTATCCGTTGAAATCGATCTAAAAATCCATCAGGTCGGTCTATGTGCCATACGGAAACACGATCGAACCAATGGCAAAATTGTTCAATAGTAAGTCGAACTGCCAGCGAATGGTCGCGGCCGCGCGCATTTGGCGCGGCTTGTTGGCGTATGGGCCAACTGAGGAGCGTGCTATTAGCTGCCGGGAATCCCTGGCAGAACGTGGTTTGGCAGAGCGCCGGGTGCGGAAGGGCCGTATTTGATCGACAAGCTTGAATTGCTGCTGGCGCTGGCAAAGGAACGGCATTTCGGTCGTGCAGCCGAAGCCTGCGGTGTCACCCAGCCGACCATGTCGACCAGCCTCAAACAGCTTGAGGAGGTCCTCGGCGTCATGCTGGTGCAGCGCGGCTCTCGCTTCCAGGGCTTCACGCCCGAGGGAGAGCGGACCCTCGACTGGGCGCGACGCATCGTCGGCGACGTCCGCGCGATGCGGCAGGAAATCGACACGCTCAAGGAAGGCCTCTCCGGCGAGATCGCGATTGCCGCGATCCCGGCCGCACTCGGCATGGTCGCCTCCCTCACCACGCCTTTCCAGTTGCGCCATCCGAACGTGAGTTTCCGCATCATGTCCTGTGCCTCGATCGCGGTGCTCGGACTGCTGGAAAACCTCGAGGTCGATGCCGGGTTGACCTATCTGGAAAACGAGCCGCTGGGCAAAGTGCGCTCGATCCCGCTCTACAACGAGAGCTATCGGCTGCTCACCGCGCCGGACGGCATGTTCGGCGACCGCGACCAGGTCACCTGGAAGGAAGTCGGTCAGGTCCCGCTGTGTCTGCTGACCTCCGACATGCAGAACCGCCGCATCATCGACCGCGCGCTGAAATCGGTCGGGGTGGAGGCGATGCCGACGCTGACGTCGAATTCGATCATCGTGCTCTACACCCATGTGAAGACCGGACGCTGGGCCAGCGTGATGCCGGCGAAACTGGCGGAGACGCTCTGCCTGTCGGACGCGGTGCGGAGCATCCCCATTATCGATCCCACCGTCACCTACAGCGTCGGGCTGGTGGTGCCGCAGCGCGATCCGCTCACCCCGCTGATCGCCGCCTTGGCGCAAATCGCGCGCGAGGTCGCGCCGACGCTGGAGTCCTGAGCCGCGACGCTCGTCAAAAGGGGTAAGCGCTTCACGCGGCGGTCGCGACCTCCGCTTTGGCCTTGCGGCCGTCGCGCGGCAACGACACGCAGACGACGGTGCCGGTGCCGAGCCGTGAACGCAGCCGCATCGATCCGCCATGCAGGCCGGCGAGCGATTTGGCGATGGCGAGCCCGAGCCCCGAGCCGTGATAGGTCTTGGTGAGCTGGCTCTCGACCTGTTCGAACGGCCGGCCGAGCCGCTGCAGCGATTGCGGCGCGATGCCGATGCCGGTATCGGCAATCATCAGATGGATGGAATTGCGGCGCAGGCGGCTGCGCACCGTGATCTTGCCGCCGTCGGGGGTGAATTTGACGGCATTGGACAGCAGATTGACCATGATCTGCTTGATCGCGCGGCGATCGGCCACCACCGGAATGGCGCCATCGATGTCGGCGTCGAGCGCGAGATTCTTGGCCTCGGCGCGACCCGACACCACGCGCATCGATTCGGCCAGCGCCGTCGACAGGTCGAGCGGCTCGAGGTCGAGCTGCATCCGGCCGGCCTCGATTTTCGACATGTCGAGAATGTCGTTGATGACCTCGAGCAGATAGCGGCCGCTGGTCAGGATGTCGTGGCAGTATTCCTGGTATTTGTCCGAACCCAGCGCGCCGAACATGCCGCTGCCCATGATCTCGGAAAATCCGATGATGGCGTTGAGCGGCGTGCGCAGCTCGTGGCTCATATTGGC
>JAGXAJ010000008.1 GCA_018971625.1 Pseudomonadota bacterium
GTCGTCACATGGGCCAGCACGCAGCCCTGGGTCGGAACCTGCAGCCGAGTAATGATGTCGTCGATGAGTCGCAGCAGCGCGCCGATCGCGGCCGGATCGTCGCTGGCCGGGTTGATGCCGATGCAGGCATCGCCCGAGCCGAGCAAGATGCCATCGAGGATCGAAGCCGTGACACCTCTGACATCGTCAAAGGGATGATTGGGTTGCAGCCGCACGCTCATCCGCCCGCGCAGGCCGATCGTATTGCGAAAGCGGGTGATCACTTCGCATTTTTTCGCGACCTGGATTAGATCCTGGTTGCGCATCAGCTTGGAGACCGCGGCCGCCATTTCCGGCGTCACGCCGCGCGACAGCTTTCGCAGGCTCTCACCGGTCGCCGCATCGGACAACAGCCAGTCACGGAATGCGCCCACGGTGAGCGAAGAAACCGGCGCAAAGGCCTGATTGTCATGGGTGTCCAGGATCAGGCGGGTGACCTCGTCGCTTTCGTAGGCGATGACGGTTTCCTGCAGGAACTGCTTCAGGGGAAGCTCGGCCAGCGCCATCCGCGCCGCCATCATCTGGCGGGCATCTTGGGCGGCAATCCCTGCCAGCCGGTCGCCGGAGCGCGGAGGCGTGGCCTTGGCCAGCAGGTCGCGCAGATCGCTGAAGACATGGCTGGTGGCGTCGATGGCGTAGCGATAGGCCATGGCAGTTCCGGAGCCATCTGGTTTCATACAAGGACAATAGACGATAGTATCTTCAGCGCCCCATGAAAACCGAAGCAGCGAATGGCGATAGCGAATGGAAGATCGCTCGCTCCCTGCTCGCTACTCCTATTTCGCCATTCGCCCCTCAAGCCTTGCCGCCGGATTCCTTGCGCGTCTGCGCGATCTGCATCTTGGCGTAGGTCGCCATCAGGCCGCTTTCATTTGACAGCGTCACGAATCTGAAACCCATATTGATCGCGCGTACCGCCCCTTCGGCACCCGAGCAATGGATACCGGGGTAAAGTCCACGCTTGCCGCATTCCCTGACGATCTTCTCGTAGATCTTGAGAATTTCCGGCTCGTCGCGATCGAGCTTCGGCACCAGCCCATAGGAGAAACCAAGGTCGGACGGACCGATATAAACGCCATTGATGCCTTCGACGTCGAGGATCGCTTCCATGTTGCCGACCGCCGTCTTGGTCTCCATCATCGGCAGCAACACGATGTCCTCGTTCGCCGTCTGCTGATAGCTGCCGGCCGAACCGTACATGCCGCAACGGATCGGGCCGTTGGAGCGGGTGCCGCGCGGCGGATACTTGCTGTACTGCACCAGGTTCTCGGCTTCTTCCCTGGTGTTGACCATCGGGCAGATCACGCCATAGGCGCCGCCGTCCAGCACCTTGCCGATAATGCCTGGCTCGTTCCAGGGCACGCGGACCATCGGCGTCACCGGATGGGCATGCATCGCCTGAAAGCACTGCATCATCGACAGGTAATCCTGCACGCCGTGCTGCAGGTCCACGGTCACGCTGTCGAAGCCACATTGCGCGATCACCTCGGCGGAAAACCCCGATGGGATCGCAAGCCAGGCGTTCACCACAGCCTTGCCGGAAGCCCATATCTTCTTGACATTGTTTGGCACGTTGGTTCCTTCCTGGTTGCCCAAATCCGCCGTCATTGCCTAGAACGTCCCAGCGACGTGAGACAGTCTGAATTTCGCGGCTCTGGATTGCTTCGCAGGCGATATTCACTATCGCCGTAGGATCGGCGACATCAGGTTGTCGACGCGGGTTATGGCCAACGCGGCAGGACGACCGCATCTGATCAACTACATCTCGACCTTTCACGACGCTGATGCGCGGCGACATCATCGTCACGGGCACACCGACAGGGACCGGTGCGCGGTTCCGATTCGCCGCTATCGGGCCTTCCTGAAGGTCAGATTGATCCGCTGAGGACCCATCAGCGCGTCGTCGCCATCGGCGAGCGGCGCGATGCCATGAAAAGCCAGCCGCGCCGGTCCGCCCCACACCACGATATCGCCGTGTTCGAGCCGGTAGCGTTGCGCCTTGTCGCTGCGCTTCAGGCCGCCAAACAGGAAGATTGCGGGCAAGCCCAGCGATACCGAGACGATCGGCGCGCCCAAATCGTTCTCGTCGCGGTCCTGGTGCAGCGACATCCGCGCGCCCGGTTCATAGCGGTTGATCAGGCAGCCATCCGCCACGAAGCCCGCAAAGCCCGCTTCGGCAGCAGCATCCCCGGCGAGTTTCCGAAACGTGGACGGCATCACCGGCCAGGGCTTGCCGGATTGAGGATCAACACCGTCATAACGGTAGCCGCTCCGGTCGGTGACCCAGCCCGCGCTGCCGCAATTGGTCATCGCCACCGACATCTGATGCCCGCCTGGTGTCGACATGTGGCGGAAAGGCGCTTGATCCGTGATTTCGCGCAGCGCTTTGATCAGTTCGGCTTCGGCCGATCTGGCAAATCCGCGCAGCAACACGGCACCCTCAGCGATCGGCTCGCGTGAAGGCCGGATATCGGGCAGACTCTCAAAGAGATCGATAGTCACAGACTCGCATCCACATCGTCATTTGGCGTCGTGAAAGATCACGCCGGCGGTATAGCGATGACCAGATCTAATGCGGCTGACGCCATGGCGCAAATTAACCCGATAGACCCCCCGCGTCCCCTGCACCGGGCGGTGATGCACAGCAAAGGCAACCGCATCGCCTTGGGCGAGCGGCACCACTTCGGGCCGCGACTGCATCCGCGGCCGCTGCTCGGTCAGCACGAATTCGCCGCCGGTGAAATCGCGACCCGGTTCGGACAGCAGGATCGCAACCTGTAGCGGGAACACCTGCTCGCCATAGAGGTCTTGGTGCAGACAATTGTAGTCGCCCGGACCATATTGCAGCAGCAGCGGCGTCGGCCGGGTTTGCCCGGCATCATGGCAGCGCTTCAGGAACGCTTCATGCGATGCGGGATAGCGGATATCGATCCCCATGGCCTCGTTCCAGCGATTGGCGAGGCCGTAAAGCCGCCCGTAGAGCGCCGGACGCAACTGCTGGATAAGCGGCGGCAGCGGATAGGAAAAATACTGGTATTCGCCCCGCCCAAAACCATGGCGTCCCATCACGATGCGGCTGCGGAAGTGTGCCTCTTCCGGATAGAGCGCGGCGATCCCGCCGCACTCCACCGATGTGAGCAGGCCTTTCAGCACCGAGCAGCCCTGCCCGTCGAGGGCGACGGTGATCTGCGTCCAGTCGAGCGCATCGACGCGCGAGGGGATGTCGAGGGCGACGGTAGGCGTATCTGTGCGTCGAGTGAGTGGCATGCGAAAACTTTCCGAAATAACTGCCGTCATTCCGGGATGCGCCCCTTGGCGCAGGCCCAGGAATCCATACTCCCCGCCGTGGTTATAGATTCCGGGCTCGCGCAAGTGCGCGTCCCGGAATGACGAAAGTTAAGCGCACCCCTTGCCTATCGCCACCCGATTCCCGTTAGCCCAGCACGGGCCCGCGATTACCGCCTGGTCGATCGCGAGGGTCAGCGGCGTCGGCGCGCCGCCATCTGTAACGATGAATGTCAGATCAAACACGGATAGCCCTTTCCATGCCCGCTGCGAGTTCAAAGATGCGGCGATCCGAGCCGCCCGCAGCGGCCAGCATCAGGCCGACCGGCACTTCGCCGTCGCGTTGCGCGGGGATCGAAATCGCGCAACCGTCGATCATGTTGATCAGCGACGGGTTGCGCAAAGCGCGCATATTCTGTGTCGTGAACGCTTTGTCCGCCGTGAGATCGGGGATGCGCGGCGGCGTGTTGGCGGTGGTCGGCAGCACCAGCGCGTCATATGGCGCGATGCGCTTTTCGGTGCGCGCGATCAGCGAGCGGCGGGCGTTGATGAGGTCGACATAGTCGGCCGCACTCATGCCCTCGCCGCGCAGGATACGAACGGCGACGCGAGGATCGTAGATGTCGCCCTTGCTGGCGATCAGGAAGCGATGCCACGCATAGCTTTCCGCCGCTGAGAAGCCGCCCTTGGCGTTCATCACGCCGATATCGAGGAACCCCGGTACTTCGATCCGCTCGATGAGCGCGCCCTCGCGCGACAGTTTTTCCAGCGCGCGATCGAACGTCTGCGCGACCGCATCGTCGAGATCGTCCAGCACGACCGTGGTCGGCACCGCAAGCCGCATGCCCTTGATCGGCCGCGGCCGCAGCGGCATGACCGGCTCATCGGCCAGCACGGCATCGAGGATTGCACAGCACGACACCGAGCGCGCCAGCGGCCCAAAACTGTCGAGGGTGGATGACAGCGGCACGCCGCCGTCGAGCGGCACCCGCCGCTGTGTCGGCTTGAAGCCGACGATGCCGTTGAAAGCCGCAGGGATTCGGCAGGAGCCGCCGGTATCGGTGCCGAGCGCGCCATGGGCCATGCCGTCGGCGATCGACACCGCCGCGCCCGATGACGATCCACCGGGCACATGGCCGACACTGCGCTGCCAGACGCTCTTCGGCGTGCCGTAATGCGGATTGATGCCGATACCGGAATAGGCAAACTCGGTCATGTTGGTGCGGCCGATCACGATGAAGCCGGCGCGGCGCAGGCGGGCTACGGCCGTCGCGTCAGCCTGCGCCGGAGGCGAATCGTCGAGCGCGCGCGAGCCAGCGCGGGTCACCTGCCCCTTGATGTCGAACAGATCCTTGATCGAGACGGGAATGCCGGCGAAGCGCGACGGCGCGGCTTTTGCCTTGCGTAGCCGATCCATCGCTTCCGCCGCCTCGATCGCGGCATCCTTGTCGACGTGGATGAAGACGCGCTGGCCTTCGCCTGCGGGATCGGCGATCCGGGCGATGCATTCATCGACCAGCTTCCGCGCGCTGGTGCGGCCGTTCTCGAGATCATCGGCGAGAGATGCAAGCGTCGGGGTATACGGCATGGCGTTTAACTCGCAGTGTACAAAGGCTGTTTGTCGTCTGAAGCAAGCTCAATGTCGAGATCGAGCAGCGCAGAGCTCAGCGGTTTGCCGTGCGCGTCGAGCGCCAATGACCGCGTCACGCCACCGCCGAGTGCCGATCAGCTGTCGCGCCAAAATAGGAACCCGCGGGTGCCAAATCGACCCGCGCCCCAAGGGAGCAATCTCGGGATGAATCGCGAATAGGGAGCGGTGAGTAGCGAGGAGAACTTTTCTATTCGCTATTCGCCACTCACCATTCGCCCTCTTGCCTATCCGCTATTCCTCAACCCCGCCGAAATCCCGTTGATCGTGAGCTGAATTCCGCGCAGCATCTGTTCGTCGGGATTCTGCGCGCGATGCTCTTTCAGCAATTTCACCTGCACGTGGTTCAGCGGGTCCATATAGGGGAAGCGGTTGCGGATCGAGCGCTCCAGCAAAGGATTGCTCTGCAACAGACGCTGCTGACCCATGATATCAAACAGCGTCTCGATCGAAAGATGCCATTCGCGCCGGATCCGCCCGAAGATTTTTTCGCGCAACGCCGCATCGGACACCAGTTCGGCGTAACGGGAGGCGACCGCGATCGAACTTTTCGCCAGCACCATGTCCATGTTCGACAACAGCATGCGGAAGAACGGCCATTCGCGGTAGAGCTCCTTGAGAAACGGCATGCCCTTATCGGGATGTTGCGATATCCAGCTTTCCACCGCGCTGCCAAAACCATACCAGCCCGGCAGCATCAGCCGGCATTGCGCCCAGCTGAACACCCAGGGAATGGCGCGGAGGTCTTCGATGGCGCGGGTCTTCTTGCGCGATGCCGGCCGGCTGCCGATATTGAGCGTCGCGATCTCCGTGATCACGGTCGATTCCCAGAAATAATCGACAAAGCCCTCGGTCTCGTAGACCAGTCCGCGATAGGCCTTGAAGGCCAAATTCGACAATTGCTCCATGGCATCGAGATATTCGTGACGCGGCGCGCTCTGCCGCGGCTGCAGCAGGCTTGTCTCCAGGGTCGCGGCCGCCATTATTTCCAGATTGCTGCGGCCGATCTCGGCGTTGGAATATTTGCTGGAGATGATTTCACCCTGCTCGGTGATCCGGATCTGCCCGTTCACGGCGCCGCCGGGCTGCGCGAGGATCGCGTCATAGCTTGGACCGCCGCCCCGACCGACAGACCCGCCGCGGCCATGGAACAGCCGCAAGCGCACGCCATGGCGCTCGAACACGCTGACCAGCCCGATCTCGGCCTTGTAGAGTTCCCAGCCTGACGTGACGAACCCGCCGTCCTTGTTGCTGTCGGAATAGCCAAGCATCACCTCTTGCAGCCCGCCGCGGCTATCCACCAGCCGCCGATATTCCGGCAGCGACAGCGCCCGGTCCATGATTGCGGCACAGGCCTGCAGATCCTCGATGGTTTCGAACAGCGGTACGATGTTGACCGCGCTGCGGCCGGAAGGATCAATCAGGCCGACCTCCTTGAGCAGCAGGGCCACCTCCAGTATGTCGGAGACGCCCTCGGTCATGGAGATGATGCATTGGGGAATCACGTCAGCACCGAATCTCGTATGCGACTGCGCGGCCTCCTGGAACACCGCAAGTTCGCCGACCGTTTCATCGCTGTATTTCACGAAGCTCGAGATCAACGGTCGCGCGTTGCGCAATTCGATGGCAAGCTGCGCAATCCGCGCCTCTTCGTTCAACGCCAGATAGGAGGTACCCGGCTGGGCGGTATCCAACAGTTCAGCGATGGTGCGCTGATGCACCGCGGAATTCTGCCGCATGTCGAGGTTCGCGAGATGAAAACCGAAGCAATCCACCGCCCGGCGCAATCGCCGCAACCGGCCGCGCGCAATAACCCTGCAATTATTCGCAACCAGTGAGCGATCGAGGATATCGAGATCAGCCTTGAACTCTTTGGCGCTGGCGTAGGCAGTGGCCTCGCCGACCGGTAGTCTCCTGGTTTCCACCTCAAGTCTTGCCGCGGTCGCCGTCAGCCGCGCATAAATGCCGGACACCGCCAGCCGGTAAGGCTCGCCTTTTCGATGCGGCGAGGTATCGGGTGAGCGCTGGGCAAGCCCGCGCAAGTCCTCTGAGACGTCGGTAAGATGCGCCGCCAGCGACAGCTCGGAGCCGAGCGCATGCAATTCCTCCAGATAATACTGGAGAATCCTGCTCGATTGCAGGTGCAAGGTGCCGCGCATGACTTCCGCCGTCACGAAGGGATTGCCGTCACGGTCACCGCCGATCCAGCTCCCTATTTTCAGGAACGACGCCAGTTCGCCGCGCGCGTCGCCATCTTCCTCGTTCAAGCGGTCTTCCAGCGCGCAATGCAGCCGCGGCACCTCGTGCAGCAAGGTGTAATCGTAGAACGACAATCCGTTGGCGACCTCATCGAGCACAGTGAGTTTGGTACGGCGCAAAAGGTTGGTCTGCCACAAGGTCAGCACCTCGCGACGCAACTGCTCGTCGCTGGCAGCCGCTTCCTCTGCCGTGAACTGGACTCGTTCGCGCCTGTCCAGCAGTGCCGCGATTTCCATCTCGCGATCGATCGTACTCTTGCGCCGCACTTCGGTCGGATGTGCAGTCAAGACCGGTTCGACCACGGCGCTGGCAAAAAAATGGCGCAGGTCTACTGCGCTGAAACCCGCATCTCGGGCATGCGCCAGCGCCAGTGCAAGGCTTCCCGAGCCCGGCGAACCCGGCGCCCCATTCCTTGACCGCATCTGGCGGATATTGTTCTGGTCCTCGGCGATGTTGGCCAGATGCGAAAAATAGCTGAAGGCGCGCACGATGCGCACAGTCTCGCTGATCGACATGCTGTCGAGAATGGTTTCGAGCTCGCGTCGCGCCGAACTGTCTTCGTCGCGGTGGAAGCGGATCGAGGTCTGCCGAATACGCTCGACCAGGTCGAACACATCGGCGCCTTCCTGATCGCGCACGGTATCGCCGAGGATACGTCCGAGCAGCCGGATATCGTTGCGCAGCCGCGCATCCGCTTCCAACGCCAACGCTTCAGCCGAGCGACCGGGCCGACTATCCGCGTCGGAAAGTCCGGCCTGGGACGACGTTCTCTGGGTGGACGTGTTCTGGGAAGACATGGCTGATTGCTGCAAAAATTGCCCGGAAGCCCCATGAGTCGCAACTTTTTTAACCTAGCGCAAGATCAAGATGGACGTGCTTGTGGCACGTCCTGTGGACCCTTGATATGATGGCCGGGACGAACGTTAACGCTAAATCCTTCGTCCTGACCGCTCCCAATAGGGGTCGCACAGGCGGCGCCAGGGTCTCGGCCGAATCCTACGCCGCAATTGGCTCTGAATCCCGATGTGTTTCGGGATCTCTAGTCGGCCAATCCGCACCATGCCCGGCTGCGGCTCGACCACGGCCATCAGGCCTCACCGAATTTCCGTCAGCAACGCCAAATTCCCCGCGGTCATGGAGGCACCGGCATAGAACCTCGGCCCTTCCCCAGACAATACTACCGCTCGCACACCTTTTCCCTTGCGAGCCGATCGGTCGCAGCAACCAGCGCATCGGACATCGCGACATCGACCGCGCTCATTTTATCAGCGCGAGTCAGCGAACATCGCGATGCCATCGGCAGTCGATATTTGCGACGCGTTCTTCCATGAACATTTTCGTCCAGCCTTATTCCTTGGTGCAACTTTACAGAACAGCGCGGCCCGGATTTAGTCAAATGATCAATCAATAGACAATCCATTGGTGTGGAAACAATGTTCAACGATCAGCTTCTCGCCGGGCGGCGCATTCTCGTGACAGGCGGCGGCACCGGTCTCGGCAAATCCATGGCCACGCGCTTTCTCGAGCTTGGCGCCGAGGTTCACATCTGCGGTCGCCGCAAGAGCGTCTGCGACGAAACCGCGACCGAACTGATGGATCTGCATGGCGGCCAGGTCGTCAGTCACGGTGTCGACATTCGCAACGCGCTCGCCGTCGACGAAATGGTCGAACAGATCTGGACCGATGGTCCTCTCACCGATCTCATCAACAACGCTGCGGGCAATTTCATCTCGCGCACCGAAGAACTCAGTCCGCGCGGCTTCGACGCGGTCGCCAACACCGTGATGCATGGCACGTTCTACGTGACGCACGCCGTCGGACGACGCTGGATTGCGGCAAAACAGCGCGGCAATATAGTCTCAATCACCGTGACCTGGGTGCGCAACGGCTCGCCCTATGTGGTGCCCTCGGCGATGAGCAAGTCCGCGATCCACGCCATGACCATGTCGCTGGCGGCGGAATGGGGTCATTACGGTATCCGGCTCAACACCATCGCGCCCGGGGAGATTCCGACCGAAGGCATGAGCAAGCGCATCAAGCCGGGCGACGAAGCCGGCGCGCGCACCAAGGCGATGAACCCGATGGGCCGGGTCGGCAAGATGGAAGAGCTGCAGAACCTCGCGGTGTTCCTGATTTCCGGCGGCTGTGACTGGATCAACGGCGAGACTATCGCGATGGACGGTGCCCAGGCGCTGGCGATGGGCGGCAACTTCTATCAACTGTGCGACTGGTCCGATGCCGACTGGAATCAGGCCCGCGAGTCGATCAAGGCGCAGAACGAAAAGGACCGCGCCGCGCGGGGGTGACATAGTGTCCCGGGCGCAGAGCTCCCGTATTGTTTTTGGTGGGATCCTTATCGGGCGGCGAAAGACCGGCAGCAAATTGATGGAAAACGGCGGGAGCAAACATGGACCTGAAATTTTCCCAAGTGACGCGTAAGGGACCAGTCACGACCGTGACGCTGTCACGTCCCGAAGTGTACAACGCGCTGCATATCGAGGCGCATTTCGAACTCAACAAGGTGTTTGACGATTTCGCCGCCGATCCCGAGCAATGGGTCGCGATCGTCACCGGCGCCGGCGACAAGGCGTTCTGCGCCGGCAACGACCTGAAATGGCAGGCGGCGGGAGGAAAGCGCGGCTGGGACAGAGGCGGCTTTGCTGGTCTCACCGCCCGGTTCGACTGCGACAAGCCGATCATCGCAGCCGTCAACGGCGTCGCGATGGGTGGCGGCTTCGAGGTCGCGCTGGCCTGCGACCTCATTATCGCTTCTGACAATGCGACGTTTGCCCTGCCCGAGCCGCGCGTCGGCTTGGCGGCGCTGGCCGGTGGTCTGCAGCGGCTGCCACGGCAAATCGGGCTCAAGCGCGCGATGGGCATGATCCTGACTGGCCGTCACGTCTCGGCCAGTGAGGGGCTGGAACTCGGTTTCGTCAACGAGGTGGTCCCGCAAAGCGAATTGATGGCGGCCGCGGAGCGATGGGCCGAAACAATCTGCAAGAACAGTCCGATGTCGATCCGCGCCTCCAAACAGGCGATCGAACGCGGCCTCGCGGTATCGCTCGAACAGGCGATGACCGAGCAGCGGGAATACGCGGCCGTCAAAGCCATGGTGGCCTCGCAGGACTATATCGAGGGACCGAAGGCGTTTTCCGAAAAGCGACCACCGAAATGGCAAGGCAGGTAGCGACCTGTCCTGTCCCGGGACGGGGTACAGCGTGACGCACGGCGCGATGCGCGCCTGTCGTCGGCCGCTCGAACAATGGCCGCCGCCCGTCGCAAGGATCGACTCCGCGACAAGGAGCTGAATTTACGGGCTTTGGAACCGACCAAAAGCGCTGGGCGATTTTCGTGGTCGGCAGCGGTGGCATTGCATTGACGGCTTCAGACACGTGATCCGGCTTCCGGGATCGGAACCAATCCGCCCTTGCCCTCCGGGACCAGTCTGTCATACCCCGGACATGCGGGTATCCGGCACGCTCGCCATCTTTTGATTCCGTCATCCCTCGCCCCGGAATCCCGAAACTACCGCATCTCCGCTGAAACCCGTCATTGGACAGCGTCTTACGACTTGCACGGATATCAAACATGTTCGTTTCATTTTTCCCTCGACCCAAGCTGTTTTTCCTGTCGGCCGCGATCTGGATCGCGCTGACGATGGCGGTCTGGTACGGTTTCGCGCGCAATCTCTTTCCGGAGACCGAGCAGCCGGTTGGCCTCGGAACCTTCGTGGTACCGTCCGCGCTCTGGCTCTATTTTTATTTTGCGCTGTGTGCCCTGATCTTCGCAGCGGCCTGGCAACTATATGCGCCGCATCCCTGGGCTCGGTGGTCGATTCTCGGCTCGGCGCTGATCCTGTTCACCTCCTTCTTTCAGGTCGAAGTCAGCGTCGCGATCAACAACTGGTATGGGCCGTTCTATAACCTTGTCCAGGCCGCAGTTTCCAAATCGAGGCCGGTCACGCTCGCGGAGTTCTACGGCCAAATCTTGACGTTCGCCGAGATCGCGCTGGTCGCGGTGACGGTCGACGTGATCACGCGATTCTTCATCAGCCATTACATTTTTCGCTGGCGCACCGCGATGAACGATTTCTACATCGAACACTGGCCGAAACTGCGCACCATCGAAGGCGCTTCGCAGCGCGTTCAGGAAGACACCATGCGCTTTGCCAGCACGGTGGAAGACCTTGGAGGCACCCTCATCAGCTCGGTCCTGACGCTATTAGCTTTCATGCCAGTGCTGGTGAAGCTGTCCGCTGACGTCACGGAGTTACCTCTGATCGGCTCCATCCCCGACCCGCTGGTGTGGGCGGCCGTGATCTGGTCGGTCGCCGGCACCGGTGCGCTCGCATTGATCGGCATTCGATTGCCTGGGATCGAATTCTTCAATCAGCGGGTGGAAGCCGCCTACCGCAAGGAGCTCGTGATTGGCGAGGACGATGTGGCCCGCGCCCAGCCGCCAACCTTGGGCGTGCTGTTCACGGCCATTCGCAAGAACTATTTCCGGCTCTATTTGAACTTCATGTACTTCAACGTCGGCCGCATGATTTATCTGCAGACCGACGTGGTGTTTCCCTATGTGCTGCTGGCGCCAACGATCGTCGCCGGCAAGATCACGCTCGGCGCGATGAACCAGATCCTGAACGCGTTTTCGCAAGTGCGGAGTTCGTTCCAGTATCTCGTCAATTCGTGGAGTACGATCGTGGTGCTGATCTCGATCTACCAGCGCCTTCGCGGCTTCGAGGCCCAGATCGACGACAAGCCGCTGGCTCCGATCGAAACGCAGGCGGAGCCGGCGTCCTAATCTGGAGAGCGAAATGGGTGATCGAACCGTGCGGGTGGCGCTGCAACGCCATTGGGATGCCTCGGACGCCGGCGATTTCGAGGTCGAGCATGAAATCTATCGCGAGGATGCCGTGCTTCAATACCCACAATCGGGCGAACGAATCCGCGGCCGGCACAACATTCAAGAGAGCCGGTTTCTCCAGCCAAACAAGAAGCGCTTTACGGTCAGGCGAATTGTCGGCAGCGGCGATCTCTGGGTCACCGAATTCGTCCTCAGCTATGACGGCATACCGTCCTATGCGGTGAGCGTCATGGAATTCCGCGAAGGACTCGTAGCTAACGAAACGCAATATTTCGCCGACCGGTTTGATGCAGCCCCGTCGCGCGCACACCTTGTCGAGGTGGCAACAGAACGCCGCCCTGAATAGCCCGACAAGAGAATTACGCTTTCGCGGGCTCGCCGATCTTGTCCTGCGTTTTGGTGTCGAAATCGGAGGCGTCGTGGCGCTCGTGCAACTGGCTTGCAGGGTCGCCGGAGACCCGGTTGACCATACGGCCGCGCTTGACGGCGGGACGCCTGGCGATGGCGTCGGTCCAGCGCTGCACGTTCTTGTATTCGTGGACCGACAGGAATTCGCCGGAGGTGCCATAGAGAAGGCCCTTGGCAAGAGCACCATACCAGGGCCAGACAGCGATGTCGGCGATGGTGTATTCGGCGCCCGCGAGATATTCGTTATCGGCAAGCCGGCGGTTCAGTACGTCGAGCTGCCGCTTGACCTCCATCGCGAAACGGTCGACGGCATATTCGATCTTGGTCGGCGCATAGACGTAGAAGTGCCCAAAACCGCCGCCGAGATAGGGCGCAGCGCCCATCTGCCAGAACAGCCATGACAAGCATTCGGCGCGCGCGGCGCCCTTGGCTGGCAGGAACGCACCGAATTTCTCCGCCAGATGCACCAGGATGGAGCCGGATTCGAACACCCGGATCGGCTCCGGACCGCTGCGGTCCATCAGCGCCGGGATCTTGGAATTCGGATTGACCGCGACAAAGCCGCTGCCGAACTGGTCGCCATCGATCCGGATCAGCCAGGCGTCGTATTCGGCGCCCTTGTAGCCGGCCGCCAGCAGTTCCTCCAGCATCACCGTGACCTTCACCCCATTCGGTGTCGCCTTCGAATAGAGCTGCATGGGATGGCGGCCGACCGGCAATTCCTTCTCATGGGTGGCGCCGGCGGTCGGTCGGTTGATGCTGGCAAAGCGGCCTCCGTTCTCCTTGTCCCACGTCCAGACCTTGGGCGGCGTATAGGCGGAGGGATCAGGCACAGGGGTGTCGGTCATTCAGTCAAACTCCAATATTCTAGGCGTTGTTAGGTGCAGCTAGGCGCGTGGACGCCTGCGACAAGCCCCGGCATGACGGATATGTTCGATTTTCGCCATTGCGGGAAGCGAAGCGACGAAGCAATCTCGCTTTTTCGTATGGCACCGGATTGCCTGCGGGAGGCTGTGATCGGGGCAGGCATTCGTCCGTTGATTCGCCCTGACGATGATTATGACGTCGCTATTTTGCGTGGCCGTTCCGCCGCCGTCATCGTAAATCCCTCATAGCCATTGGCCGCGACGTCATTGCAGATCTGCCGGTCGAACACCGCATCGATGATGGCGGCGCCCGCGCCCTGCCCGGCCAGCCCAGCGAGCTTCGTCCAAGCCGCATCCGCACCCCGCGTCACGACCGCGAGGTCGACCAGACCGATCTTGCTCGTGCTCTGGCCCACCAGCACCCGCACCGGATTGGAATCGGGCATCGGGTTGAGCGGATGGTTCTTCAGCGGACTTTCGTTGAGCGGCACCGAGCCGACAAACAGATTGCCCTGATAGACGGTGCGGCCGGTGGCCGGAAATGCCGGCGTGACCAGCACGATGGCATCGCCGGAATCGGCGCGCAAGGCGTCCATCACAGGATCGATATTGCCGGCGTCGGTGGAATCGAAGGTCGAGCAGATCTTGAACAGCACATGATCAGCGCCTCGATCGAGCGGCTTTTCAGCGACACCATCACTGCATCGACTTCCGGCAGCGGCAGATTGTCGGCCGGTACGCCGATGGTCTGCACCGTACGCAGCCCGCAGCGGGTCAGCGTGTTGGCGAGATCGGAGGCGCCGGTGTAGTCGTCAGCGATGCAGCCAAGGGATAGTTTCCCGGCCAACTTCACCGCCTTGCTCCGGCGTAGGGCTTGAACCAGCCGAGGCCGTCGGTGGTCTTGCCGCGCGGGTTGTATTCACAGCCGACAAAGCCGCGATAGCCGAGCCGATCGAGCTCGGCGAACACAAACGGATAGTTCAGTTCCTCACTGTCGGGCTCATTGCGCGAGGGAATGCTGGCGATCTGGATGTGACCGATGATCGGCATCATCTCGCGCAGCCGCATGGTGACATCGCCGTGGATGATCTGGCAGTGATAGATATCGAACTGCAGCTTGAGGTTTGAGATCATCAGCTCGTCGATCAGGTCGCGCGCAAAAACAAAATCGTTGAGGAAATAGCCGGGCACGTTACGCGGGTTGATCGGTTCGATCACGACGTCGAGTCCGTGCGGCGCGAAGAACTCGGCTGCATGGGCCACCGACTTGCGGAACGCTGCGACCGCTCCGACATCCGCGCGATTGGCGATGCCAGCCATCAGATGCACCCGCTTGACACCAGTCGCTTTCGCATAAGGCAACGCGGCGTGCAGGCTCTGCTTCAGATCATCGAAACGCTCGGGCAGCGCCGCAAAACCTTTTTCGCCGGCCTCCCAATTTCCCGGCGGAAGGTTGAACAGCGCCTGCGTCAGGCTGTTGCGCTTGAGCCGCTCGCCGATGGCCTCAGCCGGATGCTGATAGGGAAACAGGAATTCCACTGCGGTGAATCCTGCCTTCGCCGCCGCGTCGAAGCGGTCGAGGAACGGCACCTCGGTGAACATCATCGAGAGATTGGCGGCGAAACGGGGCATCTTCGGTCCTCTTGGCCGTCCCTGTCCGGTACAATCTCACTTCGCCTCGCCCGGCAAACGGATGCCGGCGACGCGCGCATACATCCGGGCGACCGAGGCGTCGTCGTCGTGGGCCATGCCGGAGGCCGCCGTCATCAGGAACATCTGCAGCGCCGACGCCGAAACCGGCACCGGAAATTTCGCATTGCGCGCCATGTCCTGGACGATGCCGATATCCCTGACGAAAATCTCCACCGCGCTGCGCGGTGTATAGTCGCCGTCGAGCACACGGAGCATGCGGTTTTCGAACATCCAGGAATTGCCGGCCGACGCCGTGATCACTTCATAGACCTTGTCCCTGTTTGGCCGCAAATGCAATCGCCTCGGAGGCAGCCGCGATATGCACGCCGTTAGCGTCGTGGCTTTTCCTTCTCCCCTTGCGGGAGAAGGTGCCTTCGCGAAGCGAGGGCGGATGAGCGGTAGCCACAAGGCGAGAGGCCGCGTACCCTCACCCGGCGATGCGCGCCGACCTCTCCCAATGGGAGAGGTGAAGATCAGCAGGGAGAGCCGACATGCCAATTGAGCGCTTTCAGTTTACGGGATCGGACGGCCATCAATTGGCGGCGACGCTCGACCTGCCGGACCGCGAACCGATCGCCTATGCGCTGTTCGCGCACTGCTTCACCTGCGGCAAAGATGGGCTGGCGGCCAGCCGAATTGCGCGCGAGCTGGCGGAAAAGGGCGTTGGCGTGCTGCGCTTCGACTTCACCGGGCTCGGCTCCAGCGAGGGCGATTTCGCCAACTCGACGTTTTCCTCGAACATCGACGATCTGGTGCTGGCCGCAGATCACTTGCGAAAGACCCGCAAGGGTCCGGCGATCCTCATCGGCCACAGCCTTGGCGGCGCTGCGGTGCTGGCCGCAGCCGAGCGAATCCCGGACGCCAGGGCGATCGTCACCATCGCGGCGCCATCGGATCCCGCCCATGTCACGCATTTTTTCCGGGACTGCATCAAGGATATCCGTGCGCAGGGGCAAGTCGAGGTCTCGCTCGCCGGCCGCCCGTTCAACATCAAGCGTGAGTTTCTGGACGACATCGCCGAGCACAATCTAGTGGCGCAGGTCGCCCAGCTGCACAAGGCGCTGCTGGTCATGCACTCGCCGACCGATGACACCGTTGGCATCGACAATGCGACGCGGATTTTCGTCGCGGCCAAACATCCCAAGAGTTTCGTGTCGCTGGCGGATAGCGATCATCTTCTGAGCAGGAAGAGTGATGCCATCTATGTTGCCGATCTGATCACTGCCTGGGTCATACGCTATCTCGATCCCGTCGCGCCGGAGCGAGCCGCAAGTGCATCCAACGCTGCGCCGCGCAATGTCGTCGTGCGCGAAACCCGCGACAGCAAATACCAGAATGACGTCGTCATCGGACCGCATCATCTGTTCGCCGACGAACCGGTCGCGGTCGGCGGCGCGGATACCGGCCCGGGACCTTATGATTATGTGCTGGCGGGGCTCGGCGCCTGCACCTCAATCACGATGCGGATGTATGCCGACCGCAAATCGCTGCCGCTGGACCGCGTAATGGTGACGCTAAACCATAGCAGGATCCACGCGGAAGACTGCGCCGAATGCGAAACCAAGGCTGGCATGCTCGATCAGTTCGATCGCGTGATTTCGATGGAGGGCGCGCTCGACGCCGATCAGCGCAAGCGACTATTGGAAATCGCCGACAAGTGCCCGGTGCACCGCACCCTCACCTCGAAAGTTCATATCGTGACCAAGGCTGCGGATTGACGCTCAAGCCGACATCGACGCCAACGGCCGGACCCGCAGCGCGCCGCGCAGACCGATGGCAGTGCCCAGGAAAATTCCGGCAACCGCGACGAACGACGCCAGCGCCAGCGTAGAAATGCCCGTCAGGCCCTGCCCGACCGAACATCCGAGCGCGGTCGCGCCGCCCACGCCCATCAGCACTGCGCCGGAAACCGAGCGCAGCATGTGTTGCGGCGAGCTATAGCCTTCCCAACGAAAGCGCTGCGTCGCCAGCGCAGTCACCAGGCTGCCGGCGAACACGCCCGCAACGGTGACGATGCCGAAGTTCAGCGTCAAGCCGGTCGACAGCATCTGATATTGCAGGGTGTCAGCGATCGGCGCGATGAAAGTCAGTGAGGTCACCGGCGTCGGATTGAATTCGTCGGCGCCGAGATAGCCGGTGGCATACCACCCCGCGGCGATCAGCAGGCCAACGATCAGACCGGCGGCGATCTGCCCCCAGGCGCGCTGGAACGGCGCATGCGAAAACGCAAAGATGATAAACGCGGCGCTGATGATCGGCGCGGCCAGTGAGCGCGCGAAAGTCTCGCTGACACCGAGCTTTGCAATCAGCGCCGGCATCGAGGTCGCGCTGGCCGTTATTTGCGTCAATTGCAGCAGTTCGATCCGCCCTGGCGCGATCAGGCCCTTCAGCGTCACTTCGGCCGCAATGCCGAGCACGATCACCGCGACCAGCGAACGCAGGTTGCCGCGTCCGAGCAGAATCAACGCGCGCGAGCCGCAGCCATTCGACAACACCATGCCGTAACCGAACAAGATCCCGCCGACAAACATCAGCGGCGCCGAAAACGTCGGCTGCAGGTAAATCGATTTCCCCAGATCGACCACTTGCCGCATGGCCAGCAGCTGGGTCGCGGCTATCGCGACGCCCATCGCCAGCGCATAGGTTCGCACCAGCCGGCTGTCGCCTTGGGCCCACCATCCGCGCAGACTGCTCATCAGGCAAAACCCGCTCAACAGTCCGACCGCGCCATAGACGAGGCCGATCAAAAGACCGGCGAGGATTACGATATTGGCGGCGGATGGCATGATTGATTCCCTTGAACTGGCTTACGTCATTGCTGTGCAGCGAAGCGATGAAGCAATCCAGCTCTTTCCTTGCAGCTCCGGATTGCGTTCGCGGAGCCTGTCATCGGGCGGGCATTCGCCCGATCCGTTGGCTTGCAATAACTGCTTCCACAAACTTTTGGCCTAAGCCGGCCGCAGGATCACGCGGTCGCGTGAAGAACCGGCGACCGCGATAAAGGCCGCTTTCGCCTGCTCCAGCGGATAGATGGCGCTGGCCTTGATCGGAAATGGCTTCAAATGACCGCCGGCAAATCCGGGACCCAGTTCCCGCAGTATCGCGCCGGTCGCGACAGACGACAGCGCCAACGTATCGATCCCGACATAAGTATGTTGCCCGCGGTAAAATTCCAGGATGTTGAACGGCACGGTCCGCTCGATGGTCGCGATCAGGATCTGCCGGCCGTACAAGGCCAGCGATTTATGTGCAGCCTGGAAATAGGGATCACCCACCGTGTTGAAGACGATGTCGGCCCCCTTGTTCGCTGTCAGTTCGCGTACCCTCGCCGCCACGTCGCTCGCGGACGCATCGATCATCTCGACCGCCGAATTGGCGTGACCCTCGTAGCGCTCATTCTTGCGCACCACGCCGATCACGCGCGCGCCATGCCACGTCGCGATCTGCACCGCGGCCTGACCGACCTTGCCGTTGACGCCCAATACAAGCACGGTCTCGCCGGACCTTGGCATGCCGGCGCGGCGCAAGCCTTCCAACGCGGTGACAAAGGGAACGCCGATGCCGGCGGCTTCCTCCCACGACAGGCCGGTCGGTTTTTCCACCACCGCATCGGCCTCTACCGGCAGATGCGTGGCGTGGGTGCCGTCGCGCCTGATGCCGAGATCGCCCGAAGAGCCGAATACTTCGCGTCCGATCCAGCCCTCGGGTCCGTCGATCACGACACCTGAATAATCGCGGCCCGGCGTCCGCGGAAATACCGCATAGGGCATCAGTCCGGTCGCCGCCTTGATGTCGGACGGATTGACCGCCGCCGCCTTGATCTCGATCAGCACCTGATCGCCGGTACGCGACAGAGCATGCCGCTCGATCACCGGCTCAATCGAAGCCGGATCGGCCGCCTTCGCCAGCAGGCGTACGCAGCGTGCTTCGGCGGACTGCGATTTGGTTTCCGGGTTTTTGGAAGGTGAGTTCATTTAGGGTTTCGAAGCTTTGAGAACTGACTTTTGACGCCCACGACTAACCTGAAGCTCCGTTAGTTCAAGAGGCCTTTCGTAGTAAACTTGCTGGCTGCAATAGTTAATCCGATGAGTGCGCCGCACGGGACCGCGGATGTGGAGATCGCCGGCCTGAAAGCTGCCGAAGCGCCTCGAGATCGCCCTTGATGAAGGCTTCCTCCTTCGCCCGGCTCCACTTCTTCAGCTTGCGTTCATTCTCGACGGCATCGGTAATGCGATCGAACCATTGAGAGTAGACCAGCGTCACCGGTCTACGCGTTGCGGTGTAGCCGCCGAGTGCACCAGCATTATGCTGGGCCATTCTGATCTCCAACGCAGCCCGCGTAGTCCCGACGTAATAGCTACCGTCGGAGCAACGAAGAATGTAGAGAAAGGCGCCTTCAGTCACGTTCGCTACCTTGCCGCATAACAACCCTCATCCTGAGGAGCGGCGCTTGCGCCGCGTCTCGAAGGATGGGCCTCACGCGCAGCCCATGGTTCGAGACGGCGCTCGCGCGCCTCCTCACCATGAGGGAGAACAAAGGAATTATCCCTTTGGCCGCTTGTCGTAAACACGCTTGGCCTTGCCGAGCGAACGTTCCAGTGTTTCCGGCGCGACGGCCCGAACCTGCGCGGTGATGCCGATGGTGTTTTTGATGAAGCTCGAGACGTTCTCGGCATGAACCACGAGGCCGCTGCCGTCCCAGCTCTCGGGGCAAGCTTCGGCCAACACCGTCATCTCGTCGAGGTGGCCTTCCCGCGTCAGCTCGATGATGAAATGGCCGCCACACCAGTCGGTCGTGAGCAGCGCCTCCTCGATCTGGGTCAGGAACATATTGACGCCAAGCAGGATGATCATGTCGTCGGAACGCCCGGTAACCTTTTCCATGCGCCGCATACCCGGCCGTGCGGTGCCTGGCAACAGCCGCGTGAGATCGCGGGTGCGATAGCGGATGATTGGAAACGCTTCCTTGTGCGCGACGTTGTCGTAGGCATGTTTGACCGACCACGCCAGACGCTTGGTCTGAAGCGCCATGATCGCATCACGCGAGGCACGCTCGGTCTCGTCCATCTCGGCGCGATAGGTGCTACTCTTCACCTGCGATTTCGTCGAAGCCATCGCGCGTTCCCCCTTAGCCTATTTTTCTTTTGCTGTGCCCGGGCCTGGCAGCCATGTCCCGGGAATGGTGCGGGAATGGCCGCGGAACTCGGCGATCACGACGTCGTTGGCGGTGACGCGGATGTCATAAATTCCGGAACGGCCGCTACGCGAGATTTCCCGCGCGGTCGCGATCAGCCTGTCGCCCAGCTTGCCGGGCTTGATGAAGGTGATCTGACACTGCGCCGCGACAGCGCGCTCGTTGTGCGAATTGCAGGCAAAAGCAAAGGCGGAGTCGGCGAGCAGGAAGATGAACCCGCCATGCGCGATGCGCTGGCCGTTCACCATATGCGGCTGCACCGTCATGGTCAGGGTTGCCTGTCCGGCCCGGATATCGACGATCTCCATGCCGAGGCTGGAACTCGCATCGTCCTCCGCCCACATTGCGTCGGCGCAGGCGCGTGCAATCTGGTCCGGCGAAAGCGTGGCTGTGACGTTCACTACGGCCTCCCTGTCGCCCAGGCTCGTTGAAGCAAGGCTCGCACTACTATCTTACACGTGGTCGTAATCCACCACGACCTTTTCCGATACCGGCCGGGCCTGGCAAGTCAGAATAAATCCCGCCTTCAGCTCCCACGGCTCCAGCGAATAGTTCACGTCCATCCGCGCATCGCCCTCGACCAGCCTGGCGCGGCAGGTCGAGCACATGCCGCCCTTGCAGGCGAACGGCAGATCCATGCCCGCGCGCAAGGCGGCGTCGAGAATGGATTCGCCCTCGGCCACCGGCACCTCACGGCGCTTGCCGTCGATGACCAGCGAGGCTATCGCCTTCGCCGGCGCGGAGGGGGCGATAGCAGCCTTCGGACGCGGCTTGCCGCCGAGACCCGAGACGAAACGCTCGACATGAATGCGGTCCTCAGCGACGCCGATATCGCGGCAGGTTGCTTCGATATCCTCGCTCATGCCGGGGGGGCCGCAGATAAAGACGTGATCGACGCTCGACGCCGGCACCAACGAGCGCAGTAGCACGCGGACCTTCTCGCCACCCAGTCGGCCGTGCAGGATCGGGATATCCTGCTCCTCGCCCGAGATGACATGGAAGATCGAGAGCCGCTGCATGAAGCGATCTTTCAGCTCTTCCAGCGCTTCGCCGAACAGCACGCGGCCAGTCGAACGGTTGCCATAGAACAGGAAGAACCGGCTATGCGGCTCCCGCGCCAGCACGCCTTTGACGATCGACAGGATCGGCGTGATGCCGGAGCCCGCGGCGAAGCCGACATAGATCCGTGCCTGGTCCGGTGCGTGCGCGATGCCGAAGCGGCCGGTCGGCGTCATCACGTCGAGCTCGTCGCCGGCCTGCAATTCATCGGCGGCCCAGCTCGAAAATGCGCCGCCGTCGATCTTCTTCACCGCGATGCGCAGTTCGCCGTCGTCAGGACCGGAGCAGATCGAATAGGAACGGCGTATTTCCTCGCCGTCCATCGTAGTGCGCAGGGTCAGGTACTGGCCGGGAGCGAAGCTGTAATCCTCAGTGAGTTCGCTGGGGATCGCAAAGGTCAGCGATATCGCATCGGCGGATTCGCGGCGCACATCATTGACGGCCAAACGGTGGAAGCGTGGGGTTGCCGACGACATCAGTTGTTTTCCATCGTCATTGCGAGGAGCGGAGCGACGAAGCAATCCAGAGCCGCATTTGCAGCCCCTGGATTGCTTCGCTTCGCTCGCAATGACGGCATGGGACCAATCTCAGTGACACTTGAAATAATCAAAGGGTTCGCGGCAGCTCCTGCAGCGCCACAACGCCTTGCACGAGGTCGAGCCGAATTCGGACAACACTTCGGTATCGCCGGAGCCGCATTGCGGGCACGCCACCTGCTGCTTGCCGAACAGCGCGCGGCGCAAGTGTGAGGCCTGCGGCGGCGCGATGCCGTATTCCCGGAGCTTGCGGCGGCCTTCCTCGCTCATCCAGTCGGTGGTCCAGGCCGGCGACAGCACGGTGCGGATTTTCGGGCGCCCGATGCCGGCACGTTCCAGCGCGAGTTCGATCTCGAACGCAATCATGTGCATCGCCGGACAGCCGGAATAGGTCGGCGTGATCGCAACCTCGACACGGCCGTCGCTCACCACAACGTCGCGCAACACGCCGAGATCGGCGATCGTCAGTACCGGGATCTCCGGATCGACCACGCGCGCCGCCGCGTCCCAGGCGCGCCGGCGCAGTTCGGCATCGTCGAGAGTGACGGCTACCATGTCGCCCCCGGGAATGACCGCTGCATCGATTGCAATTCGCTGAGTAGATGGCCGAGATGCTCGCTGTGGCGGCCGTCGCGGCCGCCTTTTTGCATCCAGTCGTCGCTCGGCAAAGCAAGCGTCGCTTCGCTGACGACCGTGGTGATCGTCTTCAGCCACGGCGGACGCAGTGCGGTGGGGTCGATGACGATACCGCGATCGATCAGGCCGCGCTCGCTGTCGTCGATCGCGAACATCTCGCCGGTATAGGCCCAGAGACCGTCGATCGCGTTTTGCGCGCGGCGATGGCTTTCCTCGGTGCCGTCGCCGAGCCGGACGACCCATTCCGAGGAATGGCGGACGTGATAGGCGCTTTCCTTTTCGGACCTGGCCGCGATCGCCGCCAAGGTCGTGTCACTCGACCGCACCATCCCGCGCCAATAGAGATCGGCGAACATCGCATAGAAAAACTGCCGCACCATGGTCTGGGCAAAATCGCCATTCGGCTGCTCTACCAGCAGCAGATTGCGGTATTGGCGTACATCGCGCAAATAGGCAAACTTGTCTTCGTCGTTACCCCTGCCTTCGACCTTTGCGGCGTAACCATAAAGCTCGCGCGCCTGCCCGAGCAGGTCGAGCCCCATATTGGCGAGCGCCATGTCCTCTTCCAGCATCGGCGCGTGGCCGCACCATTCCGACAGCCGATGCCCGAGGATCAGCGCGTCGTCGGCCCGGCGCAGCGTGTAGAGCACCAGCGGCGTTTCCGAGACCTCGATCGATGCGACGGACATGGCTCTTGCTCGCTCAGTTTTCGGACCTCATCCTGAGGAGCTTGCGCAGCAAGCGTCTCGAAGGATGGCAACAATGCAGTGTCTCGCGGCCATGCTTCGAGACGCGCGCCAAGAGCGCGCTCCTCAGGATGAGAGGCCGGAAGAAAAACCTCACATGTGCCCGACTTCGTCCGGCACATCGTAGAAGGTCGGGTGCCGGTAAATCTTCGACTCCGCCGGTTCGAACATCATGCCCTTCTCGGACGGATCCGACGCGGTGATCGCGCTCGACGGCACCACCCAGATCGACAGGCCCTCGCCGCGCCGGGTATAGATGTCGCGCGCCGCCTGCAGCGCCAGCGTCGCGTCAGTCGCATGCAGCGAGCCGACATGCTTGTGGGCGAGGCCGTTGCGGCTACGGATGAAAACTTCCCAGAGCGGAATGTTCGGCGTGGCCATTTCACTCTTCCCTCGATTCTATTCGGCAGCCTGCCTGAATTTGCGTTTTTCGGCATAGACGGCTGCAGCCTCGCGCACCCACGCGCCTTGCTCGTGCGCCTTGCGCCGCGCCGCCAGCCGCTCGCGGTTGCACGGGCCGTTACCGGCCAGCACCTGGTTGAACTCGGCCCAGTCGATCTCGCCACACTTCCAGTTGCCGTCGGCATTCTGTTTCATGCCGGGATCGGGAATGGTCAGGCCGAGGAACCGAGCCTGTGGTACCGTCGCATCGACGAATTTCTGCCGGAGCTCGTCGTTGGAGAAGCGCTTGATCTTCCATTTGGTCGAGGTATCGCTGTGCTGGCTTGCCTTGTCGGGCGGGCCGAACATCATCAGCACCGGCCACCACCAGCGATCGAGCGCGTTCTGCGCCATCGCCTTCTGCTCCGCGGTGCCGCGCGTCAAGGTCAGCATGATTTCAAAACCCTGGCGCTGATGAAAGGATTCTTCCTTGCAGACGCGAATCATCGCGCGCGCATAAGGACCATAGGAACAACGGCACAACGGAATCTGGTTCATGATCGCGGCGCCGTCTACCAGCCAGCCGATCGCGCCGATGTCGGCCCAGGTCAGCGTCGGATAGTTGAAGATCGAGGAATATTTTGCTTTCCCCGCCAGCATCATGTCGACCAGCTCTTCGCGCGAGGTGCCGAGCGTCTCGGCCGCGGCGTAGAGATAGAGACCGTGGCCACACTCGTCCTGCACTTTTGCCAGCAGCGCGGCCTTGCGGCGCAGCGACGGTGCGCGCGTGATCCAGTTGCCTTCCGGCAGCATGCCGACAATTTCGGAATGGGCGTGCTGGGAAATCTGCCGGGTCAGCGTCTTGCGATACGCAGCCGGCATCCAGTCATTCGGCTCGATGCGGTCGTCAGCGTCGATGCGCGCCTGAAACTGCGCCGCGCGGCCGGCATCTTCGACGTGGCGTTTTTCAGCGTCGGACGTGTTGAGCGCTTGGGTGTACATGGCCGGCCTCTTGCGGACTCAATATATAACATAAAATTAGATACACAAGATATTATTGTAACGTATTTCAGTGACGTATTTCAGGCTTGGCTGAACCGACGCCCCAGATCGGCGCCAGCCTTTGGCAGCGGCCCGTTTTCGTTGCTGGCATTGGCGTCAAGCCATTGTTCGGACGCGGGAAGCAGTCGGCGATAGATCTCGCCGCAGAGTTTTCGCGCCGCCTTGCCCGGCCAATCCGCAGGTAACAGCGCGGTCGGCAGCAGTGGGTCGCGCAACACGACGCGGCGGTAATGGTGGATGAGCAGGATCCGCGCGGTAAAGGCATCGGTATCCGACAGGGTGCCCCGTTCCATCCACGCCCGCAGCGGCTCGAAGGTCTTGATGAATTTTGCGTAGGCATCGGCGGTGCGATCGAGCGGCCAGCTCTGGCTGAGCAGACGCCGCCCGCTGTCGTCTTCGGCGGAGACCTCGAGGCGGATCGCGTTCGCGGCTTGCTCCGGCACGGGAACGCCCGAGGGCGCGACCCACACTCCCGGCAACGGGCTGCCGAAGCCCGCGTTCTTCAGCTCTTCGCGGGCAGCGTCACGGTCCTCGCTGGCCGGGATCAGCAACAGCTCAAAGCGTCCGGTCCAGTCGGACGGCGGCGGACCGTAGATGTGCGTCGTGGCGATGTCGAATGTCTGTCGCCCCTTTTTGACCAGCCGGTAAAAGCTGTTACGGCCGACCTTGCCGCGCTCGAGCCAGCCATCGGCGGCAAGCCGCGACATCGCCGTGCGCACCACACCGCTGTCGATGTCCAGTCCCCTGAAGAATTCAAGGAGCGTGCCGAGCCAGACCGAGCCGCCGCGCGGCACGATCGCATCGCCGAAGACGGTGATGACAATGGAGCCGGTGCGCGAGGGTTCGCGCTTGAGTTGTTCGATGATGCGGTCAAGCGGCTTCGGCATCAGCAACGCATAGCGCGTTTCGCCGATTTAGAACAATGCGGGTGTTTGTGCTTAACGGTTCGCTGGCGCAACGTGCGAACAGGTCCCTGGACTGGCGCCGTGTCACGCCGCAGAGCGGCGTGACAGTGCGTCGAAGACGCGCTTTAGTTATCCTGGCAATGCAGTGCTCCGCCAAAAAAGGCCCGCCTAAGCGGACCTTCGAATGTGGATAACCGGCGAAGCTCGATCAGGCGGTCTTGGTGTAGATCTTCGAAAACTGTCCTGGGCGGTCTTGGCGCCGTCGGTGACGAACTTGCCGAGATAGTCGGTGGTCGCCTTCGCCCGCGACATGAACAGTTCGCCCTGGGCACGAACCATATCCGACTGGATCTGGACCGCTTCGTTGAACGATCTGGCAGAAGCCAGTCTGTCAATGCCGGCGAGGAACGCCTCCGCATCCTGGTACATCGCCTGCTGGATGTTGCGGCTGATCTTGGCGACCTCGGAAACCGAGTCAGCAACGGTGCTCTCGATCGCAGCGGTCACCTTCTCCGAACCGGCATGGAGATCGGCAGCGCCTTCCTTGGCGGTGTTGGCGGTCTTCTCGACGAATTCACGAGCGGCTTCTGGAACCTCGAGATTCCCGAGCGCATCGGTGACGGGGCTGAACGCATCCTTGACGCTGTCAAATGCCGGTTTGGCTTTTGTGGCCATGGACCTCTCCATCCTCAGTTTGAGCTATGGGCTCACCCCGTCCAGAATTGGCCCGAGGTAGATCTGCTGTGTGCCACGATAAATGGTGCATCGCAACATGAATGTTGCAATGCAAAGTCACTAGCTCGTGATGTATTGCGACCTAGCCACTCCTCAAGTCAGATCCGAATTCGCGCGAACAGCCGATTGAAATACATTGGCAAATCGTATCTTGCCGAAAGCAGGTAGACGCTCCCCCCAATGCACCGTCAGTGCTGGACGGCATCCGGAAGGCCATAGGCCTCCATCTGAGCGCGGACCTGCGCCACACGCGGGCCGGCCGCCCAGCGATCGAACCTGCGGTAGGATCTGACGTATTCGTCGTTCCAGATGTTTTCCCACAATTGCACCTGGCTGACCGTGCGCGAGGCCGGCCGCAGCATCTCGAATGACGACAGGATCATTTCCGGCGGTACATTGCCGATGCTATCGACCAGCCGGTCGACGTCGAAATAGCGTCGGGGAGAAATTCCGGAACAGCTTCATTTCGTGGAAATCGATTGGCGTGGTGAAGCAGATCAGGTTCTTCATCGGTCCATTGGAGAGGTTGCCAATCGAAGATCGCCGACAGGCATTAGTAGACCGATTGCGCATTTTCCGGAAGCGCATATGCCATGGCAAATGGACCGGACCGGTCAAATGGGCTGAATTGCCCCTCGGGCTGGGCCAGACGATCCGCGATTGCCCATAACGCGGCTGCATTGACGCCGATCCCGGTATGGCTGGCAAGGTGGACCTCGATATTTTCCGCGGTATCGGATGAACGCAACAGGCAGGTGCGCCAGTTCACGATGCCGTCGGCGCGCGAATAGATCGAGGTCGCCGGCACCGGCAGATCGCCCGCTATGGCTCGTCGCAGTTCAGAGTCCTCTTCCACTGTTTGGCCCGACATCGCTTCATAGAGCCGCGTCGCATTGGTCGCGCGCACATCGCCCGCGAACGGACTCGCCAATGTCACCACGCCACGCACCATCTCGGGCGCCTGCAGCGCCAGGTCCCGCGCATAGACGCCGCCGAGGCTCCATCCGACGATGCTGACCTTGCGTCCGGTGGTGGCGTGGATCGAAGCCAGCCGATCGCGCAGGCCTGACCGCATCCGGGATACGCCGCCGGTGTTGCGGCCCATCTGCCAGGCATGGGCATCATAACCGAGTTCGCTGAGATAGCGCCGCAGCGGCGCCAGCGACAGATCGCTGGCGAGGAATCCCGGCAACGCCAGCACCGGGTGGCCGTCGCCGCGTGGCGCGCGCATCAACAGCGGCGCCAACAACAGGCTGGTGTTGAACTCGAAGATCCCTCTCGCCTCGGCCAGCAACAGGCCGAGGCTGGGCGGCCGAAGCTTGTCGGACGCGCGTGGTTCGCCTGCGGTGGGTGGCATCATTTCTTCTTGTCGTCGGGACGCCTGCCACCAAGGCCGGCCATGGTCGCAAACATGTCCTGGAACCGTTCGGCGAGTTTGGGATCGAAGGTGAACCAACTGTGCATCAGCGCTTCCGGCGAAACGCTCTGGATGTTGGTTATCATCTGCTGCTGCAGCTTTTCCATCACCGCCGCCTGCATCGGCTGCACGTCGGGCAATCCGAAGAACTGCCTGGCCTCCAGTGGCGAGCAATCGATCTCGATGTTCACTTTCATGTCCGCCGCTCCTTGGGGATCTCTTCCGCCCGTTTCAGTATCGCCGCGACCGGCCGCAGGACGCAAGCGGCCTCAGCCTGCGATCTGCAGGATCGTCAGCCAAACCGCTGACCGCAAAGGACGCGGGATCCGCGAATGAGTCTCGCCGGTCAGCATTTCCGCCGGCCGGCGGCCGATGGCGGGACCGAGCGTCAGGCCGTGATGCCGCAGCGCGCAAACCAAGGCTTCGGCTGCTAGCTCGCCTTGAGCGCTTTCGGACCGAGACCGAACTCAGCGATTTCCCTCGCCCGTTCAGACTCGGCACCCGCGCGATGATCGGTCGCGATCGCCACGTAGACCGCAGGCAGCACGAACAGCGTGAACATCGTCCCGATCGACATGCCGGACACCACCACAAGACCGATCGAGAACCGGCTCGCGGCACCGGCGCCCGATGCGGTCAACAGCGGAATAAGGCCAGTGACCATCGCCGCCGTCGTCATCAGAATCGGACGAAGCCGAACCCGCGCCGCCATCTCGATCGCCGAGCGCCGGTCCAGCCCCTCGTTCAGTTGCAGTTCGTTGGCGAACTCGACCATCAGGATGCCGTGCTTGCTGATCAAGCCGACCAGCGTCAGCAGGCCGACTTGGGTATAGATGTTCATGGTGGCGGCTCCGAAGAACAACGGCAGCAAGGCGCCGACAATCGCCATGGGAACGCTGATCATGATGACCAGGGGATCGCGCAGGCTCTCAAACTGTGCCGCCAGCACGAGAAAGATGATGATCAGCGCAAAGCCGAAGGTAACTGCGAGCTGGTTGCCTTCCTGCACATATTGCCGGGAATCCGCCAGGTAATCATGGCTGAAGCCAGCCGGTAGTTGCTTGGCCAGACCCTCGAGGAAGTCCACCGCCTGTCCGACGGTCACGCCGGGCATCGGCACCGCCTGGAAAGTAGCGGAGTTGAGCTGATTGTAGTGCGTCAGCGCGTTGGGATCGGTGCCGGTCTCGATCGAGACCAGCGTCGACAATGGGACCTGCTGGCCGGTCGAAGACGGCACGTAATATTCGCCGAGCGACTCGGGCGACAATCGCTTGTCGCGCGGCACCTGCGGGATCACCTGGTAGGATCGCCCCTCGAGGTTGAAGCGGTTGACGTAATTGCCGCCGAGCAGGGTCGCCAGCGTATTGCCGATGCTCAGCATCGTGATGCCAAGATCGCTGGCCTTCGAACGGTCGATCTTGATCCGCACCACCGGCTGGTTGAAATCGAGGTCGCTGTCGGAGACGATGAATAATCCGCTCTTGCGCGCGGCATCCTTGATCTTGTTCATCTGCTCGTAGATCGACTGGAAACCGTTGGTCGAATAGATCACCATCTGCACCGGCAGGCCGCCGGGACCACCGGGCAACGGCGGCAGGTTAAAGGCGAATGCGTTGACGCCTTCGATCTTGCTGAGTTCCGCCTGCACCAACGGCTTCAGCTTGATCGAGGAGCGCTTCCGCTCGTCCCAAGGCTTCAGCAGCATGCCGGCGATGCCGCCCTGCGGGCCGTTGATGCCATTCAGAACGAAGCGCAGATCGGTTTCCGGGAAACTCGCAAACGCCTTGTCGAGCTTCGCGCCGTAATAATCGATATAGTCGATGTTGGCGTATTTCGGCGCCTTGGTCACCGCGAACACGATGCCCTGATCTTCTTCTGGCGCCAGTTCCTTTGAGGTGTGCATATAGAGAAAGCCGACCAGCCCAAGGATGGTGAGCGCGAACATCGCGGTGATCGGACGATAGTCGAGCGAACGATCGAGCTGCCGGCCGTACCATCGCGTCACCGAACCGAATACGCGATTGACGACCCTGGCAAAACGCCCCTCGTCTGCGCTCTTGAGGAACACCGAGCACATCATCGGCGACAGCGTCAGCGCGATGACACCCGAAACGATCACCGAGCCCGCCAGCGTAAAGGCGAATTCGCGGAACAGCGCGCCGGTCAGGCCGCCAAGGAAGCCGATCGGCGCATAGACGGCGGCCAGCGTAATGGTCATGGAGATGACCGGTCCGACGATCTCGCGCGCGCCTTGCATCGCAGCCTGCACCGGAGGTTTGCCCTCCTCGAGATGCCGGTGGATGTTCTCCACCACCACGATGGCGTCGTCGACGACGAGACCGATCGCCAGCACCATCGCCAGCAAGGTGAGCAAATTGATGCTGAAGCCCATCATCAGCATCAGGCTGCAGACACCGATCAGCGACAGCGGTATCGTCACCACCGGGATGATCACCGAACGCAGCGAAGCCAGGAACAGAAAGATCACGACGATCACGATCAGGATTGCCTCGCCGAGCGTCTTCTCCACCTCGTCGATCGAGGACTGGATGAATTTGGTCGAATCGTAGGCCACCTTCATTTTCATCGACGGGGGCAGATTGCGTTCAAGTTCCGGGAATAGCGCGCGGACCCCCTTGACCAGGGTGAGCGGGTTACCCTGTGGCGTCGCTTGCACGCCGATGAAAATCGCGTGCTCGCCATTGAAGGCGACGCTGGCGTCGGTGCTCTGCGCAGCAAGTTCGACGGTGGCGATATCCTCCATTCGCACAAAACCGCCGTCCTTGGATTTGACGATCATCCGCTTGAACTGGTCGACGTTGGCAAGGTCGGTATTGGTCGAAACGTTGGAGACGATGAAAAAGCCCTTGGACTGGCCTGCTGCGGCCTGAAAGTTGTTGGCGGTGATCGCCGCCGAAACGTCAGCCGGCGAAACGCCGCGGCCGGCCATCCGTTCCGGGTCGAGCCACAGCCGCATCGCGAAGGTTTGCCCGCCGAGGATGTCGGCCGACGCGACGCCGTCGACGGTGGACAGCACGGGCTGCACCACGCGCGTCAGATAGTCCGAGATCGCCGAGCCCGACAGCACTTCGCTGGAGAAGCCGAGATACATCACCGCCGTGGTCTGGCCGGTGGTCTTGGTCACGATCGGGTCGTTGGATTCCTTCGGGATCAGATATTTGACCGAGTTCACCTTGGCGAGAACTTCAGTGAGCGCCTGGTTCGGATCGAAGTTCAGCTTGATGTAGACCTGGATCGTGCTGGTGCCGAGCACCGATGACGAGGTCATGTAGTCGACGCCCTCGGCCGAGGCGACCGCCTGCTCGATCGGCGTCGTGATGAAGCCCTGGATCAGGTTGGCGGACGCGCCGGGATACACCGTGGTGATGTTGACCACGGTGTTCGACAGCTTCGGATATTGCCGGATCGGCAGGCTGGTCGCGGCCTTGAACCCGATCAGCAGGATCAGGAGGCTTACGACCACCGATAACACCGGCCGCTTGATGAAGATGTCGGTCCAGACCATCGCAACGGGCTCCGAAACTCAATAACGCGGCGGGTTGGCCGGGATCGGCGGCGGCCCGTCGGGCGAGATCGACACTGCCGCGCCCGATTGCAGCTTGAGCTGGCCGACGGCGACCACGCGATCGCCGGCCTTGACGCCCTCGACGATTTCGGCCCTGCCGTCGATCCTGTTGCCGGTCCGCACGAAGGTACGTACGGCGGACAGGCTGGTTTTGCCGTCGTCCTCTTTCTTCTCGGTGATCAGGAAGACCGAATCTCCGTACAGCGTGTAGTCGACTGCCGTCTCCGGCACCGTAACGACCGGCGGCTTGTCCGGCAGCACCACCGTGATGGTCGCGAACATGCCGGGCTTGAGGATATGATCGGGATTGGCGATCGTGGCCTGCACGCGGATGTTGCGGGTGTCGGTCGAGATCTGGGGCTCGATCGTGGTGATCTTGCCCTCGAATGGCCGCTTCGGATAGGCATCAACCACGATGCGCACGGTCTGGCCTGCCTTGAGCTCGCCACTGTCTTTTTCGGTCACGGTGAAGTTGGCGTACAGCGTCGACAGATCCGTCAAGCTCACGATCTGAGTGCCGGCGGTGAGGAACTGGCCGACTTCGACGTGACGCACACCGAGCTGTCCGTCGAACGGCGCACGCACCAGCTTCTGCGAAATCATCGCTTCCATCTTGGCGATGCCGGCATTGGCCTGGTCGAACGTCGACTGCGCCTGATCGACGGTTGCCTGCGGGCCGAATTGCCGGGCCGCGAGTTGTTTGGCGCGATCGAGCGCCAGCTTCCCCATCACCGCCTGGGCCTTGAAGCTGGCGAGATCGCCCTGTTCGGGTTCATCGAACAACTGCACCAGCGGAGTGCCCGCCTTCACGGTCGAACCGGCCTTGAACATAATGTCGGTGATGCGGCCGCTGACGTCGGAGGTGACGTTGACCTGGTGCACGGCCGCCAGATCGCCGACCGCCGTGAGCAGATTCGGAATCACTTCGGCTTTGGCGACCGCGATGCTGACCGGCGTCGGCGGCGGCTTCATGCTGGCAAAGAACTGCTTGATGGCATGCTCGCGGAACGCGTTGAACCCGACCAGCGCGCCGACCAAAAGCGCCAGCAGCAACCCGACAATGATGAACCAGCGCAACGTCCGCGCCGGCCGGACCTGCGGCTTGTCGCTGATCGGCTTACCCGAGATATTGGCTTCTCTCGCGATGTTCATGTCATGCACCTTCCGCAGCTGTCTGGCGTGCCGGGTCCGACGAACGGCCGCTGCTCAAATGAGAAGTTAGTGCAGCTTCGTGAAGTCCGATGCCGCGAAGGAGGAACTCGCAAAGCTGGCGCTCGAGATCGGGCGCATTGCCGTAGGACAGACAGGGCACCGCGGGAATTCGCGAGAGCGCCGCCATCAGCAGGGTGTGGTGGGCAAACCAGAACAGATTGAGTGGGTCGCTTCCGATCCGCGAGGCATCACCGGCCCCTACCGCGCGATCAAGCGAAGCGATGAAGACCGGCCCGATCAAGTCGCCGACTTTGGCGTAAAGCAGGCGCGCGAATTCGCCGTCGTCGAGATGGCTCGTGGTCATCAGCCGCAGCCGTTGCGCTTCTTCCTCGTCAGGGCCCTCCGCGACGCCGAGGAAGTGCCGCACCATGCCCTTGACCAGTTCGACCAGCGTCGCCGTCGAAGGCTCCTGGCCCAAGAGATGCGCCAAATCCGGATCGGCTTGGCATTCCTCGGCCAGGATCTCGGCGTAGAGCACGGCCTTGGAAGGAAAGTGCTTGAACAGCAGACCTTCCGAAATGGCCGCGGCCGCGGCCACGCTCTTGGTCGTGGTCCCGGCAAAACCGTTGCGGGCAAAACATCGTTTGGCGGCGCCGAGGATCAGCTGCCGCCGCAAGTCACTGGTCATGCGCAGGGTAGACATAGGGCGTGTGAGTAATCACTCACCAAGGTAATGTCAAGAAACTTATTGCAGCGCACCACGTCGAATTAGAGCGTTTTCGAGCGAAGCATGCCCTCGGACTTGATCCGAGGGTGGATACCGGTTCACGTGAAGAAAATGCGTCAAAACAAGAATCTAGAGTCCCGTTCCGATTTCCATCGGAACGGAAGAGCTCTACGGAAACAGTCCCCGCGTGGCCTTGGCGGCGCGGACCTTTTCGACCCCGATCGCCATCGCAGCAGTGCGGTGAGAAATGTTGTCGGTCCTGGCGCGCGCGACCATCTGCTCGAAGGCGCGATCGAGGATATGATATTCGCGCCGCATCACTTCCTCTTCCTCCCAGAACAATTGCTGCAAATCCTGCACCCATTCGAAATAGCTGACCACGACGCCGCCCGAATTGCAGAGAATGTCCGGAATGAGGAAGATTTCGTCACGGCGCTTGTCGAGCACGAGGTCTGCATCTGGCGTGGTCGGGCCGTTGGCGCCTTCGGCCAATATCCGGCATTTCAGGTTTTCCGCGATCTTTCCGTCGATCACCCGCTCGATCGCGGCTGGCGCCAGCACGTCACAGGGCAGCGTCAGGACTTGCGCGGGATCGAATTGCAGTTGGTTGGAGAAACCACTGATGCTGCCATGTATGCTCGCGTGTCGCATCAGCGCGGGAATGTCGAGGCCGGCCGCGTCATACAGCGCGCCGGTGTGATCGCTGACCGCGATCACCTTGAGGCCGAACCGGTGCAGCCCGAGCGCCGCATAGGAGCCGACATTGCCAAAACCCTGCACCACGGCAGTGGCGTTGCTGGCGTCGATCGATAATTCCTTCATCACGCGCCGCGCGAGATAGGCGACGCCGCGCCCGGTGGCCTCGCGGCGGCCCAGCGTGCCGCCGGATGCGACCGGCTTGCCGGTGACGATCTCGGTGACGGTCTGACCCTGGTACATCGAATAGGTGTCCATGAACCAGGCCATCACCTGCTCGTTGGTGCCCATATCGGGCGCCATCACATCGGTGTGCGGACCGACAAAGGGAATCATCTCTTGCATGTAGCGCCGCGACAGTGCCTCCAGCTCGCGCTTGGAAAGGGTGGAGAGATCGACCCTGACGCCGCCCTTGGCACCGCCATAGGGCAGGCCCACCAGCGCGCATTTCCAGCTCATCCAGATCGCAAGGGCTGCGATCTCGCCGATGTCGACGCTGGGCGCAAACCGTGTGCCGCCCTTGGTAGGACCAAGCGTAAGGTGATGCTGGACGCGATAGCCCTCGAACACCGCGATCGTGCCGTCATCACAATGGATCGGGCACGACACCGTGATCGCGCGCTTCGGCAGCAGCAGCCGCTCGCGCTCATCCATCGGGATTCCAAGGTGATTGGCAATGACGCCGAACTGATTCACCGCCATATCGAATACCGGACCGGAATAGACGGTCATCGTTCCCTCCTCTCTTGTCTCGTTTCAGGAACTCAGGATGGGCGCAGGCCGTTAGAGGTTGCCGATATGGTCGTAGTCCCGCCACAAGCGCAGCTCAAGCGACGACGGTGCTCCGATTGCCAATAATTTTGGCGAATGATTCGCGATATCCGGCGATCGAGCCGTTTCCGTTCCGATTGAGTCGAAACGGGGCTCTGGCTTCTTGTTTTGGCGCGTTTTCTTTACGCGAACCGGTATCCACTTCGCTCGAAAACCCTCTAATGTATGTGCGCGTCCGGGACCATCCTTCAGCCACGACGGAAATCGAATGCAGGCGCTCTTCATCGGACAAACCTACATCGACGTCACCTTTATCACCGATCACATGCCGACCGGTGACGAGAAACACGTGGCCTCGGCCTATGCGGTCTCGTTCGGCGGCAATGCGGTCACCGCAGCATTCTGCTGCGCCAAGCTCGGGATCGTGCCGGATCTGATTGCCACCGTCGCCAACGATTGGCTCGGCCGCATGTTTCAAGATATGAGCGCGAAGTACGGAATCTCCGTGCATCCGCGCAAGGTCAACACCTCGTCTCTGTCGTTTATCATGCCCAAGGACGGCAAGCGCGCGATCGTGCGTTGCCGCGACGATGAGCATCTCCATCCGTTCCCGTTGCTCAACCTGAACGGCTGCCGTGTACTGCATGTCGACGGCCACCAGCCCGATGCCGCGATCCATTATGCAAAGCTGTGCCGCGAGGACGGTATCCTGACCTCGCTCGACGGCGGCGGCCTGCGCACCAACACCCATGAGCTGCTGGAATTCATCGACGTCGCGATTGTCGCCGAACGGCTATGCGAGCAGATGGACCTGACACCGGAAAAGATGCTGGACTATCTCAAGGGACGCGGCTGCCGGGTCGGCGGCGTCACCATGGGCGAGCGCGGGTTACTCTGGTATGACGAAGCTGGCGCTGTTCGCACGCTGCCCGCGCTGCCGATCGCGCGCGAACGGGTGCTCGATACCAACGGCGCCGGCGACGTGTTCCATGGCGCCTACGTGTTTTCCTATCTCAACAGTCCGGGCAAAAGCTGGCAGGAGCATTTCGAGTTTGCCCGCGCCGCCTCGACCTACAAGATCCAGCGCCTCGGCAACGAAGCAGGACTGCCGGCGCTGGCCGACATTGAAACCGTCAAGCGGGAATTCCAGATCGGACGCAAAAACGAGTTTTGGGATTAGACGATCATAGTCCGGAATTGGAATTGCGGATGGGGCGGGTTTTCGTCGCGGGAAGCATCAATATGGACGTGGTGGCGACGGCCGAGCGCCACCCCAAAATCGGCGAAACCGTTGCCGGCCGCGAGGTGCTTTACTTTCCAGGTGGCAAGGGCGCCAACCAGGCCGTATCGGCCGCAAAGCTCGGCGCTCCGACGACGCTGATCGGAAGGCTCGGAAGGGATTCCTTCGGGCAGGAGTTGAAAACGTTTCTCGCCGCGCAGGGCATTGACGTCGGTTTCTTGCAGGAGAGCGCCGATGCCCATACCGGCACCGCCATCATCACCCTAGCCAATTCCGACAACACCATTGTCGTCATTCCCGGCGCGAACGGGCTGCTGACTCCGACCGATGTCAGCATGCCCCCGCTCGCACCAGCCGATATCGCGGTCAGCCAGTTCGAGATTCCCGTAACCACCGTCGCGGCCTTCTTCAAGCGCGCCCGAGCATCGGGCGCAACCACGATCCTCAATCCCGCACCTGCTACTCTATTTTGCCGCGAGCTGCTCGATCTCGTCGACGTCCTGATCCTCAATGAGATCGAGCTCGGCGTGCTCACGAAGACCGGGCTCAGCGACAGCGACGATATTGCGCGTTTTGTCGATGCCGCGAGAAGCCTGCAAGCCGGCGGCAAACCCATCATCTGCGTGACCCTGGGCAAGCGCGGCGTGCTGGCGCTGACGGATGGCCAGCCGCTGGTCATCGAAGGCCGCGCGGTGAGGGCTGTCGATACGACCGGCGCCGGCGATTGCTTTGTCGGCGCAGTCGCAGCGCAGCTTGCCGCCGGCAAATCTATCGGCGACGCCTTGGGTTATGCCAACGTCGCAGCATCGATCTGCGTGCAGCGGATGGGCGCCGCACCGTCGGTGCCGACCGCCACGGAAGTAGAAACTGCCGTCGTTCTGACAAAGAAACCTAACGCAGTGCGGCCTTGAGATCGAAATTGCTGTCCGCCGCCTGCTCGGGCGTAATCGAGCCGCCTGCCGCCAGCAGCCGGCGTCCGAACATGTGATCGCCGGCGCGATTGATCGATTCGATGCCGACAAGTGTCCCGGATTTGTAGCAGAACGCCGAGAATGCACCCTGCTCGCGATCGCCCCGCACCGCCACCTGGTCATAGCCGATGGTCAGGCCTGCGATTTGCAGCTTGTCGGGGCCCTGATCGCTCCAGAACCATGGCAAGCCGTCATATTCCTTTGCGTCGCCGGTCAGTCGCGCCGCGACGCAGCGGGCATGATCGGTGGCGTTCTGCACGGATTCAAGTCGCAGCGGCGCGCCAAAACGCGGGCTCGCGAACAATGCGCAGTCGCCGATGGCGGATATATCGCGGTCGGCGGTCAGCAGATGTTCGTTCACGATGATTCCCGCCGCGACCGGCAGATCGGCCTCGGCCGCAAGTTCGACATTGGGCGATACCCCGACGCCGACCACGACCAAGTCGGCCGGGATATGCCGACCATCGCTGAGACTGACGCCGGTCACTCTCGCACCACTGCTTTCGATGCTGGTAGCCTGCACGCCGAGATGAAGGCGAATGCCGGCTGCGGTGTGACGCGCCTGAAAGAATTCCGAGATCTCCGCGGTCACCGCCCGCGCCATCACGCGGGTGGCGAGTTCGAGCACGTCGACTTCAAGTCCCTTGGCACGGGCAGTAGCCGCAAATTCCAGACCGATAAAACCTGCGCCGATCACGACGACGCGACGGCTCGGGGAAAGCTGCTGTCGCAACGCCTCGCTATCGTCGAGGATTCGCAGATAGCGCACGTCTTCGAGATTGGCATTGGGAATATCGAGCAGGCGATTGCGCGCACCCGTCGCCAGCACCAGATGCCCGTAGTCGAGCGATGCGCCGGAGGCGAGCCGCAGTTTGTGATCGCCGCGATCGATGGCTGCGGCGCGATCGGCGATCAACTCGATGTTATGATCGCGGTAAAACTTTTCCGGACGGAACATCAGACTGTCCGACGCGCCGCCGCTCTTGAGGTAAGCCTTGGACAATGGCGGTCGTTGATACGGAAGATGCGCCTCGTCGTTGACGATGCGGATGGATTCGCTGAAACCGTGCTGCCGCAACGAAGCCGCGAGCTGAAAGCCCGCATGCCCCGCGCCGACGATCAGAACTGGTCCTTGCAAAACAGCTCCTTGCGCCATCGCGTCAGGACAGGCGGCTCAATCGCCTGATCGCTTACCATCTCACTTTCCCCGCACCTTCTCACCAAGCCGCATTTTGCAGGCATCGTTGGGGATTGTCACCTCTTCCCTTCTGCTATTTAAATGCAAGCCGGCGTTTTCGGTCAGGGGTTCCTGCCATGCCCACACCTGCTGCTCCTTCTCACCCCGACGATCCGGCGCTGCTGTCGCTAGACGGGCCGATCGCAACGATCACGCTCAACCGGCCGGCGGCCTTCAACTCGATCGACCTGCCGACTGCCAGGAAGCTGGAGCAGCTCAGCGCAGAGATCGAGGCATCGGACGAAATCCGGGTGCTGGTCATCGAAGGCAATGGCCGCGCGTTCGCCGCCGGCGGTGACCTTCAAACCCTCGGGGCCGCAGCAGCAGCCGACACCATCGCACCCGTGGTCGGCGAGTTGCTGGAGCATTATCACGCCTTCATCACCACGCTGCGGCGAATGCCGAAGATCGTGGTGTCGAGCGTGCACGGCTCGGCTGCCGGCGCCGGCCTCTCGCTTGCCTTCATCGCCGACCTCTGCATCGCCGCGGAAGACGCCAAATTCACACCGGCGTACGCCAAACTTGGCGTCTCGCCCGACGGCGGCGGCACCGTCGGTGTGGTCGCCAGCGTCGGCGCGCGCCGGGCCTTGCAGATTTATCTCGCCGAGGACAGTTTTTCCGCGGCCCAGGCCTATGACTGGGGACTCGTCGTCAAGGTCGTGCCCGCGACTGAATTGAAAGCTGCGACCACGGAGCTGGCGCGTCGCCTGGCGCAAAACCCGCCTGCGGCCATTGCGGCGACCAAGGCGCTGATCTATCGCGCCCGTGTGACGCCGATCGAACAACAACTCGACGCCGAGCGCGACGCCATCATCGGCTGCATGCATACCGACGACTTCCGCGACGCGGTGAAAAAGTTTACCGGCAAGGGAAAGTAGCGACCAGCATACGCATGCGTCAGGCTGGCTAGCTATTTCTGCCCTCGCCGCGCATGAAATCGAAATCGCAGCCTTCGTCGGCAGATTCTCGCCACCCGTCATTGCGAGCGAAGCGAAGCAATCCAGGACCACAGGAAAGAGCTAGATTGCTCCGCTTCGCTCGCAATGACGATGATAAGTTTGTATCAAACTAAAAAACTCAGCCTCCGAACGCAGCTGGGGCCGGATTTCCATTCGGCTCCGGCTTGTTCGTCTAAAGCTCCAGCGATCAGGCCGCATTGTAGCCAGCGACCGCCTTGACCTCGAGATATTCCTCGAGGCCGAACTTGCCCCATTCGCGACCGTTGCCGGACTGCTTGTAGCCGCCGAATGGCGCGCCGCGCTCGTTGGGTACGCCCTGCAGGTTGACGTTGCCGGCGCGAATCCGGCGGCCGACGCGGCGCGCGGTCTCTACGGTGTCGGCGGAGACGTAACCGGCCAGGCCATATGGCGTGTCGTTGGCGATCTTCACCGCGTCTTCTTCATCCTTGGCGCCAAGGATGGTGAGAACAGGCCCGAAGATTTCCTCGCGCGCGATAGTCATGTCATTGGTGACGTCGGCGAAAATGGTCGGGCGCACATAGAAGCCCTTGTTGACGCCTTCCGGCAGACCCGGCCCGCCCGCGACCAGGGTGGCGCCTTCCTCGATGCCCTTCTGGATCAGCTTCTGAATCTTGTCCCACTGGTTCCGCGACACCACCGGCCCGATGGTGGTGCCTTGAGCGCGCGGATCACCCGCTTTGGTCTTGTCGGCGACGCCCTTGGCGATCGCGGCGACTTCCTTCATCTTCGACAGCGGCACGATCATTCGCGACGGCGCGTTGCACGACTGGCCGGAATTGTTGAACATGTGCATCACGCCACCGATGACGGCCTTGGTCAGGTTGGCGCCTTCCAGGATGATGTTCGGCGACTTGCCGCCGAGTTCCTGGCTGACGCGTTTGACGGTCGGGGCCGCGCGCCTGGCGACGTCGATGCCGGCGCGGGTCGAGCCCGTGAACGAGATCATGTCGATATCAGGATGCTCGCTCATCGCGGCGCCGACCTCGGGACCGAGGCCGTTGATCAGATTGAACACGCCCTTCGGCACGCAGGCTTCGTGGAGGATTTCAGCGAAGATCAATGCCGAGGTCGGGGTGAATTCCGACGGCTTGAGGATCATGGTGCAGCCGGCCGCGAGCGCAGGTGCAACTTTGCAGGCGATCTGATTCAGCGGCCAGTTCCATGGCGTAATCATGCCGATGACCCCGACCGGCTCGCGCACCACCGTGGCGGTGCCCATGGTTTCCTCGAAATGGTAGTTCTTGAGCACTTCGAGCGTAGTGACAATGTGGCCGAGCCCAGCACCGGCCTGAAGCTTTTCCGCCATCGGCAGCGGGGCGCCCATCTCGTCGGAAACGGCGGCGCCGATTTCCTTCATGCGACCCTTGTAGATTTCGATGATTTTGGCCAGCAGCGCGACACGTTGCTCGCGGCTGGTCTGCGAGTAGCTGTCAAACGCGCGCCTGGCGGCGGCGACCGCCTTGTCGACGTCGGCTTTGGAACCGAGCGCCACCTCGTACATCGCCTCTTCGGTCGCCGGATTGACGACCGCCGTGGATTTCTTGACGACGGGATCCACCCAGGCTCCGTCGATGTAGAATTGCGTGCGATTGACCATCGTGAACCTCGTGACTTCACGGCAGATGTTAGGGGAGCGGAGCGTTCGACAGGCACCTTTGCACGAAAGCCCGGCTGGTTGAACCCGCCATATCCGGTGCGCTGCATTGCATCGGACGCTGGATATAACGACCGTGGGAAGATGTGCGCAAGGCAAGCCCAATTTAACTCGTCGTCCCGGCGAAGGCCGGGCCCCATACAGGCTCTCCTATGGCACTTTGATGAATACGTTCCGCAGCAATGTCAGGGGTCATAGGTCCCGGCTCGGAGGCCGGGACGACGAAAAATCACACCGCCATCTTGCGGTGCCGGACCGGAGCGCCGGATGTGAGGCTTTCGGCAGCATCGATGATGGCGTTGGCATCTATGCCGTAGTGACGGTAGAGATCGTCGATGGTGCCGGTCTGGCCGAAATGCTCGACGCCGAGCGCCTCGACGCGGTGCCCGCACACGCTGCCGAGCCAGCCCAGCGCCGCCGGGTGGCCGTCGATGACGGTTACGATGCCGCAATCCCGCGGCAGCGGCGCCAACAATTTTTCGACATGGCTGAGATGGGCCATCCCGCGCCGGTCGCGACGCAGTTTCCGCGCCGCGGTCCAACCGCCATGCAGGCGATCGGCTGACGTGACCGACAAAAGGCCGACATCCCTACGGCTTTCCCCGATCAGGCCGATCGCCTCGATCGCTTCCGGCGCGACCGCACCGGTATAGGCGACGATCAGGTCGCAATTTGGTCCGGGCTTGCGCAGCCAATAAGCGCCGTCGGTGACGCTTCTCTCAAGGTCCGGCGTCATGATCCGCTGCGGCTGCTCCAGCGTGCGGGTCGACAGCCGCAAATACACCGATCCGCCCTCGCCGCCCTCGCGCTGCATGTGGCCAAAGCCCCACCCCATGATAACAGCGAGCTCGTCGACAAAGGCGGGCTCGAACGAGGCGAGACCGTCCTGCGCGATGCCGATCAGGGGCGTCGCGATCGACTGATGCGCGCCGCCCTCCGGCGCCAGCGTGATGCCCGACGGCGTCGCCGCGACCATGAAACGCGCATCCTGATAACAGGCATAGTTCAGCGCATCGAGGCCGCGCTCGATGAAGGGATCATACAGCGTCGCGATTGGCAACAGCCGTTCGCCGTTGATCGAATGCGACAAGCCCAGCGCCGACATCAGGATAAACAGGTTCATCTCGGCGATGCCGAGTTCGATGTGCTGCCCCTTTGGCGAAGAATCCCAATTGAAGGTCGAAGGAATCTTTTCGCTGCGGAACAGATCGGCTTTTTCGGCGCGGGCGAACAGGCCGCGCCGGTTGACCCAGCCGCCGAGATTAGTGGAGACCGTGACGTCGGGCGATGCGGTGACAATGCGCGAGGCAAGCTCGGTATCGCCGCGCGCCAGTTCATTCAACACGAGGCCAAAACCCTGCTGTGTCGACATCTGCGCGGCCGGCTTGAACGCGAGCTGTGCCGGGACATCAATGGCGTTCGCCGACAATCGGCGACGGCCATCGCGGTTGAACGGCGCGCTGGCGAGAAACGCCTCAAGTTCCGCCGGTGATTGCGAAAGCCCTTCAAACTTCTCCCATTCGTGGCCGGGGCGGATGTCCTGCGCGGCACGCCATTTTTCCATCTGCGCGACCGTCATCAGGCCGGCATGGTTGTCCTTGTGGCCCTGAAACGGCAGGCCGACGCCCTTGATGGTATAGGCGATGAAACAGACCGGTCGGTCGTGATCGATCGATTCGAATGCCTCGATCATGCTGGTCATGTCATGGCCGCCGAGATTGGACATCAGCGCCAACAGCTCATCGTCGCTGCGCTTCTCGATCAGTTGCGTTACCGCGCCCTGGTCGCCGATCTCGTCCTGCAGATGCTTGCGGAACGCTGCGCCACCCTGGAAGCACAGCGCCGCATAGAGCGCGTTCGGACATGCGTCGATCCATTGCTTGAGTGCTTCACCGCCGGGCTCGGTGAACGCCGCGCGCATCAGCCTGCCGTATTTCACGATCACCACGTCCCAGCCGAAATTGCGGAACATGGTCTCGAATTTCTCCCACAGCCCTTCGCGCACCACGGCGTCCAGGCTCTGCCTGTTGTAATCGACCACCCACCAAATGTTGCGCAACCCGTGCTTCCAGCCTTCCAGCAGCGCCTCGAAGATATTGCCTTCGTCCATTTCGGCATCGCCGACCAGCGCGATCATGCGCCCCTCCGCGCGATCCTTCATCCAGCCGTGCGCCTTGACGTAATCCTGCACCAGCGAGGCGAACAGCGTTTGCGCGACGCCGAGCCCGACCGACCCGGTGGAGAAATCGACGTCATCGGTGTCCTTGGTGCGCGACGGATAGGATTGCGCGCCCTTGAAGCCGCGAAAATCCTCGAGCTTCTCCCGGGTCTGATGGCCGAACAGGTACTGGATGGCGTGGAACACCGGACTGGCATGCGGCTTGACGGCAACGCGATCCTCCGGCCGCAGCACCGAGAAGTACAGGGCCGACATGATATTGGCGAGCGAAGCGGACGAGGCCTGGTGGCCACCGACCTTGAGCCCGTCGACATTGGGCCGGATGTGATTGGCGTGGTGGATGGTCCAGGACGACAGCCACAACACCTTGCGCGCCAGCGCCGACAGCAATTCCAGGCGTGCGGATTCGACGGGCATGGCGGCGCTCCGGCAACAGTGATCCGCGCTGATGTTAACGCGGCCGCCGCTGCGATGGAAGGGCGCGGCGTGATCAGCCGCTATATCGCAACCGTCGACCAGAAATCGCTCGGTCTTTATGTCAACGTCTTCATTTCCATAAAGCCGGCGCGCAGAAGGAGGAGGATCTCAATCGTAACGCAGAAGCGATTTCGAAACGGGACGAGATCCTGGAGTGTGAGCTGAAATCCGAAGTGCGCAGGTCACGCGTTGGGCGACGTTTCGCCCGAGAGCGCCAGCAACTGCGATGGGCGCACCCGCTCGCGATGGGCCGTATAAAGACCGCTGGCGACGATGAAGGCGGCGCCGGTCACGGTCCAGACGTCGGGCACCTCGCCGAACAGGAGGAAGCCGAGCACACTGACCCACAGTAGTTGGATGTAGGAAAACGGCGCCAGCACCGAGGCATCCGCGTAGCGGAACGCCAGCACCACGATCCACTGCCCTGCGGTCGAGGCGACGCCGACCAGGATTCCGAACAGCACGCCGTGCCAGCCGGGCGCGACCCACACCAGCGGCACCAGCGCGGACAGGATGAAGACGCCGGAAATCGACGAATAGGTCATGGTGGTGATCGCGCGCTCGCTGCCGCTCATCATCCGCGTCATGGTCAGCGTGCAGGCCCAGGCCAATGCCGAGACGATCGGGAATAACGCCGCAGGATGGAACGCGATCGAGCCAGGCCGCAGGATGACCAGCACGCCGATCAGGCCGACTGCCGTCGCGAGCCAGCGGCGCAGGCCGACGCTCTCGCCGAGAAACACGATCGACAGCGCGGTGACGAACAACGGCGACACGAAGCTGGTTGCGGACGCCTCCGCGATCGGGAGAAACCCCAAGCCGGTGATAAAGAGCAGCGACGAACCCACCAGTGCGACGCCTCGCAACAGCTGAAAGGCGGGCCGCGTGGTCTGCATCGCATAGAGCGGCGATCCCGGCACCATCGCGGGAATCATGATCAGGCCGAATACCAGGAAGCGAAGCCATGCAATCTCGATCGACGGCAAGGTCGCCGACAGATATTTCGCCGTCACATCGGAAATTCCGAGAAATACCGTCGAGACCAGGATCAGCGTGATGCCCCGAAGCGGCCGATCGGCGCGCGCCGGCGCTGCGGGGGTGGCCGGCTTCTTCTTGGGCGAGAACTTCTCGGATGAAGGCACCGGAAGGCGGTCCAGCCTGACGGCTGCGGCAGATGGCGGGGTCACGGAGCAGACTCGGACGAAAATGAAATAGTCGAATCGGGTGAGAACCCAACAAACGACAAAGGCAGCCGATCGACAAGGAGCGAAAACAGGCAGCGGATATGCACGATAGCCGGCAGCGACTTGTCACCGACACAGTTTTGTTAAATTCCGTATTTTTGCGGGCGCCCAGCGCGCTACAACATCGGCAAGCTCGTCGGTTTTGGACCGCGCGGAAATGCGTTGTCGAGCGCGGCCAGATCGCTGTCGCTGAGGTTCAATTGTCCGGCGGCTGCATTGTCGGCGGCGTGTTCCAATGACGCGGCTTTTGGAATCGCGAATAGGGATTGATCCCGCGTCAGGAAACCGAGCGCGACCTGACGCGGCGTAACACCGCGCGCGTCCGCGATCTTCTGTAGTATTTTTCCCGATCCGCTGCGCGGGTGCGGAAAATCATTGTGGCCGAACGGCGAATAGGCAACCACCGCGATGCCGTTCTGCTTGCACCAGGGGATAACGGCGTGCTCGATCGCGCGCTCCTGCAGATGATAGAGCACCTGGTTGCAGGCGATGTTGCCCTCGCCGGAAACCGCCTTCAGTTCTTCGAGATCGTCGACGTCGAAATTGCTGACGCCCCAGCTCTTGATCTTTCCTGCGCGCACCAGTTCCTCGAATGCCGCGACCGTATCGGCGAGCGGATAGGAACCGCGCCAATGCAGCAGATAGCAATCGAGGTGGTCGGTCTTAAGCCGTGACAGCGAGCGCTCGCAGGCAGTGATAGTGCCGCGGCGCGAGGCGTTGCTCGGCAACACTTTCGAGACCAGGAACACCTCGTCACGTCTTGCAACGATTGCTTCCGCAATCACCGGTTCAGCGTCGCCGTACATTTCGGCTGTGTCGATATGGGTCATGCCAAGGTCGAGGCCATGGCGGAGTGCCGCAACCGCGCTTTGGCGATCGCCGCGATCGATATACCAGGTGCCCTGCCCGATCACGGATACATCGCCAACGCTGCCGAATTTTCGCTGTCTCATGCTGATCTCAATCTGCCGTGCTTGCCGCTTTACGCTTTGCGCAACGATTCGTCGCTGATGTCGGCGACCATGACCGTACCGGTCGACGATTCCGTCATATAGAGGTGGTAGCCATTGTTGCCGCCGATCGCGACGTTGGTGCAGGCTGGCCCGGCGCAGGACTTGATCCGCGCGATCAGCTCGCCGTTGGGTGCGAACACGAATACATGGCCGAGCGAGGCGTGCGCCACGAACAACCGTCCAGCCTTGTCCATGGTCAGGCCATCGGGACCGCTGGTGCCGAAGGTCGAGCAGAAGCGGCCGACCTTGGAAACGCTGCCGTCCTTCATGAACGGCAATCGCCACACTGCATTGTCCCGTGTCATCGCCACGAACAGGGTCGCTTCCGCGCGATCGAGCACCAGGCCGTTCGGGCTGATGCCGGTATCGATCAGGCAGTCGAGCCGGCCGCTCGCCAGCCGGTAAACGCGCCCGGTCGGATCGTGCAGGCCGGTCTGGCCCTGATCGGTGAAATAGATATCGCCGTTGTCTGCAATGTGCAGATCGTTGCAGCCGCGGAAGGATTCCGAATTGCGCGGGGTCAGCACCGGCCGCATGCAGCCCGCCTTGACGTCGAGTTGCATGATGCCATGCATATAGTCGGCGACCGGAATGCAGCCGTCCTTGTCGATCTTGAGGCCGTTCGGCCAGCTCTCATATTCGACCACGAGCGACCATGTTTTGTCGGACGCGATCCTAAAAATGCGCCCGAACGGGATGTCGACGATGTAGAGATTGCCGTCCGCGTCGAAAGACGGTCCTTCGATGAAGCAATCGGTCGCCTCGCCCGGCCGGTTGGCATCGGCCCAGTCGGTGCGCATACCGATGCGCCGGAAGGAATCGGGCATGACCGAGAAGATTTCGGCTTCAATGAGTTTTGACGTGGTGTCGAGATACATCATCGCGCGGGTTCACCGGTCCTGGCGAATCTGCTGCACCATACGAATCTGCTGCACCATAAATGACATCATCTGCGACGTCGATTGGGCTGTCCCGGCACGGCTTCGCCACCCTGTCCACGTTCGAGACACACGGCGCTGCAGCGCTCCATAGTTGCCGCTCTTCATCTTTTTGGCAGGGCCATTGGCCGCCCCGCCTTCACGACTATGCGGCTTCGCTCGGTCTGACGCCGAGTGCCTGCGGCGCCGCGCCCGCGCCCGCGCCCGGCTTCATGTGGAACTCGTACGTCATCAGATGCCACGGCGACTTTGCCGGCTTGCCATCGGGCATCGTGGCGTCGGTGCGTTTTTCGATCTTCGAAATCAGGTCGTCCTTGACGCCGAATACCACGTCGGAATCGAGATATTTGTCGCCGTCCATGAAGAGATGGGTAATCAGCGGCTCGTACCCCTTCGCATTGACGAGGAAATGCACATGCGCCGGCCGCATCGGATGACGCCGCGTCTGCAGGATCATCTCGCCGACCGGACCATCGGTCGGAATCGGATAGCTACAAGGCAAAATGGTGCGGAAGAAGAACTTGCCCTCGGCATCGGTGATGAACCGCGCCCGCGACGACGGACCTGTTGTCTCATAATCCGGGCGTTGCGAATCGTAGTAGCCGTCGTTGTCGGCATGCCAGACGTCGACAGGAACGCCAGCGAGCAACTTGCCCTCGAGATCGGTGACCCGGCTCTGCACGAACATCCGCTCACCCGGCAGCTTGGCGGAGATGTCGGTGCCGTGTGGCATTGGCTTGTGCTCGCCGACATAGAACGGGCCAAGCACAGTGGTCTCGGTGGCGCCGTTACGCTGGCGATGATTGACCGCATCGACCAGCATGGAAACCCCCAGCACGTCCGACAGCAGGATGAATTCCTGACGAGTCGACGTGCATTTCTGTCCCGTCCGGGTCAGGAAATCGATGGCGTAACCCCATTCGTCAAAGGTCAAGTCGGTCTTGCGAACATAGTCGTGCAGCGACTTCACGAGTTCTTCCACCAGGAATTTGACGCGCGGGTCCGGCACCTCCCCGAAGCTGCGGATCACGGCGGCGGTGAGTTCGGCGTCGTCGAACTGGGGCATTGGCGTTGTCCTGCGGGATGGCGGTTTTAGTCGGCGAGCCTATACCAGACGGCGTGCCTGGGTAAGCGTCTCAGCGCGTAGCTGCGTTGGCCTATTGCGATGGAACGATGCGCGCTTTTCGGCTATCAAAAAGGACTACGATAGCCTGCGGAGATTGTTCCGATGCTTGCCCCTGCCCCCGCCTCGCCAGAATCCGCCGGGATGTCCAAGTCCGCCTTCGACCGCGTCGATGCACACCTGAAGCGTTGCTACATCGACGCCGGCCGTTTTCCTGGAACGCAACTCGTCGTTTACCGCCGCGGTAAGGTAGTCCATAGCGCGGTACAGGGCTTCGCCGATATCGAACGCAGGGTGCCGGTCAAGAACGACACCATCTATCGTATCTATTCCATGACCAAGCCAATTACCTCGGTGGCTTTCATGATGCTGTTCGAGGAAGGCCGCGTCGCGCTGGACGAGCCGGTTCACAAATACATTCCCGAGTGGAGAAACCTCAGTGTCTTCGTCGCAGGCATCGCGCCGGCATTCACAACCCGCCCTATGTCCCGGCCGATGCTGATCGTGGACCTGCTGCGCCACACCTCAGGTCTCACCTATGGTTTCCAGCAGCGCACGAATGTCGATGCCGCGTATCGCGAAAAAAAGATTGGCGAGGCGGAAAAAGCCGGGACGCTGCAGACCATGATCGAGGAACTCAGCAAGCTCCCGCTGGAGTTTTCGCCGGGCGAGGCATGGAATTACTCCGTTGCAACCGACGTGCTCGGCTATCTCGTCGAAAAAATCAGTGGCATGCCGTTCGAGCAGTTCCTGAAACAGCGCATCCTCGATCCGCTCGGCATGAGCGACACCGGCTTTTACGTTCCTTCCGACAAGGCCCATCGATTGGCCGCCTGTTATTCCGCCGATCCGAAGGGCGATGCGGCCGGCCGCAACGACCGCATGAAATTGCAGGACGATCCGACCACTAGCACCTTCCTGTCGCCGCCATCGTTCATCTCGGGCGGCGGCGGACTGTGTTCGACGGCGGCCGACTATCTCACCTTCTGCCGCGCATTGCTCAATGGCGGCGAACTCGGCGGCGTCCGGCTGCTGGGGCCAAAGACACTGGCGCTGATGACGTCAAATCATCTTCCAGGCGGGCGCGAGCTGCCGGAAATGTCGCGCTCGCTGTTCAGCGAGGCTGCCTATAACGGGATCGGCTTCGGTCTCGGCTTCTCGGTCATGATGGATCCCGCCAAAGCGCTCATTCCGGGCAGCCCTGGTGAGTATGCCTGGGGAGGTCTGGCAACAACATCGTTCTGGATCGACCCCACCGAGCAGTTGATCACGATCTTCATGACCCAAGTGATGCCATCGAACGCCTATCCGGTGCGGCGCGAACTGCGGACCATGGTCTACGCCGCCATCACCGAAAGCAATCTCTAGTTTAGGGCGGCGCGGGTTCCGTACCTGAGAGCGAAAACCTTCCCTGCCAGTGCGTCTCGCCCTCCTGGTCGCGGGCACCGCGCTGCCGCTGATTATTTTCGCGGCCACCGTCGATTTTCTGCCGCGCGGTGTCCGTAACCTGCGCGCTGGAGAGCGCGGCTTAGCCGAAATTCTGCAGCGACGGAAACGCTTCCAGCAGCCAGATGCTCGCATTGGAGATCGCGCCGGTCAGAAAGGCGATGCCGGTGAGGACCATCAGCACGCCCATGGCGCGTTCGACGTTGGCGAGATGCCGTTTTATCCGGGCGAACAATGATGAAAACTGGTCAACCATCAGGGCCGCGAGCAGGAACGGGATTCCAAGACCGGCCGAATAGACCGCGAGCAGGACAGCACCCTTCGTCACCGTGGCCTCGGCAGCCGCGACCGACAGGATCGCCGCGAGGATCGGCCCGATGCACGGGGTCCAGCCGAACGCAAAGGCAAGCCCCATCACGTAAGCGCCCCAGAGACCCACCGGCTTCGGCGCGGTCAGCCGTCCCTCGCGCATCAACAGCCCGATCCGCGTCAGGCCGAGGAAATGCAGGCCCATGATGATGATGGCGATGCCGGCGGCGATCGAGAGCTGCGCCGACCAGGCGTGGATCAGCGCGCCGATCAGTGAAGCGCTGGCGCCGAGCCCGACGAACACCGTGGAAAATCCCAGCACAAACATCAAGGCCGACATCATCACCGCGCGCCGCGAGGCCGCCGCTGTCTCGTCATTGGCGACATGCTCGATGGTGGCACCGGTCAGATAGACCAGATAGGGCGGCACCAGCGGCAGCACGCAAGGTGACAGGAAACTGACCAGACCGGCGATCAGAGCCCCCGGAATCGAAACGTCGTGAATCATGCCGTAATCGAACCATGTTCGCATGGAGCCGGCGCGAAGATCCGCGGCTCATGCCCTACAGCCTTTTCCGTTCCGATGGAATCGGAACGGGGCTCTAGATTCTTGTTTTGACGCGTTTTCTTTACGCGAACCGGTATCCACTTCGCTCGAAAACGCTCTAGCGCTACCTGCCGGATTCCCACGATATCACCCAATCTCAGCAATCCGGCCCGGTGTTTGTCCGGCACGATTGTTTGCGCTGAAAAGCGCTGGCTCAATCGATACGGGGAGCGGTTCAATGTCAACCATTTCGGCGATTGTGGTAGGCGGGAGAAAACCTCTTTACCAATCACTTTTCGTACAGGTTCTGGTCGGCTGCTGTCTGGGTCCTCGATCGGTCCGCAGCAACATGCGCGCGCCGACCCCCGGCATCGGCAGCATTTCGAGATCGACGAATTGCTCGAAATTCTCGGTTGCCTCGTGCTGATGTTTGATGGCGAACCGGCCTGTGAGGTGCGGACCGGCGAAACCTACCTTACTGAACCGGAGCCACATGACGAGACATCGAGAAAGGCACACGGCAACATCGCGGTCGCGGGCAGACGACAGCTCCTCGCCGAGCGCTCAGGATGGCCTGAAATCGAAGGCTGCGATCCTTATTTCACGAGTTTCAGCACGGGCGGGAAACGGCGGTGGCTGCTTTGCGCGCCCTCCGGAGGGGCATCGTTCTGCGTCATGGCGTCGCACAAAGCCTTCAACTCAGCATCTCCAATCCGGTTGAGCTTCATCCGGAGTTGGAGGATCGCAAGCGAGAGCAGTTGCGCGGTCTCCGGATCGGCATTGACAAGCAGCGCCGCCCTGCACTTCTCAAGTGCGGCAAGAACCGAATGTGATCGTCGTTCAGAACTGGACACCAGCGTTTTTCCATGACCAAGCGTGCGAATAAAAGCCGGGGCGATCCTGTCGGCTAGTTCATATACCTCGCCGTAAAGACCGGAATCTTGCCAACAGCGCGAGGATTTCCCTGCGCCGGCGCATACCGTCAAGCCTGCGGCCCGACGAAGCATCGCACAGCGAGGTGACTTTATGATTGCGGTGCAACGCGTCAAACATAGGCAAGCCCATTGGCCAGCAAATCTCAGCAAGCACCAAGCCGCCGCAGCATTGGCCCCCATCGCCGCGACCCGGATGGTGGTACGGTACCCGTCGGACCATCGTCAAGCAAAACCGTTGGGTTAAAAGCGCCGGTATTAACGTATTCTAATTCCGCAAGCAAATTGCTGCACACGGGAAAATAGTACCGCTGACATTTTGCTATCATCCCGCCCCGAGAGCAATCAAATTACGGGTACGCGACATATGACCAACTAGCTCGCGGAGGTTTTTAACCCTACAAGGTACCCGTGGTTCAAGGACGAATTTAATGCAGTATATAAAGGTCCAACCTTGCCCCCGTTTGTTCGCGGGCTTCTCGACCCAAGGACGGTAAAAACAGAATGAATAAATCAGCGGCAAAGAAGATGAAGCAGCGCAGTGCCGGCAAGCCCGATATTGAACTGGGCAAGCGGATTAGGCTACGACGCGTCGAGCAACGGATCTCACAGGCTGAACTTGGCGACCAACTGGGTGTCAGCTTTCAGCAGGTCCAGAAATATGAGAAAGGCGTCAACCGGGTTGGCGCCGCTCGTCTCCAGCAGATCGCGACCGCGCTCGACGTGCCCGTCACGTTCTTTTACGACGGCGACGGCAAGGCGCGCGAAGTTGAAAGCCTGCTATTTCTCGATAGCTCGTTCAGCCTCAGGCTGCTGCGGGCCTACAGCAAGATCAAGGATCAGACCGTCCAGCGTCAGCTGGTGTCTCTGATGGAATCGATCGCCGCGAATGAGGACTAGCGCGCGATCCGCCAAGGTGCCGGCGGATTTTGCCTTTGGATCGTGCGTCGTTCGGTTCGGCGCATGATCGACGTCACTCTGGGACTCGCAATCCGGCGATGACAGCACGGCCGTTGCGCGCGACTTGCAACACTGCCACCGCACGACTTCGGTCACGCTGTTGCTGATGGTGCCCGGACAAAAAGCCGAGCCCTACAACGCAGCCAGGACGGCTCTCGCGACATCTGCGGTGCCGTTACTGCCACCGAATTCCATCGGCGTGATGCCATCAGCATAGGCCTTGTCGACGGCGCGTTCGATGCGTTCGGCGGCCTCCGTGGCGCCTTCCAGACCATGCTTGTCGGCGAGCCAATCCAGCATCATCGCGGCTGACAGGATCATCGCCGTTGGATTGGCTTTGCCCTGCCCCATGATGTCTGGCGCGGTACCGTGACACGGCTGGAACACCGCGTGGCGATCGCCAACGTCGGCGGACGGAGCCATGCCCATGCCGCCGATCAGGCCGGGACAGGATGTCGCCGAACATGTTCTCCATCACCATCACATCGAAATCCCAGGGCCGCTTGACCAGCCACGCCGAGCAGCCCTCATGCGTCGTCAGCCACCGATATCGGCAACGTGGCTCCGCCACCGGCGCTTTCCGGTGACGGTTGCGATCTCATCCAAGGCCGCAGTCCTGAAGATCGATCACCGTGCGCTCGACGGGCCCGCGCGCCAGCACAGGACGTTGTCTGCCTGGCGTTTACTGCACACGCCGCGTTTCCGGCATCACCAGCCAGATCATTGCAAGGCCCAGCGCCGCGATCCCGGCCAGACCAGTAAAGGCGATGCCGCTGCCGAATTTGTCGCTGACAAAGCCGGCCAGCCCCGTACTGAGCGAGGCACCGATGCCGGTCGCAGTGCCGACGATGCCCTGCGCCAGGTTGAAATGCCCGCTGCCAAAGGCGACGTCGGCGACGATCAGCGGCACCATCACGCTAAACACTGCGGCCGTGATGCCGTCGAACACTTGAACCATGACCAGCACGTAGGGATCGCTAACCACCGCAAACAACAGCCCGCGGATCGCCAATGCCGCAAAGCCGATCAGAAGCAAGGGCCGGCGGCCCCATTGCTGCGCCTTGCGCCCGACCGAGGGCGAGGTCCAGGCCACGATGGCCTGAGGCACGACAATGCACGCCGCGATCAGGACCGTCGCCCAGTCACTCGAACGGGTGGTAACGACGCCGGCCATCAACGGCAACATCGCGGCGTTAGCGAGTTGCAGCAGCAAGATTGCGGCGGCGAAGATCAACAGCGCGGGCTTCCGGATCAACCGCAAGACGCTGGTGGCATTGACGTCCTCGACTTCGCGTACGACCGCGCCGTGCGCCCTTGTCGCGTCGACGTCACGCTCGCGGATTCGCACGAGCGATAGCAGCGCGGGTACCGCGAGAACGAACGTGACGATGAAAACCGAGCGGCTGGATAGCAAATGGCCGACGGTGCCCATGATGGCGGCTGCGATACCGTTGCCGAGCGAAGCAAAGCGCGCATTGCGCCCAAGCCGCTCGCCGATCGCGAACGGGCCGACCAGGCCGAGGCTGATCGCGGCGATTGCCGGGCCCAACACGCAGCTCGCCCCGGCGTGCAACGTCGCGGCGGCGGCGACAACCGGGAAGATCGGCCACAGCGCGTAACTCAGCGCGCTCAGCCCGATACCAGCGACCGCCAGTCCGGCCACCAGCCGTTCGGAGCGCGCGGCATCGACAATGGCGCCGCCCGGCATCTGCCCGATCAGGCCGACGATGCCGCCGATCGAGAGCACGAAGCCGATCTCGGCCTGGGTCCATTTCTGCGTCGTCAGATAAACCGCGACGAAGGGACCGAAGCCGGTCTGCACGTCAGCGAGAAAGAAGATGAACCAGTCGAGGCCACGCAGACTTTCAGCGGAGGGAGAGGGTCCAGTCGGTGGCAAAGGCCCGTTGCTTTCGCCGCCGACCGGTCGCTTCCGATCGTCGCCATCAATCCGGTCCGGCGAGGGTTTGGGTGCGTCCGCAAACAGGATATCCCCTCCGCCTGCTCTATTGCTCATCGAATTGCAGCGGTTGCAAGCTGCCGGAAGCGCCCAGCACCACAATCGGCGAATCTTCCTTGTATTCGGGCGCCGCCTTTACCTGATCCTTGGTCAATTCGAGCGTGATAGCATCGCTCTTGTCGGCGACGCGGCCAAATCGCAATGCCTTCCAGTCGACCACGATCTTTCGGCTGCCAACGCCGAGGAAACCGCCGAAATCGATCACCGCGGCGCGAACCGTGCCGCTGCGATCAACGATCACGTCAACGATATGGCCCATGTCCTCATTTGCGGCGCTGCGGACGTCGCGACCCAACACACCATGGGCCTCTCTCGCGCCGATGATGGTAACCGAAGCCGGCGGCGCGGGTGCTTTCGGAGCGGCCGGGGGTGTGGCTTTCGGCGGCGGTGCAGGCGGGGTAGTATTCGGTTGTGGCGTATCGTCGGCAGCACGAACCGCTACCGCCGCAAGTAGTACGGAAAGCAGGATCGCAAGCGGCGTGGACAGACGTTTGGCTCCCATGGGGCCTCCTCGAAACAACCGCAAGCTTTAGTGCGCGAGCACGATCGACACCCGGATCTCGCCGCACGTGCGCAATACTTCCAGCGATACCTCCTCCTCGTGACGACGCACCCGAAGATCGACGCTGGAAGCGCCAAGCCGAAGATCGCGCAGCACCACTTCGCTGAGAAAAGCCGGCAGGCGCGGGTTGCGCAGGCGGATCTCGCCATTTGCGGCGTCGAATTCCAGGCCGAGGGCCGCTTCCAGCAGCGTGAAGGGCGTCGCGCTGGCCCAAGCTTGCGGCGCGCAGGCAACGGGATAGAGCGTCGGGCCGCGGCCCTTCTCGCGCCGGAAACCGCAAAACAATTCCGGCAGCCGACGCAGATCCATGTAGGTCGCGGCGTCGAACAATGCGCGAAACAAATGGGCTACCGAATGCTTCAGGCCATAGCGCGCCAGCCCAAGCGCGATCAGCGCATTGTCGTGCGGCCAGATCGAGCCGTCATGATAGGACATCGGATTGTAGCGAGCCTCGCCGCGCGCCACGGTGCGGATACCCCAGCCGGTGAAAAAATGTGGCCGCATCAAATCCGCGGCAACCAGCCGCGCCCTGTCGTGCCGGATCATGCCGCTGAACAGCAATTGGCCCGCGTTCGAGGTCCGCACCCGGCACGGCTCTTTGTTGCCATCCAGCGCCACGGCGTAGGTGCCCAGTTCATCGCACCAGAACGCATCCTCGAAACGTTGGGCCAGTCGTCCTGCTTCGGCTTCGAGCTTTTTCGCCATATCGCGCTTGCCGAGACGCAGCGCGCAGCGCGCCGCCAGGCGCTTGCCGGCGAAGACATAACCTTGCACTTCTGCCAGCGCGATGTAGCCTTCGGCGAGCCGGCCGTCGGCGTGAAAGATCGCATCGAACGAGTCCTTCCAGCCCTGATTGGCGAGACCCTGCTCGGACGCACGCTGATATTCGATGAAACCGTCGCGATCGGGATCGCCCGCGCCGTCGATCCAGCGCAGCCCGGCTTCGATCGCTGGCCACAATTCGGCCAGCGTCTCTTCATCATCGGTCCGCTCGACATAGAGACCGGCCAGCAGCACGAACAGCGGCGTCGCATCGACACTGCCGTAATATTGCGCGAACGGCACCTCACGCAGTGCCGCCATCTCGCCACCGCGCATTTCATGCAGGATCTTCCCGGGCTCCGCATCGGCGAGCGGATCGACGGCCTTGGCCTGGTAAAAGGCAAGCCGCTTGAGTACACCGCGCGCGACCCGTGGATCGATCCACAGCATTTGCAGCGCCGTGATGATGCCGTCGCGACCAAATGTCGTGGAGTACCATGGAATGCCGGCGTAGGGATATCGTCCCTGCGGCGTATCGGTCATCAGCATGTTGAGGTCGGCCATCGACTGGCACAGCACCTCGTTGAAGATGTTGTTCGAGGTTTCGACGCTGGTTGCGCCGTCGTTGGATCGCCGCATTTCACGGCGATGCGCCAACAGGCCGCGGAAGAACGGGACCGGTTTGGCCGCGGCCGGCTTGTTGCAGGACACCGCGACAAACAGCGAACTCGCTTGCTGCGGAGCGAGCTCGAAGTGATAGGTCGCGGCATTGATCCCAAGCCGCGTCGGCCTGGGATAGAAATGCAGCGCTGTATGGCGAGACTCGCCGTCGAGGCCGCGATAATCGAGCTGCACGTCGGATGGCCCGAGCAATTTGCTCGAGCCGATGCCGCGGCGCGGACGTTTTTCACCGCGCACTTCAAACAGGTCCGCGAAATCGTTGTCGAACAGCAGCGTCAGATCGAAGCTCGCAGGATCGCCGCCGTGGTTCTGCAGGCCGATACGCTGGTAGGCCGTGCCGCGCCATAGGAAGATGCTGCGGACGATGTGCAGCATGTCCTTTTGCAACACGATGTGGCAGTTGCGATAGATGTCGGGATTGGTGAGATCGACCGTCAGCGATGAATTGTCGTCGCGCAAGCTCGATCCCAGCAGCAGCGGCTGCACATCGTCCAGCGCCAGTTCGAGCCGGGCGAGATAGCGGGTGTCGGCGCTGAACAGGCCGTCAGGGCCACCGGCGGATGCGCCGATGTCGCCATGGCTGTCGAGCACGATAAACGTGTCGTCGTGTTTGAGCGAGCGCCGCGGCCGTGCCGCGGGACCGGTCATCGGGATGTAGAACGGAGATTCCGCGACCGGTTGGGCGGTCCGGACTGCTGCGACCATACTTGTGACTTCGACTGGCATTGATGACCTCGCGCGGTTTCCCCTCGGCCTCTGCGATCAACGCACTAGGACTCAACTCGTCATCCGCGCAAGCTCAAGCCGCATGCGTCGCCAGGCGGCTCATTTCCTGCGTTACCAGTTCGCGATAAGGCCCCTCGCCCTGCATCAGACGGTCCGGCGGCCCGTCCTCGATGATCCTGCCGGCCTTCAGCATCACCACCCGATCGAAATTGCGCAAGGTCGCGAGCCGGTGCGCGATCGCGATCACGGTACGGCCGCGCATCAGCCGGCCGAGCGCCTCGCGAATCGCTTCCTCGGATTCGCTGTCGAGGGCGGCCGTGGCCTCATCAAGTAACAATATCGGCGCGTCCTTCAGGAAAGCACGCGCGATCGCGATGCGCTGGCGCTGGCCGCCCGACAACTTGACGCCGCGGTCGCCGACCATGGTCGCAAGCCCCTGGGGAAGCGTTTCGACGAAATCGCACCTTGCCGCGATCGCCGCGCGAAGCACCTCGTCGTCGGTCGCGGTCGGCCTGCCATAACGAATGTTTTCCAGGATCGACCGCTGAAACAACGAGATGTCCTGCGGCACTACCGAGATCGCCTCACGCAGGCTTTGCTGCGTGACTCGCGAAATATCCTGGCCATCGATGGTGATGCTGCCTTGCTGCACGTCGTAAAATCGCTGCAGCAGCACGAACAGGCTGGATTTGCCGCCGCCGGACTGTCCGACCAGTCCGACCCGTTGTCCGGCCTGCAGGCGCAGGCTGAATCGGTCGAACACCTTGAGGCCGCCGGGATAGCGGAACGACACATTGTTGAACGCAATCGCCGCCCCCGCCTTGACCAATGGCTCAGCCTCGGGGTGATCGTTCAGCTCGTGCGGCAACAGCAGCGTCGCGATCGCCTCCGTCAGCCGCGCGACATGCTGGGTGACGTCGACTAACGCCACTGCGAGATCGCGCGTGGCGCTCAGAATGGAAATGCCGAGCGTGCAGACCAGCACGACATCGCCCGTGGTGGCGGCGCCGCGTTGCCACAGCATGATGGCCCACGCCAGCAGGGCGACGGTCAGCATGACGGTAATTCCGGCGTGGAGGATGCGCAGTTTTTCGAGATAGCGCAGGCTGCGCCCGCGAGCGGTCAGCTCCCGGTTGACCGTCGCGTCGAACCGATCGTGCTCGAAAGAGAGGCCGCAGAACGCGCGGACAAGAGGCATATTGTTGATGACGTCGACCATCTCGCCGTCGACCGCCGCGGCCTTGTTGGCGAAATCGTCATGCAAGGGTTTGCCGGCGGCCGCGAGATGGAACATCGCCATCACCATCGCGCCGGCGACGACGATCAGACCCGCCGCCATCGGCAGGCTGACCGTTCCGATCAGGGCGATCGCCGACATGGTCGCCATGCAGGGCGGCAGCACATTCCAGACGAACATGTTCTCCACGGTGAAGACCGCATTGGACGTGGCGGTAATACGGCTGGTGAGCATGCCCGGCAGCCGGTCGGAGAAGTAGCTCGGCGAATGCCCGGTCAGATGACGGAAGATGTCGCGGCGCAAATCACCCGTCACTCCCACAAATGTGAAGCTCGCGGTCCAGCTCGCGATCCGCCACAAAAAATTGTCGGCGGCGATCAATGACATCAGAAAAATGAACGCCAGCCACACACCCCCGGCCCGAGCCGAACCGGCCGACAGGTTATCGACCAGGTACTTCACGCCATATTGCGTGCCTACCGAACAGGCAACCGCGGCCATTACGGCGGCCAAGATCGCGACGTGGGCTGCCATTCGCTGGCGAAGATAACGCATCACAAATGGAAAAGGACGATGGGCGTATCCTGAAAGACTATCCATGTGAAAGACTATCCATGTAGCTGACAACCCGTTGTGAAGAAGAGGAAATCTTATCCGGACGCGCTGGTTTCGATCGATCGATTAAATATTCCCGGCAGTTCCGCGCGCGATGCGTTCGCCGCGCCATCATTCTGCCCCGGCAACCACGGCAAAAGTCTGATCGGAGGGGATGGCATCAGCAAGGCCCTGATGTGGAAGATGTGCGTACGAACGAGTGCACGTTCTGGGAACTTCGCAGGCGCGGAAACGTTCCCTGTGCGGCCTGCCTATGTCGGCCACAAAGTGGGGCTTTTCCATACATGATCATGACAGGAGACGGATAGATGCGCATCGCGCAGGTTGCTCCGCTAACGGAGGCTGTTCCACCCAAATTGTATGGCGGAACCGAACGGGTGGTACACTGGTTGACCGAGGAACTTGTCGCGTTGGGAAACGATGTCACGCTGTTCGCCAGCGGCGATTCCCGGACTTCCGCGAAACTTGACGCGACCTGGCCGAGGGCACTGCGGCTCGACGGATCGGTCCGCGATCCCAACGCGCTGCATATGGTGATGCTGGAGCGCGTTCGGCAAAAATGTGATGACGAGGAATTCGACTTCCTGCACTTTCATCTCGATTACTACCCATTCTCCCTGTTCTACCGGCAGCCGACCCCATTTCTGACAACCCTGCATGGCAGGCTGGACCTGCCCGAGCACCAGCCGGTGTTCACGACCTTCTCTGACGTTCCCGTGATTTCGATTTCAAATGCACAGCGGCGTCCGGTGCCGCAGGCCAATTGGGTCCGCACCGTCCATCATGGTCTGCCGGAAAAGCTGCTGATGCCGCAGCAGGTTAGCCTTGGCTATCTCGCGGTGCTCGGCCGCATTGCACCGGAAAAGGGCGTCGACCGCGCGATCAGGATCGCGATCCGCTGCGGCATCCCGCTCAAGATCGCAGCCAAGGTCGATCGCGCCGATCAGGATTATTACGACGAAGTAATTCGTCCGCTGATGGATCACCCGCTCGTCGACTATGTCGGCGAAATAGGCGATCATGAAAAATCCGATTTTCTGAGCGGCGCGATTGGGCTGCTCGTTCCGATCGACTGGCCCGAACCCTTCGGGATCGTCATGATCGAAGCTATGGCCTGCGGCACGCCGGTGATCGCCTACAATCGGGGCTCCGTCCCCGAGGTGATCGATGTCGGCCTGACAGGCTTTATCGTCGAGGACGAAATCAGCGCGGTCGCCGCCGTCAACCGGCTTTCCGAACTGAACCGCGACGCGATCCGAAAGCAGTTCGAGGCGCGCTTCACCGCGCGGCGCATGGCGCTCGACTATCTCGCAGCCTATCGCAGCCTGACGGAAGCTACGGAGCCACGGATCAAGCTCGTGAGCAGCGCGGAATAGACAGCGTTTCGCTACGGGTATTCGTCATGCCCGGCAGAAGCGCGAGGCGCGTTCTTCGTGCTAGATTAGATGTCCGGGCATGACGGTGGGAGAAACGGCCGGCGGCGGCTGCCTAACTCGCCATCGTCCGCTTCGGCCCGACGATCTCGAACATGCGACATCAGCTCGCCAGCCGCCCGCGCAAACGGGCCGAAATGGCGCGCGCCTTTCACCCCGCCCGGCTTTGTCCGCGCCAGCCACATCTTTGTGCTCGAAACAAATCAGAACAAGGCAGGAATAGCCGGCAGAGAACCGGGCTCGACAATCCGGTGACCGATATTACCGGTTAACCGACGAGAATTCCGTGCTGCAATTTCGTCCACATTCCGGTTCGGGCGCTGCAATAAACCAGATCAATACGAAGGTGCAAAACGCGAGTACCGCAATGCAGCCGGATACCACCATGGTGACGTCTTCGCTGTCGGCATTTTGAAGCCATTTGCGCATCTCAAGCCTCCCGGACCGAACCCATCAACAACAACGATATGTCCTGCCCACGGCCTGTTACGTTAAAATGGCGCCTCGATCAACCGGCACCGCTGATTGAACCACAGCCATTCACGGACAACCGCGCCGCGCGTGCCTACCCGACCAGCCGCGCATACTTCGCCCGTGCATCGCATCGGGGCGATGACGCGCGACGGCTACTTCCATCCCGCGCGGCGCGCATCAGGCCTTATGTGCTGACAATGGCGCGGCGGTTGACGCGTATGGGACCGGTCAGCGCCGGGCAAACCACAAAACTCTGCAACCAGATCACTGTCGGTTGCGCGAGGCACCGACGTCGATGCGCTCGAGATCTACGAATTATCGGCGTTGCAGGGCGGCAAATAACCGGTCCTGACATCATCAGCCGATTTCAGATGGGCTTACGGCAAAAATGCCATATAAAAATGCGTATTATGTCGCAAACGCCACAACATTTCTGAGCGGTCCGGCTTACGTCTCCCGCAAAGGAGACGAAGATGTTACGGGATTGCCAACAACTATCTATCAGATATGATAGCCTTCCAAACGGAGGTGCCATGAACGTCAAATCCGAAGCGGAATGGGCTGAACGGGCCGGCGCCTTCCTGAAGCACAAGGTGAAAGATGCCGACATCACCTACATCGAGCTAGCCAGGCGGCTCAGGAAGCATGGAATAATGGAAACGGAAGCCTCGATCACCAACAAGCTGGCGAGAGGGACATTCCCGGCAACATTCTTTCTTGCCTGTATTGCGGCGCTGGAACTGGACGGGATAGCAATGAAGGAAATCTTACCGTAGCTACGTCCAGGCGCTTATACAGAGCGCTGCCAAGAAAATGTTCGTTGATCCGCGCCGGATCGGCTGCTCGCGGTGGCAGTGGCAAAAGCGCGCAGAGGGAGCCTGCGATGAAGCTGCCACCTGCGCTCCGCATCGCGCTGATCTCGATCCTGCCATTGGCGTGCGGCGTCGCTGCCGAAACGGCTCGCGCGCAGACCCGTAAACCCTCTGCGAATGAAATCGTCTCGATCCGGACCTGCGCGACCAGGAACAAGGACAATCTGGAGAACGGCGAGCGGCTGTGCCTCTTTAGGCTTGTCGCCCAACCCTGCATGGGAAAGCAGCCCGACAACGCCAGCGAGCAGGCCGCGGCCGACTGCTTCGGAATGGAAGGCGCGATCTGGGACGGATTACTCAACGAAAATTACCAAGCGTTGCTCGACACACTCGATTCCGACCAGACCATCAAGGCTCAGGCCATGCAGCGCGCCTGGATCGCCTATCGCGATACCACTTGCCAGTTCTACGACGACAAGATCCGCGGTTCGATGTCGGTCCGGATGCATGCCGCCTGCGTCGCGCGCGAGACCGCGCGACGGTCCATGCTGCTCAAATTCTTCGTCGATTTATAGGTCGAACTTCCCGTGTTGGTTCCGGTGCCATGCCCGGCCTCACGCATCACAAAAGACCAAGAATCCTCGCAGGATGTAACACCTGATGCACAACGTGGATGCGCTTTCCCGAAGCAAAATTCGCGGCAGAACCGATTTCCATCGTTTCCACCAGCGGCAACGACATCTCGATCGAGATGTCGTCATCGAAACGCCCACAGCCATCGGCCTTTCACCAGCCGTCCCGAGAACGTGGTCAACTTTCCAGATGACAATACGTACACCGGCAAACTCCAGCCGCCAAACGCGATCGAACGGTCGAATTGGTTTTGGGCGAAATCTTGAAGTCTTCGAACAGGCTCGCCATGACTGTCGTGAGCAGGAAGCAGCTAGCCGGTCCTGGCGATCCGACTGTGTCTTGAGCCATAGACGAAATAGATTGCAAGCCCGATCGTGAGCCAGACCACTAGCCGTATCCAGGTATCGGCCGGCAGTCCGAACATCAGGAACAGCGAGACCAGCACGCCACCTGGCCCGACCAGCCAGATCGCGGGCGCCCTGAACGGCCGCTTCAGGCCGGGTTTGGCAATCCGCAGCACCAGCGTGCCGAGCGACACGATCGCAAAGGCGAACAATGTCCCGATGCTGACGAGTTCGCCGATCAACTCGATCGGCAACAATCCGGCAAGCAGCGCTACGCCGATGCCGGTGCCTGCCGTGGCGACATAAGGCGTGCGAAAGCGCGGATGAATTTTTGCGGCGATCGGCGGCAACAAGCCGTCATGCGCCATGGCGCGGAGAATCCGGGGTTGCGCCAGCAGGGTCACCAGGATCACCGAGGTGAGGCCAAGGATGATGCCGAGCTTGATCAGAGGGCCAAGCCAGCCAACGCCGGCCGCATCGATGCCAATCGCGATCGGATCGGGCACGTCCAGCCGGTCGTACGGCACGATTCCCGTGAGGATGAAGCCAACGGCGACATAAAGCACGGTGCAAATCACCAGCGATCCCATGATGCCGATCGGCATGTCACGGTCGGGCACCCTCGCCTCCTGCGCCGCGGTCGAGACGGCATCGAATCCAATATAGGCAAAGAACACCACGGCCGCGCCGCGCAGCACCCCGGACCATCCGAACACGCCCGGGCCGGCATTGGGCGGGATGAAGGCGCCCGCGGGATTACCGGATGTAACCCAGTTCGCGGTGCTGAAAGCCGGCAGGGCGCAAACGATAAACAGCACGATGACGATCAACTTCAACGCCACGATGAAGTCGTTGAACCACGCGGTCGCCTTGATGCCGACCGTCAGCAAGGCCGAGATCACCACGACGACGAATACCGCAGGGATATTGAGGATGGCCCCGCTCCACGACCAGGTGTGGTGCGCGGCATCGAAAACATAAGGCGCGGAAGCGAACTTCGCGGGGATATTGAGGCCGAAATCGTGGGCGACGTTCACGACATAGCCGGACCAGCCGACGGCGACCGCGGCCGCCGCCACCGCATATTCAAGGATCAGATCCCAGCCGATGATCCAGGCGATCAACTCGCCCATCGTCGCGTAGGCATAAGTGTAGGCGCTGCCGCTGATTGGAATGGCCGAGGACAATTCGGCATAGCACAGGCCGGCAAACGCGCACGCCACCGCGCCGAGCGTAAAGGACAGCGTGACCGCCGGCCCGGCATTGGCTGCGGCCGCATGACCCGTCAGAACAAAAATGCCGGCGCCGATGGTGCCGCCGATCCCCAGCCCCACCAAATTGAGCGCGGACAGCGCGCGTTTGGGGGCCTGGTCCCCGCCGTCATCGCCTTGGGCTGCTTCCTGCTCCAATATCGCGGCCGACTTCCGTGCCCAGAAATTTGCCAACCCGCGCCCTCTGAAAAATCAACGATTGAAATATCATAACCTATCAGACCGAATTTGGTCGCCTGACCGTTCGCGGGAAGATCCGACACGGCGGCAAATTTACACCAACCGTAGACATCGTCTCGCATCCGGCGGCAAACTACGCCTGTATCACATTTTGTCGCGAGAGATTGGAGGTGGGTTTCCTCAGCGAGTGAAAGCCGCACGTCGTTGCGACCGCCACCGTTGTCGGCCGCAAGTTGCGCAATGGCGTTGACGTGCGCGTCATGCGAGCACCCATGACAGGATCAGACACCGACAGGATCAGACACCGGAACTTTTCGTCCGCAGGAATCGGTTTGGCAGGAACAAGTAAGCATCGCACCGCAAGGAATCTTGCCATGTTGCGGGCGATATAGTCAAAATCATCGGGATTTATGAAAACGGTAAATGGGCGCGTTCTCTACCTCGACGCCGAACTCGCTTTCCTCCAAGTACTGACTCCAAGTACTGAATTGTAAGCAAAACTCGTACTGCTGTCGGCACAGCAGAAAGTGTACCCTCGTCCGTTCCTCCCAGCCAAGCAATGTGACACTTGCCGCATTCGTTCTCGTACTGGACAAGTCCTCTTATTTGACTCCCTCCATTTTTGGCTCAAATGCCATTGTTCGCCTCTGGCAGAATCTGGCTCCAGCACGATCGAAGCAAAACGACGCGCTGTCCAATCGCAGCACCCGCTGCTTTTACATCCTTGAGCGCACCCTGTACCCACGCGGCCTCTGCCTCGATCGTGTTCGAGATGGCCGTAAGGGAAGCCTCCACAAGGGTAAGTTGGCTTTGAATCGCGCCCCGCAGGCTGCCGTCGCTCGAACCGCCTTCACCTCCCGACATGCCTTCCTCCCCTTTTGCTAGCGAGCATTATTTGCCATCTGCGCGATGATGAACTTCCCGCCGCGCGAGGTTTTGAGTTGAAGCAGAACAATCGACAAACTGACAAGTGCACGACAAGCTGACAAGTGCAATTTTCCCCAAATTTATTTCCGAATGCGACAAAGTCTATTCATAGATCGAGCGCGTAAAATCGGTCAGAGTAGAGAAATATCAATCCATCTTGAAAGACAAACAAGGCGCCGTTGAAGACAGCAAAGGCAATCGTGAATGACGAAAAGTCTTGTTTGGCAACGGAAAAGAACAAAAGAGTGTAGAGAAAGAGAAACTTGTTTTTCTCTTGTGCTCAACAGAGGACATCGTCTCACATCTGACAGCCAATTACGTCACATTCTCTCGCGACGGATTGGACGTGGTGCCTTTCCTCGATGAGTACCAGCCCGGACCATCGTTGCGAGTGTCAGCGATAGCGCGCAAACTCACGTTATCTATGACTGTATATATCGCGGCTGCAATCACTGGGCGACGGTATTTCGAAATATCAATATATGAATGGGGTACAGCGCAGCAATCCTGCCATTGCAGTGCTTTCAAGCCGGCGCAGTTGCTCTGAAACGCGGAATTTGCCAACGTCTTCAAGCTGATTTGCCCTGTCCAGTCCCTGCCCTAAAAATATTCCTGTTTCCTTTCGCGGCAAATCACTTGCCTATCTCTTGCTGTCCCGCGCTCGAGGAGGGGCGTATCATGATCGTCACGAACGTTGGGCGTGGGATGCGGTGGACGCGGCAGCGTCGTCGCGCGAGGGGATCGCAGGGCCGGTTGCAAGGCCGGTGAGCGATGATCTCGCGTGTGAACGAACGACGCTGCTCTCCGTCTTTGTCAAAGCCTTGCCGGATGTGCACATGCCGCGAGGGCCCCTTGGCGAAAGGCGGGTCGCGTACGGCAAAACCATGTGGTCCTGGCACCCGTTGCTGGTGTCAAGACCGGCGGAGGTGTTTCGAACCTAACCGGGTTTCGAAGCGCCATTAATCTGCTGGTGACGGTGGCGAGACGAATTCGTCGCCGGGGAGCGTGGCATAAGCCGTTAAAACCATTGCGCAGGGAAATGCCGGGTGTTCCGGAGTACCTATAGTGACTACCGTGAGCATTTTTTGCTGCACACGGCTGCGGGTGCCCCGCGCACCCGGCATTCCCCGCGCCTCTCTTGAGGTCGCCCCGCGCCATCACTTGAGAGTCGCGTGCGCCTTCATGCTTTCTGCGGCGCAACACGATGCAAAACTCGGGCGCGTTGCGCCGCGACATCGCGGACCCATGCCCGAACGGCTGTTTGAAAATCGAATCCGCAAGGCGCGCAAGCGACGCGATTGATCTGGATTTTTCCTGCTCATGACGATTTGCCGCCGTCGGGCGGAACGAACCGCCCGTAGCCGCCGCGCGCAAACAATAACGGCTCCTGGCCATTATAGGCATAGGCTTCGACTGCGCCGAGGAAAATGACGTGGTCGCCGCCATAATAGCGGTTGGCCGCGCGGCATTGAAAGTTTGCCACGCTGTTGGCGAGGATCGGCGCATTGCCCAGACCCGGCGTCCATTCAACTCCAGCGAACCTGTCGCTGGAGTATCGGGCAAATCGGCTGGCAAGTTCCTGCTGCGACGCACCCAGGATATTGACCGCGAAATGGCTGGCGTTCTGGAAAATGGTCAAGCCCTGCGAAAACATCCCGAGGCTCCAGAGCACCAGCGGCGGGTTCAGCGAGACCGAGGCGAACGAGTTGCAGGTCAGCCCATAGGGCCTGCCATCCTTGGTGGCCGCCGTGATGATGGTGACGCCGGTCGCAAACGTTCCAAGGGCGTTGCGAAAATCCCGCGGATCGATCGCCGAACTGTCGCTGGCGAGTTCGGCTGCGGGATCCGGATCGGTCGGATGCTTGGGGGTGTCGTTCATCCGGGCGATCTCAGAGCGTCAGGTTTTCCGATGGCAGGCCAAGCGCGACGCGACCGTAATTGGTGCCGGCCGCATCGAAGTTGAAAGCCAGATGGGAATTGATTGCATGCGCATCGCGAAACTGGCGTTGCAATGCGCCGCTCATGTATAAACCACGGGCACCGCTCGCTGAAAACAGCAATGAAACCGCTTCCGTGCAGAGATTGACCGAAAACGCGCCATCGCGGCGCGCTTTGGCCTTGGTCGGAATGTCGGGCACGCGGCCGCGCCTGGCCGCGGCCATCGCCTCGATGCAGGTCGAGCGCATGATCAGCCGCGCCGCGTCGATCTTGGCGGAGGCTTCCGCGATCTTGATCTGCGTGCTCTGCAGGTCGCCGATCTTGGTGCGGTTATAAGTGGAGGCGCGATCCTGCGCGAGATCGACATAATCGTCGAGACAGGCCTGCGCGTTGCCGAGCGCCACTCCCGACAGCACATACGGAAACAGCGAAAACACGGGCAGCGTATACAGCGGGTTCGGATTGACGGCGCTGCCCGGCGTCGGACCGCCGCCGAGGGCGTTTACCGCCACCGTCAGCGGCTCGGCGACGAAGGCGTCATCGACCTGGACGTCGTTGGATCCGGTACCCCGTAGTCCCGTCGCATTCCATCTGTCGACGGTCTTGTAGTCGCTTTTCCGGAGCAGGAAGATCCGGTACTCGATGCCGTCGGCCTCGTCATCGGAAGTAACGACGCTGGCAAGCATATTCCACTGGCTGGAATCCACGCCGGAGGAGAACGGCCAATTGCCGCTCAGCACATAGCCGCCATCGACTTTCCGGGCGCGTCCGGCCGGAAAGATAAAGGACGATGCAATCAGTGCATCGGGATTCTCGCCCCACACGAGGTCCTGGGCGCGTTTGTCAAACATGCCCAGCATCCAGTGATGGCTGGAAAGATTGGCGAGATTCCACGCCACCGACGCATCACCCCGCGCCAGCCGCTCGGCGCAATCGACCAGCGCGACATAGTCGAACTCAGAACCGCCTACGCGTTGCGGCTGCAGCATCCTGAACAGGCCTGACTCGTGCAGTTCGCTTTCGGTCTCGGGCGGCAGCCGCCGCAACTCCTCGGTTCGCGATGCCCGTGCGCTCAGCTTAGGGATCAGCGCTTCGGCCCGCGCCAGCATCGCCGCATAGGCATTATCGCCTCCATTCGGGCTCGGGGACAGGCCCGCATTCGGGTCGCGACCGATAGCTGCCATTGCGAAATCCTCGCTACCTCACCCGACATGCGGTCTTAATACCCGGCCGACCAAGGTTCTTGGCGCCGATCGATCGGTGATTGAAGCCGGTCACCTTCATCGCTCGCTTTCCTTGATGCCGGCCTTTGATCCCATCTTCGACCGCACCGCAGCGAGGTTGACGAAACTGACCAACGCTCGTTTATCGCCGGATCACTGGTTATTCAAGACACCGCCGCATTCGACCTCGGCATCATGGGGGCAATCACCTTGCCGAACGCGGAGGCAGATGGTCGGCGGCTTCGATGCGGCTGCCAGCCTCGCCAGGATTTTCTGAAAACACACGGCATCCGATTATCTTTCGTCAATGGAACCAGGCCACAATCTCGCGCGTTGCTGCAACGATTGCCAGAATCGCTCGCCAGCAATCGGTTACGTCGATGCGCGCAAAAACCTCAAGCCCGCTGTTCACCTCGGTCCTGAAGCTACTTGGTCACGCCATGATGGGGCTTGCCGTGGGGCTGGCGTTCGCGTTCGTGCTGACGCGCTTCGATCCGCTCGGGATCATGGCCCAAATCAACAACGGCGCGGTCCCGGGAATCACGCCGGCTATCCTCATCGGCATTGTCGTGCTGTCGTTCGCGGTTGGCGCGACCTTGACCGGTCTTGTCTTCATGCTGACCGAAGACCGTTGATATCTTCGGACAGTTCATTCGAGACTGCCGTTCAATCGACCCCGGCCGGCGAACGGCAGCCCGGCTATTCTGACGCCACCTTGCGCGCCTTCTGAGCCGCATAGTCCCGGTCCATCACCGCCCGGCACCCGACGCTCAGGTTGCTGCGGTTCTTGAACATGCAAGCGGTGATCTTCGGGATGTTGGGGATCTCGGAGCTGCACAGCCGGAACGCATCTCCGGTGCACATCTGCTGCGCCTCGGCGCTGAAGGCGAAGCTCGAGGTCGACGAGAGCGCGGAAATCGAAACCGCGAACGCCAGGATCAAGCCAGCCTGACGGATCGTCTGGGTACGGAGAGTGGTCATTTTCGGCTCCTTGTCAGCCGCGCGTCGCGGCGTGCTGTCGATGGGAAAACAGTGCCTGAGCGTTGGAGTTTTGGATGTGACGTCAGTCACACCGGCCAAAGCGAGCAATTACCAGTAGATGCCATGACGATGGAGTTCGTAGATCACGCGTGCTTCCACCACCGACTCACGCCGGCGCTGCGGCTTGAAGGTCTTGGCCGTTTTGGGCGCGTCTTGCTGCACCGGGGCTGGACGTTGATCGGTCGGCTGTTCGGTGCCGCTGTCGGCCACCGCGGGCTTTTCGACATATTTCGGGGTCTCCGACCGCTGCGCCTTGGTCGGCTTGGCGTTGCCAGCCGTCGATCCGTCGTTGGATGCGAGCGTTAGTCCCCTCGACCCCCCAGCCTGCGCCGTCGCGGAAACCAGAACCATTGCCGTAATCAGAATGAATTTGCGCATGTGAACCTCCCGTTGTTCGAAAGGAAGGCTAGGCCGGTTCAGACAGCGACTATGTGAGACATGTCACACAGACCAAAACGCGCAGGCTTTCAGAGACCCGCTCGGCGGCAAACCGGCCGGGATCGCCTTCCCAGACGATCCGCGCATATTCGAGGACATAGACCCGATCGGTATGCGGAAGCGCGAAGGTCACATTCTGCTCGCCGAGTAGAACAGTGATCGGCGTAGTCTGGCGCAGCTTTTCCAGCGCCTTCGACAATAATTCGAGGATAACAGGCGCAAGTCCAAGCGTCGGCTCGTCGAGAATCGGGACCTTCGGCTGCATCATCAGCGCACGGCCGATCGCAAGCATCTGCTGTTCGCCACCGCTCAGCGTCTGCGCCATCACGACCTTCATCGACCGCCCGATCAGTGCGTTCTTCCTTTTCATCTGCGTCGTGCTGATCGTAGCCCAAGTCTATGTCTGGCTGCGCAAACCGAAAACCCTTAGAGAAGAAAAAGTGCAGGTGCCGACATCGCCCTATTCGGAATTAGCAGAGTAGATCGGAACTCCTGGTATTCAGCAGCCTCACCACAGGCCCGGCGGCTTCGTTGACATTAACCTCAATTTACCTCGTACTGGACTATGCTATGGGCGACCCCCGAGCCGTCGCGTGATGGTCCCGCGACCGCTGGAAATCATCGCCATTGCAGCCGATCTCAGAGCGCCGGCACTCCCGACTTTCGACACCCGGAAGGACGAATAACGGCGGGCGACCCTGAAACCATTCCGGTTCAGACTGCTATCAGGAGGCCACGATGGCACCGCTTCGCATCAAACGCGTCTATGAACGGCCGGCGCCGGACGATGGCGTCAGGATTTTGGTGGACCGGCTCTGGCCGCGGGGTTTGCGCAAGGACGCCGCAGCACTCGACCATTGGTGCAAGGACATCGCACCATCGCCTGAGCTGCGAAAATGGTTTGGCCACCGCGAGGACCGCTTCGACGAATTCAAACAGCGATACCGCCTTGAGCTGAAGTCAAATCCCGAGCTTGCCGAATTCCGCAAGCTGACCAAAGGCAAGGCGACGTTGCTATATGCCGCGCATGACGAGAGGGTGAACCACGCTGTCGTGCTGGCGGAATACATGCGGGCTCTGAAAGCGAAGAAACGTCGACAATAGCTGGGCCCGACGCTGCCTGCCTTTGTCAGGTTTCGGGTGGCGAGTGGCGCTGCGACATCCCAGGATAGACGGCAACAGACGGCAAATCATCGGGAGCCTCGCCGTGAACACGACAGGTTACGTCTACAAATTGATCGACTCGCCGTTCGGCAAGCTCAAGCTGATCGCAAGCGAGAACGGCCTCGCCGCCGTGCTGTGGGAAAAGGACGATCCACGACGGGTTCGTCTCGGCCCATCGAAACCTGGTTCGAACAACAAATTCATCAAACAGGCCGAGAGCCAATTGAAAGCCTATTTCAGTGGCAAATTGAGGAAGTTCACCGTGCCGCTGAATTTCAAGGGCACCGACTTCCAGAAAAGCGTGTGGATGGCACTGTTGACGATCCCGTTCGGCGAAACCCGCAGCTACGGCGAGATCGCGCGACAAATCGGCCGACCCCATGCCTCGCGCGCGGTCGGCGCAGCCAACGGCCGCAATCCAATTTCGATCATCACCCCCTGCCACCATGTGCTCGGAACCAATGGCAAACTAACCGGCTTCGCCGGAGGATTGGAAGCCAAGGATCAATTGCTCAAGCATGAAGGACGCGATCCCCGGCTTGGTCTCGCCGGCCGAGGCGTCCGCAGGGAGCAGAATCAGTCGCGATGGGTGATGCAGTAGCGATGGGGCGTCCCATGCTCAGGCGATCGACAGATATCGGCACACGAACGCAAAAGCCTTTTCGCTGCTGGCCCTCGTCAGCTGCAGCGAATATCCGTAGCGCTGCATCAGGGCCGTGAGATCCACCGCCTTCTCGACTTCAAACAACCGGTCCTTGTGCGGCTGCACCCAGTCCTGAATTCTGGCCTTTGCCCTGGCTTTGGCGGTCTTAGCGTCCGGGACCACCAGCAGGATATTCCTGTGCAGTTCAGTGAATTGGGCAGGGTCATAGCCGCCCATATTGACGAAGAACAATCTGCTCGCATCGTTGCACGGTGCTTCCTTGGTCAACGCGATATCAAATCCGTCGGCCTGCTCGACCTCGCCCCAGCAATCCAGATGCAGGCTTTCCGGATCGCCCCACCATTGCCGACGCAAATCCTCATGGCAATCTTCCGGCGTCTCTCCGATCGAAAACCGTACGTCGTGCAGCTCGATATTCGAGTTGCCACAATTGCCACCGATATAAAACATGAACAGCTTCATCAGGCGTATCGTCCGCGTTTTGCCGGTCAGCCTTAGTCGATTTTAGCCAAAGGTGAAAGCATAGGCCTGGACTCCGGAATCGAGGAATCGGATTTCAAAAGGTGCGGTCTTTAACAGGGGCAGGATAGTCACTATGGCCTCTCCTGTGCATCCATGGATAAATCCCGGCTTCGGGACATCACAGCTTGCGCAGCCGATGCATAACCGCGACATGCCCAAGATCGGCCTTGCCCGATTTCACCCAGTCCATGTTAAAATCCCGCTCTCGACCAAGCCTTGCGCCATGATATATGGCCCATATACGATTGGGATGGATCTCGCGAGCCTCGCTCCCGCGAATATTGGCCGGCGCTGTGAGGGCGATTGAAGTCGAAGACATCATCATCGAAGCGCCCTGCTCGCGCGATGGAGCGGCAAGACGAGATCAGGCGCGGCACGCTGACTGACCGTGCCTATAGCGAACTCGAGGAGTTGATCGTCACGCTGCGATTGTCGCCCGGCACGGTACTGTCGGAGCAGGCGCTGGCAACGCGGCTGAAAATCGGCCGAACTCCGATCCGCGAGGCCCTGCAACGGCTGGCGCGGGACGGCCTCGTGGTGATCATGCCGAGGCGCGGCATCATGGTCTCCGAAATCAATCTGCGCCTGCAACTGCGGCTGCTCGAGGTACGCCGTGAGCTGGAGCGACTGATGGCAAGCCTCGCTGCCGAACGCGCTACGCCGGAGGAACGTGCGGAATTCGCCGAACTCGCCCAAGCCATGCTTACCGCCGCTGCCAAGGCCGACGATATCGCCTTCATGAGGCTCGACCAGCGTTTCAACATCCTGATCGCGGCCGCCGCCCGCAATGAATTCGCGCGGCGGTCGATGGGATTGATGAACGCGCTGTCGCGCCGGTTCTGGTACCAGCATTACCAGGAAGTCGCCGACTTGCCGCTTGCCGCCAAGCTGCACGCAGCCGTTGCGGACGCGGTATCGCAAAGGAAGGCGAAGGCCGCTGCGACCGCTTCCGACCGGTTGATCGACCATATCGAGGATTTCGTGCGCAAGACGCTGGATATGTGAAGACGCGATACTTGAAGCGCTTCAAACGAACGTTACGACGCCTCGAATGCTGTCGCCGCGTTTCCGCGCGGCAAAGCCGTCGTTGATTTCATCGAGCGTAATCCGGCGCGAAATCAGCTCGTCGAGCAGCAGCAATCCGTCGAGATAGGCTCGAGCCAGAAGCGGGAAATCGCGGCGCCGACGCGCATTGCCATAGCTGACCCGACGAATGCGCCTTTCCTGCATCAGCGAACTTTAGCGATGCCCGTCAAGATCAAGCTAGCACTGTCGCTCGGTGTCGTCGTGTGGCAGCCATCGCTTGCTATTTCCAGCATAGGCTCGGCCATGACCGCATCGAGTATGTCGTCACCTTTCTCGGAGGTTTCATGATCTTCGCGATGTGGCTGTTGCCCGAGGTCAAGCGTACGGATACGGCTGGCAGCTCATCGTGACACCCCGGCGCGGTAGATGACGCTGCGCGGCTGAAATGGTAGAGTTCAAACTCGAAGCCCGATGAGCGCGTGGGTAAAGAGCAATCTGGCTCGGAATACCGCGTTCCCGCCGAATTTGGACACGAAGCTCCGTAAGGAACGATCAATGAAAACGCGCGCCGCGGTTGCTTTTGAAGCCAAGAAGCCGCTCGAAATCGTCGAACTCGATCTGGAAGGTCCGAAGGCGGGTGAGGTCCTGGTCGAGATCAAGGCGACGGGGATCTGCCACACTGATGCCTATACGCTGGATGGCTTCGACAGCGAGGGAATATTTCCGTCGATCCTGGGCCATGAAGGCGCTGGCATCGTGCGCGAGCTGGGATCCGGCGTCACCTCGGTCAAACCGGGCGATCACGTGATCCCGCTCTACACGCCGGAATGCCGCCAGTGCAAAAGCTGCCTCAGCCAGAAGACCAATCTCTGCACAGCGATCCGCGCCACGCAGGGCAAGGGCCTGATGCCCGACGGCACCTCGCGCTTCAGCCACGAGGGTAAGACGATTTTCCACTACATGGGCTGCTCGACCTTTTCCAATTTCACGGTGCTGCCGGAGATCGCGGTCGCCAAGATTCGTGAGGACGCGCCGTTCGACAAGAGCTGCTATATCGGCTGCGGCGTGACGACTGGCGTTGGCGCCGTAGTCAACACCGCCAAAGTCACGCCGGGCTCCAACGTCGTGGTGTTTGGCCTTGGTGGTATCGGACTCAATGTCATCCAGGGCGCGCGGATGGTGGGCGCTGACAAGATCATCGGCGTCGACATCAACGATTCCAAGGACCAATGGGGCCGCCGTTTCGGCATGACGCATTTCGTGAACCCGAAGAAGGTCGATGGCGATATCGTCCAGCACTTGGTCGGGCTAACCGACGGCGGCGCCGATTTCACCTTCGACTGCACCGGCAATACCAACGTGATGCGCCAGGCGCTGGAAGCCTGTCATCGCGGCTGGGGCGTATCTGTCGTGATCGGCGTTGCCGAAGCTGGCAAGGAGATCGCCACGCGACCATTCCAGCTGGTGACGGGCCGGGTCTGGAAAGGTACCGCATTCGGCGGCGCCCGCGGCCGCACCGACGTGCCGAGGATTGTCGACTGGTACATGAACGGCAAGATTCAGATCGATCCAATGATCACCCATGTTCTCAAGCTCGAGGATATCAACAAGGGCTTCGACCTCATGCACGAGGGCAAGTCGATCCGGTCGGTCGTCGTATTCTAAGTTTGCAGAAACTGCGCTTCAATCAAGGTGGCCACGCTTCCACAGGGGCCCGAGGAGCATCGTATCTGAGCCTGGCGGAAACTCCCTACCTCGGTTCGACAGTCAGCGGATGCAATTTACGCAGTTCTCTACAAGCAGTTCGAATCATTCCCTTCGCAGCTTCGCGCTCTTGTCCGACGAGCATGCCCGACGCAAATGCACGCGCACGCCTGTTTTGGAGGGGCGCTGTTAGCGCGGCCTCCTTTGCCATTTCCTCGTGCGCTTTGGCATCATTTAGCGTACCTAAGACATTTTGAATTTTCTTGAGACGCGTCACAAGCCGGTCAAGCTTCTTGCGATCTTTATCTGCGTAAAGGCTCTGGAAGAATTCCACACCATAACGAACTTTTTTGATCTTGATCCTCAGCTTGTGCCTCTCCTCAGGCGACAATTCTTCGAGATGCCCTGCTTGTTTGCGTGCCTTCTTGATCCGACGATCAAGGATGGCCGCTGCAGTACGGCCGATCAATGCCTCGGTATTGTCCTCGCACACATTTCTTCGAGTCTCGATCCACTCCAGAATGTCGATCAGCAGGTGGCGAAACCGCGGCGCCTCGGTAGCACGCCGCGCATCCTCGAAAGCTGCATTGCGCTTTGCCGTAAACTGAGATTCGATCGCGCGAGCGCCGCGCTTGGGCTTACTCTTCGCAACAAATGGAAACAGCCACTCCTCGAGAAATACATCGATTTCCCGCGCGGGGGCTAGTTCGTCCGTGAGCCATTTAAGCTCGGTCTTGATCCTGGCCGTGCTGGCGTTCGGAAGTATTTTATTGAACAGCGAGATGGCGGCTCGCAGCCGTCGCAATCCGACCCGCATCTGATGGATAGCTTCGGCATCGAGCGCTCTCACCGCGTCGACGTTTGTCGAGAAGTGACGCAATGCTGAGAACGCTATCACCTCGAATGCTTCAAGTGAGCTTAGTTTGCTATCGAGGTGAATAGGTTCGGCCCGGGTTGCCGCCTCTCTAGCGCCATTGGTGAGCAGATAGCCGCGTTCCGATTTCGATCGCAGGTCGAGTTGCCCGTCAGTTTTCTGCGCCAGAACTTTGGCAAGATGAAACAGATCCGCTGACCGCCCGCTTTTTAATTCGAGTTCAAATTCGGAGATCGGCGCTGAACGTCGATTTACAAAAACGCTTCCGCGGTCAACGGCGAGTTCGATCTCGCTGTTGCCGGCGTGGAAAAGCCGAGTGATGCGACGCACGGAGGTCCGAAAGACAGGCTTTAAGCTGCGGCGTAGCTTTTTGGTGACCAGGTTCTGAAGCGGTGTGTCGTCGGCCTTGTCGAGATCCGGGACGAGAGTTCCCACCTCGCTCTCCCACTCGCCGCGTGCAAAACTTCCTGTCCCCGCCGCCTTGACGGTCTGAATGTAATTTCCGTTCGCCTGTCGAATCCGAAAAGTAAGACCGCGACGCCTTAGCTTATGCTTTTTGGTATCAAAGTACGTCGACAGAAGTTGAGTCTCCGAATGCGCGTCGCCGCGGGTACCCGCGATTCGAAGCTTCGCGATCTTGGATAAGCTACGTGCCGGGACACGAAATTTTAATTCAAGTTCAAGGCTCATTGCTGGCTCGCGGCGCCACGATGAACGACCAATACCGTCCCGTATCGGCCGGTTCCGCAGACGTGCCAGATTTAGCACGAACCAGGCTGCCGAGGACATACGAATTAGATGTGAGTCCGGGCACTGACGTAAAGTCGGTTTGATCCAGAACGACGCGGATCGTACGCAACAGCGAAATGACTCGATGGCGTCAGTACGCAATAGCCGCTTCCGAACGCGTCGGTTAGGAACGCTCTTCAAGTTGGGACGTTTGTCCGAAATATTGGTCTTACGAAAGGAGCTTGGCGATCATCCCCGCTCTATCTGCTCCAAAAACAAACTGCCTGATTTCAAAAGCGTATGCGAGGGCATGGCCGCTCCCGAGAGGCGGTGCGGTGGTATGCTCATTGGCTGTTATCTTCCGGTAGCGTGCGCTGCCCCCTTGGTACGCAGCCAATTCGGGAACTTCAACCAGACCTATGGTTCGCTCGACGCCGTTATCGGCTTCACGAGTGGCTTTGGATCTCGCTATCGTCATTCCGCTCGGGGCGGAGATGGCCGCTGAGATGAGAACCAGACTGCGCGTGACACCAGACTGAAACCGATGGGTATAAGCAGCGCATGAGTATCGGGCGCTATCGGGCGGCCTAAGGCGGATCAGATGACGAACCCATTTAAGCTGCCGACTTGGGCCGATGACGACCACGTCTACGCTGTCGTTGAAACCCCGCGTGGGAGTACGTGCAAGCTGGACTTCGATCCGAAGCTGCGAGCGTTCACGCTAGCTAAACCCCTTATGGCCGGCCTTAGCTATCCATACGACTGGGGTTTCATTCCCTCAACCAAAGCGGAGGACGGCGATCCGCTCGACGTCCTTGTAATACATGACGCCAAGACCTACCCCGGCGTGGTCTTGCGGTGCAGGCCGGTCGGGATCTTGGAACTTGAGCAAAAAAAGAAGGGCAAGAAGAAGAGAAATGATCGCCTGTTCGCGGTACCGGATCGCTCACCACTTGAGACCGACCTAAAAGACATTCGCCACTTACCGTCCCGTGCACGTGCAGAACTGGAGCAGTTCTTCCTGGCAACGGACGCCTTGGAGGACAAGAAGATCGACTTTCTGGGCTGGCGCGGTCCCGCACACGCCATCAAGACGATCAAACTGCTGGCTCACTAAAAGACCTGTGGAGTGCGCCGCTCGTGCCTACGAATCAAAAGTCTTCGTACGCTTTGATCTCTGTCATAAAACCTTCATATTATTTCTGTCGTGAGCCGCTTCGATTCATGACAATATTAATACGTACAGATGTCAGTTTGATTTTATTCGGAGCTCCCGCATGAGTTTGGAATGGCCGGCGCGGCCAGCTTTCCCTTTAAAGTCCTCGTCGACCTGCTCGCCGCGCTCTGCATCGGGCTTCCTGACCTGGTCGAATCCGCTGGCGTGGTGGTGGGGAATGTTGACGCTGGTCAGCGGCGTCAATGTCGCGGTTTGGTTCGCGCTGTACCGCGAGCTGCCAGAACAACCGGTTGCCGGCAGCACGTCCGGCGTCGGACTGATGTTAGTGCTTTGCGCGGGCTATGTGTTTGGCTGTGCCTTCAGATCGGTCTTGCCGCGCGCCGATGTGCAGCGGATCTGTCTGTTCGACACCTGGCTGTCGAGCATTATGGTTGGCCGCTCGGTCGCGACCGTGGCCGAGCTTTGCTTTGTGGCACAGTGGGCGATCGTCCTGCACCGATTGGGCATGACGACGGGAGCCGACACTGTATTGACTGCTGCATGGGTGATCCTCCCGCTGATCCTGATCGCGGAGTGCTGCTCTTGGCACGCAGTGCTGACTACCAACTATCTCGGAAACGCCATCGAAAATTCGATCTGGGCGGTGGCGTTCTTCATCGCAGGCATCGCGCTGTGCCGGCTGCTGCCGGAATTCGACGGGCCGGTGCGCGTGGTCCTCGCCATCGGCCTCGCGGGGATTGTGGCTTATCTGGCGTTCCTGATGACGGTCGACGTTCCCATGTATTTCAATCGCTGGCGCACTGGAGGCGCGGACGGCAACCGGCATCTCAGCGCGCGCGACGGACTCCGCGACGTCAGCACGCGCTGGGTTGTGACGCACAATCTCACCGAGTGGAAAGAAGAGATAGCCTGGATGTCGCTTTATTTCAGCATGGCGGTGTGGGCGAGCCTCGCATTGTGCGTCTGCTATTCGCTCGAAGACCAGCTCCCGCGCTATCGTGCAGAGCCAACAGCCGCGATCTACGCCAGCAGCACCGCGTCGGCTCCGTTCACGGCTTCAGCACCGTCGGTCACCGTCCGCTCTAGCGAAGGCGCCTGAACCGAAACGTTTTCGGCAAAGAACCGCGCGACCGCGATATAACGTTCGCCGTCGCCGGCTTCGCATGCCGCGAGTGCTTCTCCTGCCAGCATGCAGCCGCCGAGCGTCGCGCCGAACAGCCGCAAATATGGCGTCGCTCCCGCCAGCGCCTCGTTCGGTTTCGAAGCGACGCGCTTGAGTAGCCACTTGCTGGTGCGATCGAGCGCGCCGAGCGCCTCGCGCAATTTTGTTCCTGTGGTGCCGAAAGCTGGATCGTTGGAGCGTTCGACTTGGGTGACGACGCCAGAGAGTTCGTCGAGTAGCGCGAATACCGATGCGCCATTATTGGCGGCGAGTTTTCGCGCCACCAAGTCGATCGACTGGATGCCATTGGTGCCCTCATAGATCGAGGTGATGCGGGCATCGCGGGAATGCTGCGCGGCGCCGGTCTCCTCGATGAAGCCCATGCCGCCGTGGATCTGCACGCCGAGATAAGCCACTTCATTGCCGATGTCGCTGGAATATGCCTTGGCGATCGGCGTCAGCAGCGCGCCACGGGCTGCGGCATCAGCCCGTACCTTGACGTCCTTGGCTCGTAGGGACACGTCGAGCGCTACTGCGGTTGCGTAGCAGATTGTGCGCGCCGCGGCCGTGAGGGTACGCATCTGCATCAGCATGCGCTTGATGTCGGGATGCACGATGATGGGGTCTGAACCCTCGCCCTTGCTGCCGAAGGCGTGGCCCTGCCTGCGCTCCTGCGCGAAGGCCAGCGCCTGCTGGTATGCGCGGTCAGCGATGCCGACGCCTTCCAGACCAACAGCAAGCCGCGCCTGATTCATCATCGTAAACATGCAGAGCATGCCGCGATTTTCCTCGCCGATCAGGTAGCCGACCGCGCCGCCCTTGTCGCCCATCGTCATGGTGCAGGTCGGCGAAGCATGGATGCCGAGCTTGTGTTCGACGCCGCTAGGATAAATGTCGTTGCGCGCGCCGAGCGAGCCGTCGGCGTTGACGAGGAATTTAGGAATCAGGAACAGCGAAATACCCTTGGTGCCCGCGGGCGCATCGGGCAATCGGGCCAGCACGAAATGCACGATGTTATCGGTCATGTCGTGATCGCCGTAGGTGATGAAGATCTTGGTGCCCTTGATGCGATAGCTGCCGTCGGCCGCGCGCTCGGCGCGGGTGCGCAGCGCGCCGACATCCGATCCTGCCTGCGGCTCGGTGAGTTGCATGGTGCCGGTCCATTCTCCGGAAACGAGCTTTTCCAAGTACGTCTTTTTCAGCGCGTCGCTGCCATGCGCATCGAGCGCCTCGATTGCGCTCAAGGTCAGGAGCGGGCAGAGACCGAAGGCGATGTTCGAAGCACTCCAGATTTCGGTGCAGACCGCGTTGATGGCAAGCGGCAGGCCCTGGCCGCCGAACGCTTCCGGTCCCGACACCGCATTCCAGCCCGCCGCGATCCAGCGCTGGTAGGCATCGGGCCAGCCGGGGGCGGTGGTGACTTTGCCGCCCTCGAGCTTGATGCCATGTTCGTCGCCGATACGGTTGAGCGGGGCCAGCACGTCGCCGGCGAACTTTCCGGCTTCCTCCAGCACAGCTGCAGTGATATCGGCGTCGAAGTCACCGTAGTGGCCAGCCTTGACGGCCGCTTCCAGACCGGCGCCGTGATTGAGGGCGAGCAGCATGTCGTTGATCGGCGCGCGATAGGTCATGACTGCGGTCTCGCTTGAGGGGTTAAAGGACCCAGAGCGCGGTCTTCCCACGAAACCGCCCTTCCCTCAACTCCGTGAGGGCAGAGAGACATGGAAGGCGACCGTTATCCTTGGGAAACGGCCATCACGACAACCGGGCAAAACAGTCCGATTGGCGAGACGGCCTGCCGCGGGCTTCGCCGAATTCAGCTCCCAGCCGGTTGAAAAGGCTCAACTCCCTCTATAGACCGATGTTACCGAAAGAATCCGCGCGGGCTGTCGTCCCGCCAGTTTCCGGACAGGCCTGTTGGGGCGTAGCCAAGCGGTAAGGCAGCGGATTTTGATTCCGCCATTCGGAGGTTCGATCCCTCCCGCCCCAGCCAGCGACTCGCTCGACCAACGATAGCGAGCACTTTGTGGTCATCCGTGAAGAATGCGGATTGAGCTGAGAAATAAGCAGAATTGGTCTTGATATAGTATTGGATTTTGCAGGAAAGCGGGGTGATGGACGTCGCTTTCTTGCGTTTTAGGATTTTGCTTTTGGGCGATTCGTGATTCCCTGACAGCGTTGTCGACATTGGGGAATGCGATGAGCAAGCCGCGGGATGATCGCCAGAAAGA